>JAYTLZ010000001.1:0-7330 GCA_043728995.1 Minisyncoccota bacterium
TCCTCACGCACTTCTGTATATTGGAAATCCTGTTCCCAAGCGGATGCTTCTCTCCCTTGATATACGGGACAAGCGGTTGCACGCCTGCAGTCGTAAATAGAACAGACGGGTCGTTCTCAGGAACAAGAGAAGCAGAGTCCACGAGAGCGAACTTCTTGTCTGTCATAAACGACCTTATTTTTGAGCGTATTTCTGTATGTTTCATTCTCACAAATGTACGTTATTTTCTAGCTTTTGCAAAGGAGGCTGATTGTCTCGTGTATCGACTGCTGCTTACTCTTCTTGATATTGAGCTTGTCGAGGATGCCTGGGTGCGATGTAACGTCCGCACACATGATGATACCCTGCTCGATCAGCCTAGTGACATCGCTCTTGGATAGTTCAGGAATCGTGGTAATCGGATGCAGGTTAAACCTCTCGATCAAATCCAGAAGGCTTCCTTCCTCGGGATAATTCCAGCTGACTAGACTAAATGTGCCCATGCAAGAAACATAAGCTTGAGCATTATCAGTAAAATTAGTATTTGTAATGAGAATTCCCTTGGTAACATGCTTATATTGTCCATCAATCTTGATCTTTTGACCAATGAGATCATCGAAGCGCGCCTTCACGTAGAGTGCCACCTTGGTATCAGACTTGAGGTACGGCTCGTTATGGAACTTGGCCTCCATGCAGATAACCTCGTCACCCTTGTGAGCAAGGACGTCCACCTCGTGCTCGATGCAGTGACCCTGAACCATCACGCCAGTCTGACACATGTAACCGAGCTCGGCGTATATTCGCGCCACAAAAAGCTCAAACGGGAATCCGGATGGTCCGAGATCCATAACAGACTGCTTGAGCCCGTAGCGGATCGCGTTGGGATTCTTGATCTTGTCCGCATCGAGTGCCTTTCGCGCGATGGAATAAATCTCGCCAGTCGTCATGCCCGGCCTGAGTCGCGACTGAACATGCGTGAGTACTCGCTCGACCTCTTGTTCACTGGCCTGAGAACGTTTAAGTGACTTTATCAGCTTGTCCTGGTTAAAGAGCTCCTGGTCGCCGTTGTTTTTGGTAATGACAATATCCGCCATACGTATTATCCCTTGATCTGAAGCTTATAGGTATCAATATTGGCATCCTCAGGGATCTCGAACGCATTCATCTTGTATTCCGTTCCGTCAATGAAGAGCTTGAATGTCGGCTGCTCGCCGGCAACGATCGGAGTCGAGGCTTTGAATGCTCGCGTTGTCATAACCTGAGCACACATCACTCCCTCCTTTGGAGACACTGTCTTGACCATGATTCCGTACGTACTTGAGTTGCTTGGAGAAATGGATGCATCAATGGTGTGACATGGCGTAGGGAGCTCAACCTCTCCAACAAACGTGTACATGCCGTCCTTCGTTTGCATCTTCACATCCATGACTGGGGCAAACAGGTCTTCCTGTGTTTCTGTCGGACTTTCAACGAGCGGTTTCTTGAACACGAACTCGTATCCGTAAAAGCACACAACGAGCAAAATAAGTAATGACACTATCCCGATGATTGTATTTTTCATGCATCTAGTATACCACTTTATCCACGATGCCACCCCCGATGCACACAGGTCCGACATAGAGAACTGCTGATTGTCCGGCAGCTATGAGCTCACAGGAATCGGAAAGCGTGAGTGTTGTTGTACCTTCACGTGATTCACATGCTGCCTTGATTGGTGTTTGCCTGTACCTGAACTGAACATCGACAGTATCAGGAACATTTTGCGCAAATAAATTCAAGTTGCTTAATACGACATGTTTTGCCGGTGGCGCGATTGAGGCTACAGTAATCGTATTCTTGCCGACATCTTTGGAAATAACAAACAGTGCCGCGTCATGCGAGTCCTTGTGTGCGGGGCCGATGGTGAATCCGTGTCGCTCGCCGACCGTGTAGAGTTGCGCACCATCATGCGTGCCAATTACATCGCCATCAGCATTGAGTACGTTGCCTGGCGTAGTCTCGATCAGGTTTTTCAAAAAAGTCTTCATGTCTATGGGTCCGATAAAGCAAAGGCCCTGGCTGTCCTTTTTTTGGGCAGTGCACAGGTCATGCTTGGCGGCGATCTTTCGAACTTCAGACTTTTCAAGATGCCCAATAGGAAAAAGCATGTTCGCAAACTTTTCTTTAGCTACGTTCCATAAAAAATAACTCTGGTCCTTGGACGCGTCAGCGCCTCTGGCAAGCATACCATCGATAACTTGCGCATAGTGCCCTGTCGCCACGGCATCAAAGCCATTTGTCATTGCGTATTCATATATAAAGCCGAACTTGATATGCGTATTGCACATCACGTCAGGATTGGGTGTCCTACCTGCCTCATACTCCGAGATCATCGAGTCAGCGACGAACTTCTTGTACTCCTTTTCCAGATCCAGGAAATGGAATGGAATGTCGAGCTGGGCGCAGACGCGCATTGCATCCTTCATCTCGTCGCGCCATGTGCACTCTACAAAGTCCGGCTGCCATACCTTGGCAAAGATTCCCTCAACCTCGTAACCCTGTTGCTTCAACAAAAGCGCGGAGACAGAGGAATCAACCCCGCCGGAGATTCCGACCAGGACCCTACTCTTCTTTTGTGAGATATTTTTCCTTGTTTTCGTCATGTTCTTTGAGAGTCTTGGCATAGTACATCTCTCCGTCGTATCCTGTCAAAAAGTAGAAATTGTCTGTAGGCTGAGGGAAAGCCGCCGCAAGCAATGTCTGTATTCCAGGATTGGAAATAGGTGTGGGTGTGAGACCGGCTCTAACATAGGTATTGTAAGGCGAATCCTCCTTGAGATCATCGAGCGAAAGCTCAAGCGTATGCTTGCCGCGCTCATACACGAACCCGGCATCCACCTGAAGCGGCATGCCCTCCATAATCCTGTTCCAGAGGATGTTTGAGACCTCTTGCATAGACTCTGTCGTCGCCTCCTTTTCAATAATCGACGCCATGGTCACGATATCCTTCAGGGATTTTTTGGAACGCAATATCTCCGGATACTCGGCAATCTTCTCGTTAAAAGTGAGCTTGAGTTTCTGCACTATCTCATCGGCGCGTACGTTCTCAGGAAAATAATACGTATCCGGGAACAGATACCCCTCACTCGAAGATGCAACTGCTATAAATTCCTCTGCGGAAATGTTATAAAACTTGCCAGCAAATTCTTCAGACATCTCACGAACAGTCAGACCCTCAATGAGAGTGATCTTCTTAGCCTGGATCTGGTAGTCTCCACGTGAAAGGCGCTTAATAACCTCCAACGTGCTGACCTTGTCCTTGAAAACGTATTCACCAGACACGATTTTGCTATCTAGATTAAAGATAACGATGAGGTTGGTGAAAACTGCTTCCGACTGAATGATGCCTTGTGACTTGAACTGCTGGGCGATCTGCTTTACACTTTGTCCTTTTGAAACAGTCATGATCGTTCCCTCCTTAAAGTGAAGGGGTGGAGAAATAAGAATAACCCACAGCAATGAGACTGCGGCAATGACCTTGAGTGCGTTTCTTGATTTTGAGTTCATATCTAAATAGGTAAGTTATCAGGTGGCGTAGCCTTCTTGGAATCGACTCGATCCATCGTAGGTGTCTGAGCAACCATACCAGGAAAGTGAAAGATTGTCGCAAGCTCCTCGGTATTGAGAACGAAATATGGGCGGTCGTTGTCTCTCCAGAAGTCCGTCATCTTTATCCTGGGCAAGCTCTTCCAGAAATAGTCACGGATCTGGAACGCCTCAAGATACTCTGTCTTCATCTTCCTCACCTTGGTCTTAAACGGATCCTGCCACGGATAGTCAAAGCTGGTTGTCGCTCCGCTTCGGGGCTTGAAGCTGTTTAGCTCGCCTGAGTTGAACTGCTTGAACGATCCCGCCAAGGATCCAAAGTTACCTCCTGAGAACACCTCCTTCTTGGCAATGTATACAAGGCGGATCCCTGTGTCGAACGCAAACTTAGTCACGCTCTTGTCAAGTGCGGAGATCTGACGCTTTTGCGTCTCGGTCTGGACGTTCTGCTTTTTCTTGACGCCACCTTCCTCAACGTCAATGAACGATTCCTCCTTGATCTTCGCAATTTCCTTCTTGGCATCATCTTTCCAGTTGTCTACCTTTTTGGACATGCTCGGGAATAACTTCTTGGGATCAGGATCCTCGGCCTTGTGGGCACGCACGAAGATTTGGATGACGGCATAATTATCCTCAGGAAGCGTGGCGAAGTACTCCAGAATAGGCGTAAGCGGATCAATCTTGTATTCTTCCTCCTGTTCCTTGTCGAGCTGGTAGTCGACATAGGTCTTGATCGGATACGGGTCAGCCTTTGCAAGCGAAAGCTCGGTTGCCATCATCTCGTAGTTGGTCAGGTTTAACTTTGCAGCATAGTCCTCAGCGTCGCGAACCTCGGTTCCCGGATACTGTGCGTAGATCTGCGACTCGAGATACTTCTTGTTCTTGCTTTCGCACCAGATGTAGAATCTGATACGGCCTCCGAGCGATACCAGTTCAAGCGAGAACCACGTTCTTACCTTTCCCTTAACCCATCGATCAATCCACGTACCCTCTCCACCCGTCTGGTACAGTGCCAAAAGAAAAAGCTCCATCGCGGCCGGCGACTTTACGATGTCGGGCGATGGAACTATTTCCATAAGGGTCCAGTTGAGTGAGTTGAAGTACCGCTGCCTGTTGGCTGAAACGTATTTCTCAAACGCAAGGAACCCAAGCAAAACAGGAACGGCAATGGGTACGAGGTACAGGAGGAAGTCCAGAGCCTGTGCGATTACTTCTGCAAAGCTTGTGTTCATAAATATGGTAGTTATTTTACCACAAATATTTGTTTTGAAAGAGAGTTACGAACGTGTTATGAAGTGGCGTACTTTCCCTGCTTGTCCTTCTTGAAGTACTTCTGGTTCTGGAGGTTCACAAGAATCGTGTTCTCCTTTACGTATCGCTCCTTAAGTACCTTGGCGATGATCTCCTCCTTGGTAAGCGGTCCGTGCTTCTCGATAAGCTTGTTGATGACGTCTCGAACTACTCCTGAAGCGTACCCCCAGTCAGTAAGTGCGTAGAGTCCTCGTCCTACGAGAACGAATCGTGGATCCTTGATCAGCTCATTGTGGCAAGTAGCAACATGTGCCTTCTTGTCGAAGAGCTTGTTGATCTGCTCGGCAACCTCGCGGAAGTGGATCGGAGAACCGTGTCGCCTGATAACCAGGAAGGCGTAGTCGCGAATTCCCTTTACATTGATGTTCGGTGACTCGGCTCGTCCCCACTCTCCAAGCGGGTTTCGCCCGATTCGCTTTGAGATGTCCAGGTATCGCCTGATGATCTCCTCACGCTTGTACTTGGTAGCAAGGTCAGGTGCGTTAGCAATAAATGACTCGATGATCTCAGAGTCGGATACGAGCGTATCCTTTGAGAGGCTCTTGTAGAGGCTCTTGATCGCAGTCTCGATCTTGTCGGCAACCTGGCCGTCTACATGCCACCTGTGCTTGAAGTGGTCGTCCTCCTTGATCTTCTTGAACTCATTGCCCAAAACAAGAAGGAAGTGGATGTGGTTTCGTACGCTCTCGTTCTTTGAGAGATGGTTGAGTAGCTCGTCCTCAGAGATGACGCTTCCGAGGTCAACAAGAATGTTGTGCAGCTCAGTAAACGTCTCCTGGTTCTTCTTGAACTCCTCTGACTTGCGAAGCATCGCAAGTGAGTTCTCCTCGATCTGCCGCACTCGCTCTCGGGTAATGCCGTACTCCTTACCGATTGCCTCCAGTGTCAGCGTGTCAGACGAAAGGCCAAGGCCATATCGCTTAGTGATAACGTCCTGAGATCGTTCCGGAAGAATCTTTACCAACTTCTTCGTTATTTGTTTTGGCTGAAATGATAATTTAATCATGCAATGTATAACTTTTAATGGGTATATTTGGATAAATACACGAGTGTCTTACTACCTAAATTATCACATTTTCAGGATATGTCAAACAATTGAACTAGCCTTTGGTAACAAAGCTCAAAAGCCGGTTATCCACATACACCTCTTTGAGGATTTCCTTGCCCTCGAGCCACTTGGAAACCTCAGGGTCTGCCTTGGCCCGCATAATGATCTCATCTTTCGTTGTCCCCGGTTCACACTCCAATACTGAGCGTGTTTTTCCGTTTATCTGGATCGCAATCTTGATGGACTGATGAGCAAGCACCGCCTCGTCTGCAATAGGAAACGTCTCATTGTGGATAAATCCGGTATGGCCTGACTCAATCCATAACTCTTGTGCGAGATGGGGTGCGTAACTGTTGAGAACGATAAGGAGCTGGCCGAATGTATGCTTTGAAAAGTCTGACTTCTCAATCGCGTTGACGCAGATCATGATCTTGGAAAGTCCCGTGTTGAACTTGAGCTGCTCAAAGTCAGTTCTGACGTTCTTGAGGAGCGTATTGATGGCGAGTGAGGTCTCTACCGAGTCTCGCGTGGCAATCTTGTCCATGAGGGCGTACACACGCTCAAAGAAGCGCCTGATGCCAACTACGCCGTTCGGATCCCATGGATAGCTTCCTGCCTCTCCGTAGGGACCAATGAACGCGAGGTACGAGCGAACGACATCTGCTCCTACGAGTTCCACAACCGGATCCGGCTCAATGACGTTCCCTTTTGACTTGCTCATCTTCTCCCCGTCCGGACCGAGAATGAGTCCGCGGTTATTTCTTTTAATAAAAGGTTCTGATTGTGGCACCAGTCCAAGGTCATGCATGACCTTGTATACGAATCGCGCATACAGAAGGTGCCTGGTAGTATGCTCGCTTCCACCAGAGTAAAAGTCGACAGCCATCCAGGTTGCAAGCTGCTCGCGAGACGCGAACTCGGTCTGGTTCTGAGGGTCTGTGTAGCGCGTGTAATACCAGCTAGAATCGACGAAGGTATCGAGCGTGTCCGTTTCCCTCTCGGCATCACCGCCACAGGATGGACATGAAACTTTGGTCCATCCCTCGTTATGCGCAAGCGGAGACTTTCCGTCGTCATGCATCTCGATCTTTTCCATTTCCGGAAGCCGGACGGGCAACTCTGATTCTGCAACAGGAACAGTTCCGCACTTCTGGCAGTGGATCATCGGGATAGGACAACCCCAATAGCGCTGGCGTGACACGGACCAGTCCTGGAGCTTGTAGGTAGTGGCTTTCTGCCCGAATTTCTCGGTGATCTTTTCTGCAGCTTCATCTGAAGAGATTCCATCGAACGATTGTGAGGTAGTGAGTATCCCCTTTCCGGTGTAAATTTTCCCTCGGACAAACTTGCCGAACACATATGCATGCAAAGGATCCTTTATGTGCGATTCAAGCTGATCCTTTTCAA
>JAYTLZ010000002.1:0-4804 GCA_043728995.1 Minisyncoccota bacterium
GTTTACGTTCTTTGTCGGCGTGGCTCAGAATCATTCCTCTGTAGAAATATTCAAAACAGTTGTCGCCCTCTTTGTTTCCGCAATTCCTGAAAGTCTGCCCGTCATGCTCACGTTAGTGCTGGCGTACGGATTCAAGAGAATGGGTGACAAGAACGTGCTGGTCCGCAAGATGCAATCACTGGACGTGCTTGGTCAGATAGACATTCTTGCCCTCGACAAGACCGGTACGATTACGCGCAACCAGATGAAGGTAGAGAAGATCTATTCTCCAGACGGAACAGAGTTGTACGTGACAGGTGAGGGATATGAGCCAAAGGGAACACTCGTATACAAGCAGAACCAGGTAAAGCTTGCAGGGTATGTGCAGGTTGAAAAGTTGGTCAAGGCACTCGTGCTATCTTCTGATGGAACGTTCGGATTCGAATCACAGAAGGACGACTGGGTTATTGAGACTGGTGACCCGACAGAGGTCGCGCTTCTTGTTCTCGGACAAAAGCTCGACATCACGAAGGAGGAATTGGAGAAGGAATACGTGTTCAAGCAAGACATTCCTTTTAACAATCAGAAGATGTATCACGAGTCCGTGTATGCCAAGGGCAAAAAGGAGGTACGATTTTTCGTCGGTGCGCCGGAAGCGATTAGCTCAATGTCAACGCATCTTTTGGTAGATTCCTCCGTGCGTGCAATGTCTGACGCTGCCTTCGAGTCGATCAAAGATAAAATTCACGAATATTCAAGACAGGGATATAGAGTAATTGCAGCATGTACCCATGAGGGAAGCAAGGTGATATTCCTTGGTCTGGTTGCCATGAGCGACTCTATCCGAAGCGACGTCAGGGAATCCGTCGAGGCGGTGCGGGCGCGCGGTGTCGAGATCATCATTATTACCGGTGATCACAAGGAGATCGCGCTGCACGTCGCCAAGCAGATTGGCCTGAGAAGTGACGCGTCATGCGTGCTGACCGGAGATGACATGAAGAATATGAACGACCAGCAGATCAAAAACGTCCTCAAGCACAAGACCGTGTTTGCACGAGTGACTCCTCAGCAAAAGCTCAAGATTCTGGACCTGTATCGTAAGTCAGGAAAGGTCGTGGCCATGACGGGTGACGGAGTGAATGACTCGCTTGCGTTGGTTAAGGCTGACATCGGCATCGCCATGGGCAAGTCGAGCAGTGAGGCGGCAAAGGAGGCCTCTGACATCGTATTGCTCGACAACAAGTTCGGCAGTATCGTATATGGAATAGAGGAAGGAAAGAACATCTTCGCCAATATCCGGAAGACCGTTCTGTTTCTGCTCTCGACTAACTTTGCGGAAGTGTTTGTCGTCGTGTTCGCGCTGACGCTCGCTTTGCCACTGCCACTTTCTGCAATCTCTATCCTTTGGCTCAACTTGGTCACGGACACGTTCTTGGTTATCGGGTTCGCCTTTGAGCGCAGCGTTATCGAGCGACGCAACACAGCTCGCATTCTGGGCATGCGCGAGTGGGCCAGCGTCGTTCACCTGGGTATGATCATGACCTGCGTCGCGCTTTTGGTGTTCATGAAATCTCAGCCTCAGGGGTATGAGTATGCGCAAGGGATGACCCTTCTCGTCCTGGTTATCATGCAGTGGTTCAATGTGCTCAACGTACGAGCAGGCGAGCACTCAGTCTTTGATACGAGGCACAAGATCAACCTGGCGTTTATCGGAGGATGGCTGATATCATTCGGACTGACAATCTTTGCATTCGAGTCTGAGGCTATGCGCAAGATATTACAAATACAGCCAATCAGTTTGAGTGATTGGCTGTACGCTGGTCTATTTGGTTCGAGCATCCTCTGGCTTGAGGAGCTACGCAAGTCTGCCAGAAGGATACGTCTACCGTTTGGTAAGCGAGTCCCTGATCTCCGTAAGTAGACGAACTTCGTCTGATACCTTGGCCACCTTTACAGGCTTTTCAGCCTCTTTTTGCTTGAGCCTGTTGATCTGCTTTACGAGAATGAAGATTGCAAACGATACAATCACAAAGTTAATAAGTGCCGTAATGAACGCCCCGTACTTTACGGTCAGTGCTGCTGCAGAAGCAGACGCCTCCCTAATTACGAACACCTTGTCATTAAAATCAATTCGCCCTGTCACCAGTCCGAGAAAGGGATTAATGATGTCATTAACAAGCGAGTTAACAATTCCTGTAAACGCTGCACCGATAACGACTCCGACCGCAAGGTCAACGGCATTGCCTTTGACGGCAAACGTCTTGAATTCCTGTATTATTTTCATAAAACGATTCTAACTCAACTTTGGCTTTTTGATAACCTGAATGACCTTGCCGTTAATCATGAAGCTGTCGTCCTCGTGGACGTAGATGGGTGGAATGTCCTTGGTAGACTGAGATACGAGCACGATCTGATTGTTCTCCTCGTCAAAGATATACTTCTTGATGTTGGCCATGTCGTCGATGACAGAGAGCACTACGTCACCGTTCTTTGGGTTACGATAATCCGAGTCGATGATCAGGTAGTCACCATCCTCGATTGACTGTCCATCTATGCTGGCCTTGTTCATGGACAGACCCTGTGCCTTGATTGCAAAGACGTTCTTGCACTTGTTGAGGATATTCTTAGAGATCTTGAGGTAACCCTCTATGTTCTCGTTTGCAAAGATAGTTGCAGGTCCACAGTTGGCAGTTCCGACAACTGCGACGGATACGAATGGAGAGGGGATGCGGGACTGGTGCTTCATGCGGGATACACTTTTGTTCTTTCGATCATACTTGATAAAGCCCTTCTTCTCGAGCTGCTCGAGGTGGTGCTTCACCTTTTGGGGAAGCGGTTCCTTGATGAGGTCGCCGATGTCACGAAGTGTCATGTCGGTTAGGTTTTTCTGGTCAATTATCTTAAGTAATCTTTCTTGTATGTTGTGCATGGATGATATGAGTTAGTTTTGTAATAGATTCATTGTACCGAAAACGCATGTTTTGTCAAAAAGTTTTCCACATGTACATAAAGTTTGACAAAATTGACATACGAAATACAATGTCACCATGATGATTGATTTCCAAAAAAGAAAATACCGAATCAAGCGTGTTCCAAAGTCCTGGCTCAGAAGAAAGATTTATTCTTACATTAAATCCACACACAACTTCAGGTTGATAGCGTGATTGTAGTACAATGTGAGTATACACATTGGTCATGACAAGCATACTTATTCTCAGCAATCCCGGAAGCGAATCCAAAAAATACTCAGTCTATCGAGAGGGTGTTGAGGCATGCTGGTTCCATTTTGAAAAAAGCGACGGCGGCTACATGTGCTCGTGCAAAGTCGTATCAACTTTTGAGAAAAAGTTTGTGACCGAGGATGAGTACCGTGAGTCCCTTAGCTTCGTAATGGCAGAAATACAAAAAGCAGGACTTACGCGCGAACCGTCTGACATTCAAGCTGTTTCAATTAGAATGGTTATCCCTGATCCTGACTTCGTTTCTGACTCACTCCTGACTGTGCCAGTTGCTAAGTATCTCAAGAAGCTGAGTGTCCTGGATCCGTTGCACCTGAATCCTCTTATGGATGAGATCGAGAGCATCAAGAAGTCAGTGTCGAAGCGCACGTTCGTGTGTCTTATCTCTGACTCCTCATTCCATATCAGTGGACGTCGAAAATTACCTGTCGATCTCGGTCATGACGTGTACACGATCGGATACCACGGGCTTTCATGTGAGTCGACGCTTTCACTTTTGCAGAAGTCCGAAATAAAACACTCTAAGTTGGTCGTGTGCCATCTGGGCGGAGGAAGTAGCGTGACGGCTATAGCGAATGGTAAAAGCGCATACAACAGTATGGAATATTCTCCACTCGGCGGAACGTTCATGGCGACGCGTCCCGGATCAATCGATCCATTTCTTGTGCTAAAGATCATGCACGAAAAAAAGTTCTCATACGAGGAAGGTTTGAAATTTTTATACACAAATTCTGGACTGAAGGCATTGAGCGGCGTGTCTGGAGATCTGCGAGAAGTGCGCGAGGAGGCGTTCAAGGGTAACCAACACGCCAAGCAAGCAATCATGCAGTTCGTGAACTCCGTCGCATCGTACATCTGCACAGCCGCTTCCTATGCAGGAGGAATTGATACTCTGGTGTTTACAGGTACGATAGGATTCCGAGCACCCTATATACGAGAAATGGTTACAGAGCGTCTTTCATGGCTAGGAATAAAGCTTAATCATGACCGCAACCTTGACGACCTGACTACCTGCTTTGAGATATCGACCCATGATTCTCCTGTCCGCGTCGTAGTTGTCCAGATTGACGAGATGCGAGAAATGCACAGGCACACCGTCGAATTGCTGCGAATCAAGATATAATAGCAGAGTTATAACTAATTACTGAGATATGCATATTGCGAAAAAGGTGGCGTTCGTGCTGGTTATTATCGGAGGGCTCGCGTGGGGAATCTACGGAGTGAGCGGATACAATGTGGTCGAGATCGTGTTCGGAAACCTTCCGATGATCGAGAACATCGTGTACGTTCTAGTCGGGCTATCAGCACTCTTCATGCTGTTCAAGCGGCACAAGTCGTGTTGTTGCTCGTGCAAGACCTGTGATGCAGGCGATCACTGCGGTGATTGCTGTGATACCGACGACAAGTCGAAGGTGTGTCCAGTTGGCACAAGCGGCGAGGCGCGGAAAATATAATTCGCACGTAAAAGGAGACGCGTCCCATTCCTGGAATGTGGACGCGCCTCCTTTTTCTTTTGCCCTCCTCGACATATAATTCATCTATGTATTTACTCTTCGACATTGGCGGAACCAAATCGCGCTTCGCGG
>JAYTLZ010000003.1:0-11625 GCA_043728995.1 Minisyncoccota bacterium
CGCCCCCTTTTTCTTATCTGATCACCTCTTCTCGTATCTCCATCCATATTCTACCAATGTGATTTAGGCCTGTACCATCCTCGCCATCATCCCAAAACCCATCCGCCGGTGGTCCTGTAGTAATGTGCTTAACGATTTGCACAGCACCTGACTCAACAAGCGCTTGCAACACATCCGTATGCTGCATAACCTTAGCCATCGTTAATTCCTTCATTATCTGAAGCTTATTGTCTTTAAACTCGGGCACAGTCAAGTGCTTATATTCCGAAGATATTTTCCATGCCTCAAGAGGACTTCGGGCAGTTCGAATTTCTTCAATCACTTCCTTGTCCGTATATCTTTTACACTGAAACGCATGTTCAACCGTAGGATATACAACTCCTGCGATTTCAATAGCGTGAGCACTGTAGGGCGTGAAATATGTGGCAAACTTTTCCAGTGGATAGATTGGATCCATATTTTTATGTTAACGCACCACGAACGTCTCCCCTCCCAGTGTCTGCCCGCCACGTGTCTTCACGAGAACCTTCCACTCGCCTGGAGTAACCTGCTGACTGACGGTGTACCCGCGATATCCTATATCGCTTCCGCCGTACACAGGAAATGACACGGATGATACCTTGACCCAGTCTCCCTTGCCGTTCTTGCGCTGCCACTCATGGACGATGACCTGCTCGAATCGCACAGGTGCAAAGACGGATGAGTAGAAGTAGACCGGAGACCCTGCAGGCACGACATATTCCTTCTTGAGGGTTCGCCACGAGAACCGTCGGTCGAACTCAGCGAATACATAGCCCGTATCGTTTCGAATAACGCTCTTATATACGCCGTCGTCTCGCAGGGCAAGCGGAATCGGCGGGATGACGTTCAGAAAATAAAATGCGTTCATCAGTATGAAAATTCCTAAAATCATCGCCTTGATCTTGTCCAGACCATTAGCGAACAACGACGGCACGACCCTTTTGAACAAGCGTAGGTATCCGTAGATGACACCGAGGCTCACGAGACCACTCAGAATGAACACCCACCAGCTGATCTGCCTCACGAGAAGCGGCACGACGACGATCAGGTAGGTGAAAAGGAGGAGGTACAGCGTTCCGATCTGCAAGAGGAACTGCGAGAAGTGCCGCTTGAAGTATTCGGTCGAGATCATGCCGGCAAAGAGGAGTAGAAGGAACGGCCAGCTCGCCCATACCGAGGCGCTCTTGATATAAAATACGGTCAGCGCACTGAAGAGTCCTCCGAATATGAACTGGATGACCAGGAAGACGATTGACTGGAACTCCGCGACCTTCACGGTCTTCTGCTGACGCGACTCGAGCTTGTGCCAGACCAGGAGCGCACCAAGGAGCGCGAGGAAGTAACCCGCAAGCAGCAGGTTCTCGATCAGGAGGTCGGCACGCCGAAGTGTGAGGTTGTCGATAACGAATCCTCCCAAGAGAACGAGTGGTGTCAGCCAGCGCTCGTTTCTCCTGAAGAAGTCTGATATGTGTCTCATGCGCTTATTCTATAGTCTAACCGGCATAAACAAAAGCCCCGCGGCTTTCGCCGCGGGGCTTTTGTTTAAGAGGTAGAGATTATCTCCACTCTCGTCGTGGTCCTCGGTCTCCGCCTCGGTCACCACCTCGATCGTCTCGCTTCTCCTCTGCTCGAGCGATGTTAACGATAAGCTCTCGTCCATCGAGATCCTTTCCGTTCCACATGTCGATAGCAGCCTGCGCCATCTCCTCAGTTTCCATTTCTACGAAACCGAATCCCTTTGATCGTCCAGTCTCTCGCTCCTTAATAATTCGAGCTGAAACGACTGTTCCGGCCTGGGCAAACGCTGCCTGAAGGTCCTCCTCAGTAGTCTTGTAAGCAATTCCACCTACAAATAATCTTTTATCGTTGTTCATTTTGTTTTTGACACTATTAATAGTGTAAGTACAGACAACAAAGCTTTTCTACCGTTCCCCTATCTCATCGACAGTTCACCTCAAAGTTACAATAGTTTTCGATACTTACTTCTTCATAGTACTACCTTTGGGTGGGTTGTCAAGGCAAATGGGGTCTGACCCTATTTCCTCCTAATTACTGCAAACACTGCCGCAATTACATACACACCAACCAGCATCACCGCGAACAGCGGACTCATGGACACCGCATATTCGAAAAAGCCGGGACCAAGATCGGTAACCCCGTCAGGCGCAATCCCGCATCCGACGCATGTCTGTATGCTTTTGGAATACAGGTACCATGCGAGCGCCATATATGCACCCAAACTCAACGCAGCACTCAGAATAATTCTTTTCATATTACAATTGATATTTTTTAAACGCCGCCATAATTTCTTCTCCTACAATGCTCATAATTAATGATTCGAAGGTTAAAGCAAAAAGAAAGCTAAAAAACCGATGGTAATTGTCACTCCAAGCGAGATTAAAACAAGCCTTATACCGTGACTGACAAAAGAAAGCGGATTAGCCCGTGTTCCAACCAAACCGGAGAATGCCTTCCTAAGTGCGAAGAAATACATCAAGAATACGACCCCGACCGATATCGAGACCAAGAAACGTCCGCCGATGAAAAATTTCGGTAGAGCCATGAAAAACAATATGAATCCATGCCCTACAATAAAAACAGGTGCTCTCCACTTATCTTTACCAAACCTCTCTTCTAGTCGAACGTTACCGAGACTGGATTCGAATATCATGGACAATCCCATCATCAACAGACCCAAACCTGCGAATTCGGCTTCGTATGTCTTGTCAATATACTGAGAATAGCAGAGCGTTAGAATTGCGGGAAGAGCAACGAATGATTCATATGTGCGAAATTTGTGCATTAAACTAATGTAATAACTAAGATTTCCTAAACGCGGCCATAATCTCAGCCTCCACCTCCTCCCTCCTCTTGCCGAACTTAAGGTACGAGAGCTGCTTGATCTTGTCGACGCGCTCGAGGTCGAACTTCTGCGGAGGCATCAGCTGCACGCTAAAGGGATCGGCAGTTGAGCCGTTGTTGAGCATCTTGAGATAGAAATTGTAGTTGTCTATGCCCATCAGATCCTTCTGCATGAATCGTGGCGAGAACTGCGTCTCCAGGAACTTCGCATCCTCTGCACCGATACGGAACACTGCCATGCTTCCGATGTTTCCGAATACAGCGTCTCGGATCTTCTCGTCCAGCTGGGCGATGAACTGGTGCGCAACGCACAGACTGAGCTTGTACTTGCGGGCCTCGGAAAGGATGGAAGAGATCGAATCTGTCGTAATGTTCTGGAACTCATCAATATATAAATAGAACGGAGGAAAGTCCGTACCCATCGAGTCCACGCGTGACAGCGCGGCCATCAAGAGCTTGCCAACGATGATAAGTCCGATCAGGTTGGAGTTGATATCTCCGAGTCGTCCCTTGGCCAAGTTGACGAGGAGGATCTTCTTCTCGTCCATGACCTTTCGGAAGTCAAAGCTCGAGTGCTTCTGGCTGATCACAGGTCTCATGATGTCGTTCGAGAGGAACACGTCGAACTTGCTCGTGATATACGGCACGATATTCGCAAGCGATGCCTCCCCGCCCGCCTTGCCGGCAATCTCCGTCCAGAACTGCACGACGGTCGGGCTCTTGCACTTGGCAAGCTTCATGGCGCGGAACGTTGCGTCCGAGAGAACGCGCGACACATCCAAGAGCGTATTACCCGAATCAGGATCGTCAATCACGAGCATCGTCGCGTTTCGGAAGTACTGCTCGAACATCGGTCCTCCTGCAGTCTTCATATCGAACAATTTATTGAAAATGGACATCATCTCGTTGACCACAAATGTCTTCTGCTCCGGGAAGCGCGTATCGTACTCGAGCATGTTGAGTCCCATCGGCCGATCTGTGTGGCTTGGGTCAAAATAGATCACGTCCTCAAGCCGCTCCGTCGGGATGCTTGCGAGGATCTCCTGGATGTCTGACCCGTGCGGATCGATCATGCAGACGCCCTCCCCGTTCCGGATATCCTGAATGATCGCGTTCTTGAGAAGCGACGTCTTACCCGTTCCAGTCTGTCCGATGACGTACATGTGCCGTAGACGGTCAATCGGTTGCATGCGCACCTCCGCGTGAGCACCGGCATGCTCGTTAACTCCAAGTAGAATTCCCTGGTTGTGCTCGATCTCGATCGGCGCAGGGGCGGTAGACATGCCAAGACGCTTGAGCTGCGATGCGGATTCCTTGGACGTATTCGGAAAGTGGATTAGCGTCGCGAGCTCTGCGGTGTTGAGAGGCATCTCGTACTCAGAATCGTATTCTCTATAGGTGAACTTGCGCAGATACTTCTTGAAGTCGCGCTCGTGATCATGCCAGACGATCTTGTTACCTGTCGGGTTCGAGAACTGGTCGAACGAAGACTTTATCTCTCCCGCAATTGCCTTGGCGCGGTCGTCCGAATCACTCGACACCACGAGGCGGATGTTGGCAGCATAGATCTCATGCTTGATCTTTTCTCTCAAACCATCCAGCAGGAACTGATCGATCTTTGGATCCTTCTTTTCGGCATCCTTTGATTCAGATAGCGAAAAGGCCGCCTCGCCGATCGCGCCAAAGAACTTGTTTGCTCCACTAATCAGCTTGTCCGCAACCCTGTCGCGCACATACAGCTCATCTGGATTCTCACCCTTCTCAACCTTGGGCAACGCCTTGCTGAAGTTCTTCGTATAAAATCCCTTACCTGGCTTGATAATGAACTGCACACACGCCGCGTCAGTCGTTTCCTCGAGTCTTGTAAACACTCCGAGCAGCACGTCGAGCGGGTCGGTCTTGAATTCGTCACCGTTCTTGAGAGGCTTGGCCGCAACACTCTTGAGTTCGGCAGAATAGATCAGGTGTGCGCCCATTGGGACGAACACGTTGAAGTCATCCTTCTGAGGAACGAGCTTGCTTGTTGGGAAAAGTGACAGGAGTTGCTTGGAGAACAGGTCGACCAACTTTTCATGTATTGAAACATAGACACCGAAATGCTTCTGTCCGACAGGGTTCGTGATCTCGATCGTCAGGTGCTCGTCCGAATAATCCGCGAATGACTGGATTCCCACGAGTAACGTCTGCATCTTATGGATATGGTCATTGGCCGTCTGTTCCTGCTCACGCTTGGGCACCAGAACCTCGTATACGACACGCTTTAGGAAGCTGAGCGACTCGGGCGTTTCCTTCTTGTATGTCGGATATCCTTCATGAATGTACTGAACCAGGAAACGATGGAAGTCGTCGCTGATATGTGCGTCCTGCAATTTCGCCACGGCCTCAACTGCATTTATGATGCCGTGTGTCTTGATGAGCTCGACAAGCGAGGAGATGTTCTCGTCATGCTGCTCAGGCTTGAGCTCGAGCGTTATGGCATCAATCTCTTCGTGCGACTTGAGATATGACTCATCATAGAGAGTCTCTTTGTGCTGTGGGATTGCTGAAATGAGTTCAGTAGCATGCTGCTCTGGAGACGCCTCAGGATTTTGTGCCTGCTTCTCCGCAATCTGCGTACGCAAAAAGGCGAGCTCCTGCTCAAGGTTGGTTATCTTCTCATGTAGTTGAGGAGCCTCGAACGGCTTCTGTGATTCCATGCGCTAAGTATATCATTGGGAAATAAAAAATCGCGTGGCGTTTTTCACTATTTTGAAAATAAGCCGTCGAAAAATTTCTTCATCACCGAAAAAGTGCGCTTGCTTAACCTCCACAGAAACTTAAACATCTTGCGCAAGCCATCACCGATCCCGGGCTTGTCAGGAAAAGAAAAAGTTCCTGACTGGTAATACATCTCCCTGCCCGGAGACTTGGGCATCGTTGCCTGCCTGGCACCCGAGTGCTCGACCGTCCTCGCGTTATCTTCGTGCTCATCCTGTTCCATACTCCAAGCATCCCCGCTCTCTGGCTTTGCCTCGAGAGAATTTCGAACGGCCACAAGTTCCTCTTGGTCAATCCGGTCCCTCATTTCACGTCCGCTGTCGTCCGAAACCTCCTGCTCCTCATCAAACTCCGGCCATACCGAAACATCGTCCAGCGCGGGAGCACGCTCAAATCCTCTCAAGTCATCAGGCACACCTTCAACCTGAAATCGCGGATCTATTTCCCCGTTCGGAATTTCTGGTTCTTCATCCGACCGATCGAAGTTCTCATTAAATCTAATCATGGAAATATTGTATCACTTCCGTCTTGGGCGGCCATCGGGAATCGAACCCGAATCAGAGGTTCCACAAACCTCTGTGTTAACCGTTACACCATGGTCGCCATGTGTTGAGATAGTACTAATTTATGGGCTTTTTGTCCACTTGTTACGAGACAGCAGTGGGTCGGTTCAAGCGCTACCCACTACGAATACAACTGACTGTGCGAACCAATTGCAATCAGGGTAACCAGCTCATCTTCCATCTCAAAAACGACACGAATATCTCCGGACACGTTGAAACTCATCAGGCCACGGAGGTTGCCGGATAGCTTGTGCGTGTTTAGAATTGGGTCCTTGTAATTTTTTAAGAAAATTCTAATCCTTTTATCAAATTCCTCTTGAATGCGCGTAGGCTGTTTTTTAAATTGTTTGTCAAATCTTTTGGTCGAAGTGACAATCATGAGCTAGCGCTTACTGGTATTAAGGTGACTCATCAGTTCGTCGGCAGTATCAAAGGGTCCGGATGTATTGCCTTCCGTACGATCCTGCCGTGCCTCGAGCGCGACACGTTCCAGGTACGGGGTCGCCTTGTGTCGTGCGGACAAGTGAAGTTCTCCTGTCTTTGCGAACTGCTTGAGCGTTGCGTTGACCACGGAGCTCAGGGACAATCCCAAATCGCTTGCGCGCTTTTGTGCCTTCGTTTTTACGTCCATGTCTATTTTGAGGTTTACCTGCGTTTTCATATGTACCATAAGTATATACTTATGGTAGAAGGTGTCAAGGGGTAAGAAAGGAGGGTTTTGTAATCACGGACAAGAAGAACAGGCGCAGGTTTCCATCCGGTCCCTAGCCCCCCTTTTTTTTTGCCGCGCGCCCGTTACTGATTGTTATGCACCACCCCTCTCCTACATCCCCATCATTCTCCGTGTCTGCGGGCCGTAGAATCCTGAGGCAGGACTGATCCCCTTGTCCTTCTGGTATCTCATGAGTGCTTGTTTTGTCTTCTCACCGAAGTAGTTAGTTTCGTACCCTGCAGATCCAGGTTGTCCTGGAGCTGTTTCGATTGTGTATCCGTTTGAGTTGAGATACTTCTGGAGGGTAATCACGGTTGGATGTGCCATGCCGAGCTCGAGGTCAATAGGCCCATTCGTGAGTGACCTTGAGCTTGCGTATGTTTCACTAGTTGGTGTTGCTCTTATAAATATGGTGGCTGGATAATACTTTACTAATTTTGTGAGAGGTCCGGTATAGTATTTCTCAAATACGATGTATTCTCCATTGCTTGAGTTTGAACACCTAGTTCCATACACATCGCAATCCCATCCCTCACTTGTTGGTATGAGAACCAGGTCACCTCCCATTATATATGTTTGTAATATGCTTTTCCCATTTATCGTAAGCATCGTTTCTGAGCCCTCTCCCGAATAGGTCAGGGCATACTGCGTATTGGGCAGTATTTCCGTGGAGTTGTAATATCCCACACTCACGAAGGTGGCCTTGCTGTACCGAGCGGTGACCAGTCTTTTACCCTCAGTTACCGTATATATACAAAGGTTTCCTGAGACCGTATCGCATCCCGTCCAACCGGTAAACACCGAACCAAGACTTGGTGTGGCAGTCACGACAACCTTTTCTCCGGGGAGATAGGTTGACGTGCTTGAGGTCTCCTTTCCTGTACCCGAGTCGACTGGTGGAGGATTGACGACTTTCTTCTTGAACGTAACGTAGATGGTCTTGTTTCCGTCCATCGTGATGATTTTCGTGTGCACGCCGTCCACCACTAGACAGTCGGTACCGCTGCACGTTCCCGACCAGCCGCCGAATACCGAATTCGCGTCCGGTACCGCCTCGATTTCCACTCTTTCTCCTTCTATGGCAATCTTGGTCCATGACTCCTCACCGTTAATTCTTACTGTTCCGTCCCCCGTACTCGCAGGGTCTTTTATTATTGTGAGACCATATGTCGGCTTCTGTCCAAACACCGCGGCCACCCTGCCCGTCCGCATCCACAGCGGGTCGTCGAGATCGACCGTCATCGGGACCAATTCCTCTAGGTCAAGCCGTTCGTCATAGACATCTTTCATCGTGCCGTACGGATTGGTCACGACCCAATACCTAAATACGGAATCATTATCGGCAATTGCGGTTATGGAAATGCCAGGTACTTCCAGGTCCGTCTCCATGTAATCAAAGGAGGTGGATCCTTCCTCATCTTGCCATAGCCCCCCATCGTTGAAGGCAATCTTGCCCGTCCCTGCGCCTCCGTCGGTTTTTCCGACAAGTCTCGCATAGGGGATTGCGAACAGGGCGACTCCGTATGTTCCATAAAACTCACCACTATTTGTCCAGTAAGATCCTTCAAGTGTTACGGTATACTCTCCTCCGTTTGGAATATAAGTAGCATCAGCGAAAGATGGAGCATAATCTGTTTTTAATGGGGCGATATAATACTTATACAACTTGTCGTTGTAGCCTATCTTCAAGGTGACTTCCTCACCACTATTAAACTTCTGCCCCGGTAACGCACCCGTAACCGTAACCTCGGGATTACCCCACGGAGCAAATGTTTTTTCAGAAATATTTTTAGCTAGATTTACTTTATAGTCAAACGGAATTTCAGTCTTCTTAAAGTACACCTTGACGATCACGTTGGTTCCGGGCGGAAGGAAGTCTATAGTTGGCTTAAATAAAAATGAAGAAGCGGGTCTAGAATAACTCTTCGTCCCGTTGGCGTCCGTTATTTCCATCTGATGGAAACTATAGTGTTCATTATGCACCGGTTGCACGTATCCAGGATAACCGTACTCGGGATCACCAAGCGTATTTGAACACTTTCTATATTCAACTGCACCATTATCGCCGCACTCAATAAATCTTTCTCCTAAGTTTCCTGCGTCATTCGTAACAAATACATACCCCCCTCTCATATCCCCCTCTATGCCGTCCGTGAATATGATTGCTTGTATTGTACTGACCTCATCAGGAACGACTGCCGCTGCTGCCTGCGGTGGTTCCGGAAGTACTTCAGGAGCAGGGATCGCGGACGCGTCATAGGCCTTTAGCGCGAGCTTTTTGGCAGCGGTGCCGAGCGACTTTCCCTTCGCGTCGTATGCCTTCAGGGTAAAGGTGATGCTTTGTGGCTTCTTGTTCTTGTTGAGGGCGTCTCCTGTTAGGACCTGATAGTCATTGGCGAGATCAGCGGTCCTGACAGGAACTTTAAGGGTCTTGCTCTTTATTTCCTTACCGTTGCAGAGCAATGTTCCCTTATTGTTCTTTAGGGTAACGTTCTTGATACATTTATACGTAAGGTCCAACCGGGCGATGCCTTTGTTGTCCGCGCTGCCCAGAATACCCAGGTCGATCTTGGCGTTTCCATACTGACCTATTACACTCTTGTCTACCAGCTGGAGCGCTGTCGCGGCCAAGGCGTCGTGCGCGAAGACGAGACTGAAGGAGAACATAAGTAACAGTACGGACAAACAAGCTCTTAGGTTTTTCATAGTACCTTCTAAATATTAATAGTTTTAATATCTTGATTATAGACTACTGGCAGAACCTTATATATTGACGTGTTAATAAGTTCATATTGGAGCGGTAGAATGTACGAAAAGACCGCCCGGCACTGTCGTGCCGGGCGGTCTTGTTTTTTTTTGGGCGGCCATCGGGAATCGGCGCAGGTTTCTAATTCACGAGAGGACTCGGTCACGAGTCACTAGTCGATAGAAGCACGAGAGGACTCGGCGCAGGTTTCTAACTCGCTTCGCTCATAAGAACCTGCTGCCCCGGCTCGGCCGTCCCAGGTCTTCCGCTTCGCTTCAGACACAGGGACCCACGGCCTGCGCCTTTCTCGTCCTCCTTGCATCACTAGAAATAAAAGGACGGGTGCATTGCATCCGTCCTTTTATTTCTATGTGCGCACGAGAGGACTCGAACCTCCACACCCGAAGGCACACCCACCTCAAGGGTGCGTGTATACCAATTTCACCACGTGCGCGTCTTTTGATTATACATACTTTGCATAAACAGGAAACCCCGTTCGCAGGGCAGTGCGAACGGGGTTCTGTATATGGCTAGGAGAATGTAATTAACGTTTGGGGTTTATTGGTTGTGACGCATCGCTCGCTGTGGACGTTTGATCCCCGCGTTCTCGAGAACTTCTCGTGCTTCTTCGAGCTTTCCAGCTTCCCGAAGCTCGTGAGATTCCACGAGTGCGTCAAACTTTTCCTGCGTGTCGATGATGTCAGCCATAGGAGTTTCCGCTACCTTTTGTCTGAACGCCTCATAATCGTTAGACTCAATTAGTTCATCAAAGTGTCTCTTTCTCTCCTTGTGCTGCTCGGGATCCTTGATCTCGGGCAGCACTATTCCGGCAGAAGTGATGACAGACTTGGCCTCAGCGTGCTTTCCGCTCATACGGAGCACATGGGCCTCTTTAATCGCGTCCTTCTGTTCGGAAGTCAGGTTCCTGAGGATGTCCTCAAGTTCCCCCTTGTGTCGCGAGTGTTCCTCGGATCTGATAGATCGGGAAGACTTCGCAACCTCAGCAGCAGTTACCCCAGTAGCTCCAAGAGTAAGACCGATTAGTGCTAGCGTAGGAATGACCTTCTTCTTATTGATTTTCATAACTCATCATAAGCTTAGTTTGTAATCGCTCATAAGGTCGTACGCCCTTACACGTATTAGTACGCAGCTCGGGAGAGTTTCTTTCAAAAGAATAAAATTCAGCGGCGACGTTCTGAGTATCAAGCGGTACGACCATGCATACGACAAATAACTGATCGGCTGTGGTCGTTCCGATAACGCTCACCACGGAATGATCTTGGAGAAATGCCAGCTGTGGTCCGGGAATGTTCGAGAGATCCAGGTTCCAAACCTCGCCCGAATTTGTTTTGAGCACCGGCTGCTGGCCTTGTACCACGGTACCGATCAGGAGTCCCTTGTCGGGCTGGTGAAACGCGCGCTGCACCGCAACGTGCACAGGAGTATGAAAAGGAATGGTAGGACCCAGCCTGCGTTCAAGTGCCTCTCCGATACCGATCACGAACCCGACGTATCCGAGAACGACCGACATGAGTACGGAGACAAGCGTGAGCAGCACGATGTTATATCGATACCCTCGCTTGGTCTTTCGGATAACGTAATCTGTCGCGCAGATGAAGGCGATGAACATGCCTATCCAAATGATTGGCAGAAAGTCGACCCAGAACTGGATAAGCGACTCGTGCGATGCCGCCTGGAAGCGCAGCGGCGCGGTTACCAGGACAAACAGAGTGGCTGACACGGCGATCGCTCCGCACAATGTCGCCGCTGCGCCAAGCACCCACACTCCACCTTCCTGCACAAAGAAATGCCACCTCGGTCGCGGGGTCATCTTGTCCCCCTCGATCGCGGCGAGAATTCTCTGTGAGATGTCTGCTGTGTGGTTTAGATTATTCATGGTGAGTGTAGTTATGGTCTACGAGATATTTCTTGATGTCCTGCTTGGCCCTGCTGATCCACGTGGC
>JAYTLZ010000004.1:0-1351 GCA_043728995.1 Minisyncoccota bacterium
GCGGTTGGTAGGCCGTGACTGGCTACGGCCGCGTCATCATCGTCTTGATGCCACCGACAAGCAAGGCGATGGCGGCGAAGCCTGACAGTCCGGAAACGAACATCCTGTCAAATTCGGACTGGAGTGTGTGCCATCCGCCCAGGCATACAACTGCCGCCGCGACTGCTACAGCGATAACACCCACCCCTTCAACTACGTTCCTGTTCATTTGGCAAAGCCTCCTTGCTGCTACCTAGATTCGTTTATGAATCCGAACACCTGTACAGTTGTGGAATGAAAAAAACTCAAAAGTATTCACGCACCTGTCTTCGTCAGAGCGACACGAAATAGAAACACTGAAAGAAAAATACTCGCTCCGAGACATCGCAAAGACACTGAAACGATCAGTATCAACCATAAGCGAGGAGATCAAACGAAACAGAACAAGAGGCCAGTACGATGCATCAAAGGCAGTGCAGAAAGCATACGTCAGACGTAGAGCAAGCAAATATCAAATGATGAAGATCGTAGAGCATCAAAAACTCAAAGACTTCATTGAACAAAGTCTCTATGACGGACAGTCTCCCGAGAACATCGCAGGAAGGATCAGGAAACGTGAGAAGTACCTTCCGACCATAGGAAAAGACTCCATTTATGGATTCATTGGAAGCGTCTATGGACGGAAGATTGAGAGCTTCAGAAACAAGAAGAAACAGAGGAGACGAGGTCGAGGAAAGAAGGTGACACAACTCGCGGACAGAACCTTCATCGACAAACGACCCTTGTATATCAACGCCAGACAAAGAGTTGGTGATGCCGAGGCGGACTTCGTTGTTTCCGGCAAGTACGGTCACGGGATACTCCTCACGCTTGCAGACAGAAAACTACGTGTCTCGTTCATTGAGCAGATCCTTGATGTCTCTATCAAGAACGTACACAAAGCATTCCTTCTCATCAAGAAGCGATTCCCTGAACTCAAGACGATCACGACCGATAACGATATACTCTTCAGACACCATAAAGAACTCGAACGACTGCTTCAGGTGAAGATATACTTCTGCAACCCCTACCACTCATGGGAGAAAGGTACCATTGAGAATACGAACAAGCATATACGAAAAGACATACCGAAAGGGAGTGATATTGCAAAGTATTCAAAAAGATTCATTCGTTCAGTTGAAAAGAAACTCAATCGGCGGTTCATGAAAGTACTCACTCATGAGTCGCCGGCTGAAGCTCTGAAGAGACACAGACAAAGAAAAAAGCGCGGATGCGCTAAATGATGGGTGTTCGGATTGGGGGGCTCCAGTAGGCCTTTTGCACCGAACGTATCATGCAACTCTGCGAAAAAGGTTTCGTCGAGATAAATTTT
>JAYTLZ010000005.1:0-2420 GCA_043728995.1 Minisyncoccota bacterium
CTTGCTCAAATGTTGAAAATATGAGATAGTTTCCTTCCAGTTATGATGAGTTCCGTTCTTTCTACACCAATCGTATCCGTTCTCGTGCAACCTATCAAAGACGTCCTTACCGAGCTCTTGCAGTTCTGTGATGATGCGTCGATTCCAATCCTTCATGCTCTCGAGCAGGGAGGTATGGCGAACCCAAACCTAAAAAAATCACTCGAGCTTTCTGTTCACTGCTTCGAACGTCCTACTGGCCTACAATTGGTCGAGGGATCAATTAGCGACAAAGACATGTCTCCGGTTCACCCTGACGCACTTCTTTGCGCACTGCTCGCCTTGTCAGGTGAAAACGAGTCGGTGACCAACCTGCGACGTGAGATGATGGGATGCGGTAAGACGCTGATCTGCCTTCCGACCACTCCCGTTTCAGGAACCGGTCCCGTTCACGTAGTGGTAAGTCAGAATCCTTGCGAGCATAAGCGAGGTCAACGCCCCTGGTCCATTCGATACGTCGTCGCGCAGCAGATCATTGTTGCACAGTATGGGGTTGTCGTTACGTCTAGAGCGTGATGCGGTTGTTTCAGAGGGTCGGGATGCTTCAGCGTCCCGGCCCTTTTCTTTTTGACACTCACCCCCCAAAAGAGTATATTTTACATACATTTAATGAAGAGGGGCCAGACCCCTTTGTATATATTTAGTCATACTATGACCATGCAAAACCTACAGCCAGAAGAATCAAAAGACGAGCCCAAGAGGGAGCTGAGCGCCGTTGCACAGAAGGAGCAGGAGATGCTCGAATTCTGGGATCACTACAATGTCTTTCAGAAGTCGCTCGACAAGAAGTCCCCAAAGGGAGACTTTACCTTTTATGACGGACCTCCGTTCGCGACCGGACTGCCGCACTTCGGTCACATGCTTCCAGGGACGATCAAGGATGCGATCCCAAGATACAAGACGATGCAGGGATATCACGTTCGTCGCCAGTGGGGATGGGACTGTCACGGTCTTCCGATCGAGAAGCTTATTCAGGAAGAGCATGGCCTCAAGACAAAAAAGGACATCGTGGAATTCGGCATAAAAAAATTCAATCAGGCTGCCAAGGCTAGTGTGTTCAAGTATGACAGTGAGTGGAAGAAGACGATTCCGCGAACCGGACGATGGATCGACATGACTGATCCTTACACGACAATGGACGCTTCGTTCACGCAGTCAGTGTGGTGGGGATTTGGCGAGTTGAACAAGAAGGGTCTTGTCTACGAGAGCTTCAAGGTCATGCACGTGTCGCCACTCCTTGAGACAACACTTTCAAACTTTGAGGTTAACCAGGCGTACAAGGACATCACGGATATTTCGGCGACGGTAAAGTTCGAATTGTCAGACGAGCCCAATACGTTCGTGCTCGCATGGACGACGACACCGTGGACGCTTCCTGGTAATGTTGCGCTCGCAGTCGCTGCCAACGTTACGTATGTCAAAGTAAAGCATGACGGCATCGTGTACATTCTTGCGAGTGAACTCGTAGAGAAGAATTTTAAGGAAAAAGAAATTGAGATCGTCGGAGAACTGTTCGGACGAGAGCTTGTCGGTAAGTCATACAAGCCGCTTTTTGACTATTACTCCAAGGACAAGACGATCGAGAACCATTCCAACGGATGGAAGATTTTTGCTGGAGACTTCGTGACGACGACAGACGGAACGGGAGTAGTGCATATCGCGCCTGCGTTCGGAGAGGATGACTTAAATCTGGCCAAGCAGCACGGACTCCCATTTGTGCAGCACGTAAAGATGAACGGAGAGATCAAGCCAGAGGTTCCGGAACTTGCGGGACGACAGGCCAAACCCAAGCATGATCCCCAGGAGACGGACATCGAGGTGATCAAGCTGCTCGCGCACCAGGGGTCTCTTTTTGCAAAGGAAAAGTATATCCACTCATACCCGCACTGCTGGCGAACGGACGCGCCGCTTCTCAACTACGCGACGTCATCATGGTTTATCAAAGTGACAGACCTCAAGGAAAAATTAGTAAAGAATAACGAGACGGTAAAGTGGATTCCTGAGCCTGTTGGAACGGGGCGCTTCGGTAACTGGCTGAAGGATGCCAAGGACTGGGCGATCTCACGTTCACGATTCTGGGGAACTCCGATTCCGATCTGGAAGTCAGAGGACGGCAAGGAGACGCGATTCATTTCTTCGCTTGCAGATCTGAAATCCAAGACAACATCGACGAATACCTATTACACACTTCGTCACGGAGAGGCGCAGCACAACATGATCCGCGTTGCAGCAGATACGAACAACGTGCCAAGCCATCTGACCGAACGAGGAAAGTCACAAGTACAGAAGGCTGCCGAGGAACTCAGCAAAAAGAAGATTGATCTGATCTTCGTTTCGCCGCTGATGCGAACGACGGAGACTGCCGAGATCGTGCGACAGGC
>JAYTLZ010000006.1:0-20347 GCA_043728995.1 Minisyncoccota bacterium
AAGATCGAACATGTCGGTCAGTCGTGACGACACGATGTCGTCCAGTTTCTTTTTTGAGAAGCCGTGGTTCTCTCCGCGATCGTGATCCTTTTTAATTACTTCAGCGTCTTCAAGTGAAACCTGCAGACCAAGCGCGATGTCGTTAGTGATGTCGTTTCCTCCAATCTGGAATACCTCGAGTGAGAGCGGGCGATCCTCAGAGTACACAACGATGGAAAGAGTTTCCGATCCGATGTTTACGAGAACGCATCCTGCGATTCGCTCTGCCTTTGTAAGAGAAACGAAACTTGCGGCAAGAGGGGAGGCGACCACGTCCGTGATCTCGTATCCTGCATCCTCAACTACCTCGATCAGTCCCTGGATATGCGGCTCAAGCAGCGTTATGAAAAGAATCTTGGCCTCAAGGCGCACGCCCTTGAGTCCGACAGGATGTCCGTGTACCTGCTGGCCATCAATATAAAAGTCGATAGGGGACTCGTGAAGAATCCTGCGGTTCTGGATGTACTGCGGAGGGAGCTGCTCGCGAGCCTGTGCCACTGCAGTTTCCATGTCCGTCTGTGAGATCTCTGAATCAGCACGCGTAATCATGACCGCCCCTGTAGAAACAAAGCTTGAGAGACCGATTCCTCCTGCTCCGAGGAATACTTTCTTTACCACTGCTCCGTTGCCCGCAGCCTTTTCTGCAGCCTTGATTGAGCGTCTGATGCTCTTTACTGCCTCCTGATGATTGGTGATGTACCCGTGCCGCAGACCGAACGCGGGTGTGTCGCTTGAGCCGATAACGTCGAGTGCGTGGGAGTTGTTTTGCACACTGCAAATAACGGTGCGAATTGTACTGGTACCTATATCCAAACCTACTATGATGCTAGAAGCCATACTTCAATGTATTGTATGGCTTTTTTGCTTATTTTGAAAGTGGAAAAGAGGGAAAACGTTTTTAAATATCATCTCGTCCCCGCCCGCATGCGTTTTTTGTTCAGGACAGCGACCGGGAGTTTGATGAGTTAGAAATCAAGTGACGCGTCCTTGGGAACAAAAACGCATGCGGGCGGCTACAAGCACATATTGACAATAGTTTGTATTATGATATAATATATACCATAAGTTCCTCACATTAATTGCGAGAATAAGTCACAGCTTCCAGAGCTTATACAATGAGCCTTTGAAGCTGTGACTTATCAGTCCAGTATCTGTCTCTGTCAGGGGCGGATCCACATCTAACTAACAGTTACGAAAGGACCAACACAAAATGAAATATCCGAATATGACATGGGGAACCATGGAGGCAATCGTCAACAAGCTCGGTGGAGAAGAAGGTGCAAAATCCTTCCTCCGCGGAACAGTCGAAATCGTCGTGAAGAGGATTCTCGACATGATCGGCATCGTGAAGACATCGGCTACCAGCGAGAAATTCGAAGCCAAGAAAAAGTTCGTGGTCAACACCAAGGGCGATGCTTCGGTGAAGATCTCGTACCTCGGCGACAACTTCCTGTCCTGGTTCCTTGCCGGCGAGGGTAAGGTCGAGGATGCGATTCCCGAAGGCGAGCTCAGCTACGGCAAGCTCACCAAGGGTTCGGTCGACGGTCCGATCATCCAGGAGCTGGGCGGCGAAGCGAAAGCCGAAACCACCCTGACCGAGATGTTCGACCTGATGTCGAAGCAGTCCAACGCTCAGGAAAAAGAAGATGGCCTGCTCACCAACGGCTGGGCGAACATCTTCTATGTCCGAGACACCGCTGGTGTGCTTCGCGCGGTCGACGTGGGCTGGGACGACGGTGGCTGGTACGTGTATGCGCGCTCTGTCGAGAGTCCGCATGGGTGGCACGGCGGCTGCCAGGTGTTCTCTCGCAATTCTTGAATCTCTGTGCCTGTGGCAGTCAGAACTCCTGACCCTCAGGCACTTTGATCCTTTGACCCTCGGTTCGCGCTAGCGGATCGGGGGTCATTTTTTTATATTTAAAATTCGTATATACTTTTCATGAAATCATGTAATTGCGGCGGCCAAGGCTTTTGCAACAGGATTTTAGGAAATTATCTTTGAGAGTTGCATCGGGTACGCCTCGTGCAAGAGTGAAGATCATTTCCTACAAAAAATAACAAGAATTGGTACGCAAAATTGGGAGACTTACAGGTCTTGAATAAAGTTCAACTCATCATGATTTGATGAGTGGTGGCAGGGATGATCTTGCGTACTATGAATGTCTGGTGTGCTTCGCGCGGTCAACGTGAACTGGAACGACGATGGCTGGAACGTGAATGCGAACTCTGTCGAGAATCCGAATGAGTGGAACGACGGCAACCAGGTGTTCTCTCGAAACTATTGCTTTCTCCCAGCCAGTCAGGCTGGGAGTTTTATTTTTCAAGTCCCTTTTTCCAGCCGCCCAATTGTCTTCCTATTTCCTCGAAATTTTTCATAAGGTCCGTGTATTTTTCTGAGGCGATGAATTTATTTTCCCATGCCATCTGCGTAAAGAATTTAAGCGAGTCCATCTTGTTGATTGCCTTTCCTAAAAAGCTTATCTTATGCTCTTTTGGCAGATAACTTAAATAAAAGACTATTTCAATAAAGCTCAAAAATGTCTGGTCAATTTTTGTGCCAATCCCGAATCGTTCAACTTTGGGGAAGTTCTTGTGTATTACGTTCCAGAAAGAATACGTTTGTTTGGAGAGGGTGATTACTTGCGGAAGTCCTCGGGGGGGGTAGCATTCATGGTCATGGTATTTTACCAAGATATCATATCGGTAGAGAATCTACTAAAAGCCTGGGAAGAATTTGTCTGCGGCAAGAAGAGCAAGAAAGACGTTTCAGAATTTTCCCTAAACCTTTCAAGGAACATCTTTGATCTGCACCATGATTTGGTTTCTCGAAGCTATGATCACGGATCCTACGAATCCTTCAAGATAAACGATCCGAAACCAAGGGATATCCACAAGGCGACCGTCAGGGACAGGCTTCTGCACCATGCCGTGTACCGTGTGCTATACCCGTATTTCGATAGAAAATTCATATACGACTCCTATTCCTGCAGGTGCAACAAGGGAACTCATCGCGCGCACAGCCGCTTTCTGCATTTTTTCAATAAAGCGTCGTACAACAACCGTAAGACATGCTGGGTACTGAAGTGTGACATCAGGAAGTTCTTCGCTTCAATAGACCACGCAGTTCTAAGTCAAATACTGAAGAGGCATATCGTAGACGAAGACGTTCTAGGGCTTATTGGAAATGTCGTGGGAAGTTTTGAGAGTACTGCCAAGGGAAAAGGGCTGCCATTGGGCAACTTAACCTCACAACTGTTGGTGAATATCTACATGAACGAGTTCGACCAATGGATGAAGCACGCGATGAAGATAAGGTACTATATTCGATACGCCGATGACTTTGTGATCTTGAGTAGGGACAAGAATGTGCCACTTGAGCTCACTGCAAAAATCGGAGAATTCCTTGAAGAGCGTCTGATGCTCTCGCTTCATCCCGACAAGGTTTACATAAAGACCTTCTCTTCAGGAATCGACTTTCTCGGCTGGGTGCATTTTCCAACCCACAAGACTTTGCGGACTTCCACCAAAAGACGGATGTTCAAGAAATTGAAATCGGCGGGAGATAATGAGAACGTGATTCAATCATATTTGGGTCTGCTTAGCCATGGGAATGCTCGAAAACTGCAATTGCAAATCAACAGGGAATTTGGAGGCGACTAAAACTCCAACTCAACTCCAAAAAACTTCTTCATATAAAACTTTTCCTTGGCGTCCATCTCGTCCCCGTGATCGAGTCCTTTTAGATGAAGCATCGAGTGAATCAGGAGGTAGTTCAAATAGTTCGTCACACTCAGTCCGAACTTTTCGGCCTCAATCCCTGCAGTCTTCGGATTAAGGAAAATCTCACCCATAGTCTCGTCCAGAGGGAAGGACAGTACGTTCGGAATATATTCCTTGCCACGATATTGCTTGTTCAAGGTAAGAGCCTTCTTGTCACCGACTATGACAATAGACACATCGTATGATGTGCCTAGTATGTCGTGCGCAGCCTCCGTCAGTTTTGACTCTGAGAGGGCAAGCGTCTGTTTGGTTGTATTTGAAATCTCTAGCATTAGCCTCGTCGTCCCTGTCGCGGAGCGATCTTTCCGAGCTTGATCTGCTCTTCCATGTTCTCCTTGTTCTTGATTGACTTGAGTCGCTTCATCTTCTTTACGTAGGGAGACTTAACTCGCTCTGCATATCGAATACCCTTTACTCGAGGGATGATTCCGGACTCCTGGACTCGACGTGTGAACTTCTTGATGAGGTTTACGTTGTTGTCCTTAGGTCCTTTTTCGATTTTTACGTTTGTTGCCATATGTCTCGATACGATATCACGGAATATTGAATAATGCAATTGGCACAGGGGTCTTACTTTGCCTTCTTCTTGTCCGCAGCGGCCGTCTTCTTGGCCTTCTCCTTCTCGGTAGCCTTGTCCTTGATCCGCAGCTCGCTCAGGTAGTCCACCAGGGTATCCAGGGGAACGGTCTTCTGGGCGTTGGTCTCCATGTTTCGGACGCAGACGCTGTTCTCAAGAGCTTCCTTCTGGCCCAAGAGGAGGATGTACTTCACGTTCTTTCGGTGTGCAAAGGCAGTCTGGGTCGTCATCTTGTCTCGGCCGATCGACTGGTGGACGGGAATTCCGGCCTTTCGCAGAATTTCGATAACCTCAAGTGACTTGAGCTTGGCACCGTATCCGAGCTGGATAAAGTAGATGTCGCAGTCCTCGAACTTCGGAGTCTTGCTTGTCGGCACGGTCTTGAACTTTGGCAGTCTGATAGAAACGGATACTGCAGGAACGCCCTTTCGCGTCAGGGTCTTCTTTGCGAGCTCGTTGTATCGGGATCCTGTAGCCAGAATCTTTCCAGTTTTTTCGTCCATGATAGTAAACACTGTGTGAGACGAGTAGTGTGGGTCACCCAATACGAACTTGTTTATCTCAAAAGGAATTTTCTGTGACTCCAGATATTCCACGACTTCCTTGAGGTGCGTTCTGTTTTCCTCATTTAAGAACTCGATAGGGGCAGGCGCCTCCTTGAGAACGTGCTTTACTCCCTTGATGTTGCAGGTCACGAGCGTGTGTCCGCCGAACTTCAGGAGCTCCTTGCAGTCCGTGTCGAGATCAGCCAGCTTGCTTCTGAAGTAGTTGGTCGAGTGCTTGCCGTACGCGCTCAGCGTGTCCTTGTCTCCAATGTTGTTGATCTCGACCGAAAGGTTCTTGAATCCTTCCTCCTTGAGGATCGTGTAGGCGGTCTTGATGAGAATGGCCTCCGCGATCGACTTCGGTGTTCCGATGATGTGCAGCGAAACGCTGTCGCCCGCGCGCTTTTTGGCCTTCTTGTCGTGGGGATTCTTGAAGTCTCCCTTGGAGTAGTAGAGCAGGGGAAGCTCCTTCTTCTTGTGCTCGTCGCTGTTTGTGTGTCTCAGGAGGGCGATTGCGTCCTCTATCTTGGGTAGGTGAGAATGCTCGAAATCGGCGTAATTCTTAAGCTTTTTGGCCTTATCGTGGTCATCCTTCTCAATCTGGGTAAGGTCAAGACCCTCAAATCCATAGTATTGGGAAATGACAAACGCATTGTCTACCTTGCTGTTTTTGGCTGCCATAGTGGACACTATTTAATCATTTCCTGGCAAAAAGTCAACCTTTGTGATCGGGAAGAGGCGTACGAAGGCCCTGCCGACGATGAAGCTCTCCTTGAGCGGACCCCATGTTCTGGAGTCGAGGCTGGCCTGTCTGTTGTCTCCCATGACGAAGTATTCGTCGCTGGCGAGGGTCAGTTCCGTGAGGCTGTCCTTAGTCAGCTCGATATAGGGCTCGTCCAGGGTCATGAACGTGTCCGAACCGACTTCCTTGATTTCTACTTTCTCGCCAGTGATCTTGATTGTCTCTCCAGGAAGGCCGATGACGCGCTTGATGAAGAACCGAGTCGGGATAAGCGGGTACTTGAAGATGATGACGTCGCCACGGTGAGGGTTGCTCAGCTCGTACGACAGCTGGTCTACGATGAGGTACTCGCCAGTCTCGAATGTCGGCTGCATGGATGCGCCGCTCACGACAAAGGGCTGCGCGATGAACGTGCGCACAAGAAAGACCATCAGAAGTGAAGTACCGATGAGCATCGCGTACTCGCGAGCTGTGTGGAGAAACTTTTCTTTCATTGGTTTTAGTATATATGAAAAGGGAATATGTGTCACATTGTCTCTGTGATATCATTTCAATATGAAAATTCTCGTAGGACTTGGAAATTTTGAAGATAAATATACCGGAACGCGGCACAACGTCGGGCGTGATTTCCTTCTATGGTTCGCTAAGCAGCATCACTTCGGTGAGTGGAAGAAGGATTCCTTCCTGAAGGCGTTTGTTTCAACAGGAGAAATAAAAGACGAGGCATACATCTTGGTTTTGCCTGAAACGTACATGAACCTATCAGGACAAACAGTCGCTGCGATATTCAAGAAATGGACAGGCATTACCAAGCAGGAGGTGACAATCATCCACGACGAGATCGACGTGAACTTCGGAGAGATAAAGATCTCCACGGACAAGGGACACGGGGGACACAACGGCGTGCGATCAATCCTCGACGAGACCAAGGAGAACCTGCGACGCATCAGGATCGGCATCTGCCCCAAGACATTTCTTGGATCTTATAAGAAGCCGCACAAGGATGACGTGGCGGACTTCGTCCTCAAGAAGTTTGGCATGATGGAAAGGGGAGATATTGAGAGTATTTACAAGAAGGCGGAAGCGTTGCTTTAGGAGGCACTATTGACATTTGGTATATTTTTATGCATTGTTGCGAGGTATGAAAGCACATTTCTTAGTCGTGTTAGACTCGCACGCAGACTCAAACGGAACCAAGGAAGCACTTGACGAATTAGGGCTCCAGCAAGGCGAGGACTATCTGATCATTGATTCGAACATGACGGAGGCTAAGCAGATCTTCGAAGGAAAGAAAGGAGAAAGATTGGTTGACGCTATTAATCTTCTGGTATTTACGGGCCTTTTCAATCCGGGTGGCAGCATGAACCTTGCAGTTCAATTTGCTGCGTCTGTTAGGTCGTGTAATCTTGCTCCCAGGATTTTTCTCCGCAGTTCGTTTGGGGTTGATGACCAAAAAGTCAATCCAGTGTTTGATGGGCAGGTCAAAAAGGAATGCCGTCAACATCCCAACCTTCAAGCCATCATCAAGCGAGAGTTTGGCTTGTAGTGAGTCGATCAATCGTGCAGTGCCCCCGTAACCCGGGGGTACTTTCTTTATAAATTATGCGCACTCAAGAATAAAAAAACGAGCCCCGTCGATCACCAAAGGCTATTTCGACGGGACTCTACGGGCTTTCCCCGGATGGCACTCATGGCTCGTGCATACCCGTCGTCGCCTTGGTGAGCAGTTACCTCACCAACAAGCTGATAGGTGATCGTGGCCCTTGTCGGTACCGGATCTGTTTGCACTGCTGTCTTGAGGACTGAGGCTGCGCTATTGTAGCATGCCTTGACGGGCGATATAAGTATGCAGAAATTCTTTTCAAGACGAGGCGCTTAAATAACAACGAAACCAACACTTGCTTTTTGAATTAAAAGTCGTATTCTCTGATAAGAAAGGAGGTTATTTTGGACTTAAAAAATAAAATTAGTAAAGCGAGAGAAAGACTGGTGGAGCGTGATGAGCAATTCGGCAGAATCGAGGCGTGCCTAATACTTGGTCGGATCGATCTTGAGACGTATGTCCGACTCAAGCACGTTCTTGTTCTCCAGTGCGCGCGAATGCGGCAGTTTCTTTTTTCTCAAGATCAGGAAGTGCCAGGCCAGCTTTGATTAATCCCGACGAAATCCCAGGTTTCGGCCGGGATTTTGTTTTATAAAAATTTTGCAAAGGTGAAAGAAAACACCGCGTTGGTACGTACTAACTAACAAAGGTACCTTTGCCCCTCAAAATATTTTCTTACACAAAGAAAAAGCCCCGCATAACGGGGCTTTTTCTAATGCACGATAGAATTAAATTACTCGCTCGTCTTCGTAGAAAGCGTCATTCGCTGCTCCTTCGGCTCAAAGAGTGAAATCTTGAAGTCGTACGCCTTTCCAAGCTCAAGCGTGTTCTTAAGCTGCTCCTCGTTCTCAAACTCGGAGATGTGGATAAGACCGGCAACACCCTCCTCGATTGAGGCAAGCGCACCATGCTTATTGAACTTGATAACGATACCCTTCACGACGTCTCCCTTCTTGAACTTGCTTGATGCGGTCGTCCAAGGGTTGTCCTTCAACTGCTTGATAGACAGAGAAACCTTTCCGTTCTTGATGTCGATAACCTTCACCTGAACCTTGTCTCCGACAGAGAAGAGCTTCTTAGGATCCTCAACGAGTGACCAGTCGAGCTCTGAGATGTGCACGAGTCCCTCGAGGTTGTCCTCGATCTTCACGAACACTCCGAACTCCACGACACCAGTAACCGTTCCAGGAAGAACGTTTCCGATCTCGTACTTCTCGACCTTCTTAGTCTCAGACTCCTCGCCACCTGAGTGCTTCTCAGAGAAGACAAGCTTTCCGTCCTCCTGCGTCGCTCCGATGATCGTAACTGTCAGCTTCTGGCCAACCAGTCGTCGTAGCTCCTCGAGAATTCGATCCTTGTCTCCATCAGAAACTCGCGGGTAGTGCTCTGCTGATAGCTGAGACGCAGGAAGGAATCCCTGCAGACCCTGCCATGAAAGAAGAAGTCCTCCCTTGTTGGCATCCTGTACAGGAAGCTCGATAGGGGTCTTGTCCTTGATAGCGGCCTCAACTTCCTCCCAAACCATAGCCTGCTTGGCCTCTCGGAGTGATAGCTCGATGTACCCGTTCTTGCTCTTGGTATCGACTACCTTTGCAGAAACAGAGTCCGTCACATGAAGCTTTCGGATCATGTCTCGCGCGATGATGAACTCTCGTCCGTAAATAATACCTGTTCCGAATGGGGATAGGTCGATGTAGATAGCGGACTTGTCGACTGATACGACCGGTCCCTCAACTACGTCACCTTCCATTGGAGGGTTTGGCATATCAGCCAAATATGACTGCATTACGCCTTCTTTCGTTTCCATATTGAATTAAAACTTACTTAATAATGAGATCTGCATATTCGTTTAGTCCCGCATGCGGTTAGGGCAGAAGACTCTGCCGGCTCGCGCACACACTCAATGTCATATATACAGGGTTACTCTACGTTTTTTAAATAAAACCGAGTGGGGTGAATATAGCACGAAAATGAGGGTTTGGAAAGGTCACGCCAATCGCTCCGACCGAAATCGGTCGGAGCGATTGGGTGTTAGTTGACATAAAGTATACCGAAACATATACTATTGGTATATGAATACGAAGACAATCCTCAGTATAAAAACAGACAAGGATCTCAAGAAGCACGCCCAGGATACGGCCAAGGAGTTGGGCATTACCCTTACGACTGTTGTAAACTCGCTTCTTAAGCAGTTTGTGCGCGACAAGGAGGTGACACTTACAGAGAGGTCATATAAGCCTTCGAAATATCTGATTGAGATACTTGAGGAGGCAGAACGAGAACGTGCTGCCGGATTGGACCATGGTCCTTTTGACAACATGGAGGATATGATTCGAAGCCTAAAAGAATAACGCATGAAGGTCCGGTACTCTTCAAGATTCAAGAAACAGTACAAGAAGCTTCACTTTAAAATTCAGAACCTCGTGGACCAAAAGCTTTTGCTCTTAGCGGCAGACGAGTACCACACGTCACTTCGTAACCATGCCTTGCTAGGAAAATTTCAGGGGTATCGAAGCGTAGATATACAATCTGACCTGAGAGTTGTATATCAGCGGGAAGAGGATGTTCTGTATGTGCGTGCCATCGGTTCGCACAGTGAACTCTATTCTTAAGTTTTTGTTTACTTTATGTTAAAGGGCCCCGACGTATTGTCGGGGCCCAGGGTGAAGTTAGAACTTGCCGATTAGGCTGGTCCAAACTCCTTCATGTCTGTCGTGAACCGATCAAGGCACTCATCCAGATATTTCATTGCGGAACTTCTTCCTTCACGAAAATAGGACGTCAACTCCTCAACTTCTTCTTTGGTGTTAACCTCGACACTCAGGAATCTGCGATAGTGAGGTTTGATCAGAAAAGCATCCTTGATGTTGTCCAACTGGACGACGGTAATGCAGATCTGATTTTCATCAATGCTTGATCCAAAGTCGAGGGGAAACCACCCATCAACCAGAAGTGGAAAGAATTCAGCCTTGAACTGTTCGAATGTAAGGTACTCATCCATATGTATATATTATATCACATTTAGTATAAATGTCAATATATAAAATAATTTCAACTGATGACAGGACAAACCCGAAATGCTATACTCCAACCCATGATAATCACATATGACGGCGTAGAATCAGTAAAGGTATCGCACGGGGACTTCACCGTAGCGCTTAACCCGATCTCAAAGGAATCCAAGTTCAAGCTGGCCAACTTCGGCAGCGATTTGGTACTTATAACTGCTAACCATCCAGATCTCAATGGAGCAGAGACCGCAACCAGACAGGGCAAGGAGCCGTTTGTCATTAAGGGACCAGGAGAGTACGAGGTGCGGGGCGTCTTCGTTCGAGGGTTTCCGTCCAAGACCGTATACGGAGGTGTGGAGCGAGTGAACACGGTCTACTCGTTCGAGCTCGACGGCATACGCGTGGCATACTTTGGCGCAATCTCAGACAAGGATCTGGATTCCAAGGCCAAGGAGGACCTCGGGGACATCGACATTCTATTCGTACCGATCGGAGGAGACGAGGTACTGAGCGCAGAGGAGGCGTACAAGCTTGCGGTAAAGCGAGAGCCCAAGATCATTATCCCAATCCACTTTGGAGCAGTCGGGGACAAGAACGCACTTGATACATTTCTCAAGGAAGCTGACGCAAGCGGCGTAAAACCGATCGACAAGCTGACGATCAAGCGAAAGGATCTCATCGGAAAGGAAGGAGAAGTTGTGGTTCTGTCGTCTTCACTATAAAATACAGACATGAAGAAATATATCGAAGAGCTCAAGACCAGGTCGCATGCCGAGAAGAGCAGTTACGCGTTCATGGCGTCAGCGACACTGACCGGGATGATCGTCACTTTGTGGCTTTTGGCCATTCTCATCAATCCGAACGACTACATCGAGCTTGAGACTGACCCAGAGCAGAATATGGCCAATGCTGGCAGCCTTTTTGATGTATTTGGAGAGAATATCAAAAGCCTTAAGTAATCTATTTATTGTGATATAATCGGGCGATATGGCAAAGAAAAAAGATGAGAAACCAGTAGGACTCCCTGACGAGTCTGCAGGCGGAAACGTGGGAACCAGACTGATCAACGCCCCTATTAGTGCCGAGATGAAGAAGTCGTATTTGGACTATGCGATGTCCGTTATTACGCAGCGAGCGCTTCCTGATGCCAGGGACGGTCTTAAGCCCGTGCACCGCAGAATTCTCTATTCTATGCACAAGAACGGCCTGAACGCCTCGGCCAAGTTCCGAAAGTCTGCGACCGTGGTCGGAGACGTGATCGGTTCGTACCACCCGCACGGAGACGTGTCGGTATATGACGCCATGGTAAAGCTGGCGCAGCCGTTCTCTACCAGGTATCCCTTGGTGATGGGACAGGGTAACTTCGGTTCGATTGACGGTGACCCTCCTGCCGCATACCGATATACGGAGGCCAAGATGAGCCGGATCTCTGCAGAGGTTCTACGCGATCTCGAAAAGGAGACCGTGGACTTTCGTCCAAACTATGACGGACGAACCAAGGAGCCGACGGTTATGCCTACTGCCGTGCCCGCACTCCTTCTAAACGGAACGCTTGGAATTGCCGTGGGTATGGCATCTAATATCCCGCCGCACAACCTCAACGAGTTGATTGACGCGTGTGTCTATCTTATGGACAACCCGAACGCCGCACCCGAAGAGCTGCTTGATTTCGTAAAGGGTCCAGACTTTCCGACAGGAGGAGTCATTTTCAACCAGAAGGATATCAACCATGCCTACGCGCACGGTCGAGGAGGAGTTGTGTGTCGAGGAGAGGCCGAGATCGTCGAGCTGAAGAACGGAACGTTCCAGATCATTATTACTTCTATTCCATACCGAGTGAACAAGTCGGACATGATTACCAAGATCGCCGATCTGGTTCGGGACAAGAAGCTGGAAGGAATTAGGGACATCCGTGACGAGTCTACGGACGATATCCGCGTAGTGATCGACATCAAGAACAACGCGCATCCGCAGAACGTTCTCAACTATATCTACAAGCACACGCAGCTCGAGGACACGTTCCACTTTAACGTGGTTGCGCTCGTTGACGGCGTACCACAGACGCTCTCACTCAAGAGCGCGCTCAAGGAGTTCAACAAGCATCGGTTGGAGGTGGTGACCAGGCGAACGCAGTTCGATCTGAACAAGGCGCTTGATCGCGAGCACATCCTGCTCGGACTCAAGAAGGCACTCGACCATATCGAGGAGGTGATCAAGATCATTCGCGCATCCAAGGATACGCCGACCGCGCATGCCGCATTGATGAAGGCATTCAAGTTCTCTGATCGACAGGCGACTGCGATTCTCGACATGCGACTGCAGAAGCTTGCCGGTCTTGAGCGAAAGAAGATCGAGGACGAGTTGAGGGAGGTGCAGAACCTGATCGAGGAGCTCAAGTCGCTTCTTGCAAGCGAGAAGAAGATGAAGACCCTGATCAAGAAGGAGCTTTCTGACATCCAGGAGAAGTTCGGGGACGCTCGTCGGACTAAGGTCATGAAGCACGGTGTAAAGAACCTCTCACACGAGGACCTTATTCCTGATGACGCGACCGTACTCGTTCTAACCAAGGGTGGATATATTAAGCGAACAGATCCTGCCGAGTTCAAACAGCAGAAGCGAGGAGGAGTTGGCGTGATTGACCTTAATACCAAGGATGAGGACTTCGTGCAGACATTTTTGCATACGACAAACCATAGCGAGCTGCTATTCTTTACCGACAAGGGTAAGGTATACAAGCTCAAGACGTATGATATTCCTGAAGGAAAGCGAGCAACACGAGGAAAGTCCATCGTGAACTTCCTCTCAATGTCACAGGATGAGCAGGTGACATCGGTTCTCCCGATGCCAAAGGAGACCAAGAAGTCTGACGACCTGTCCGTATTCATGATTACCTGCCAGGGACTTGCCAAGAAGGTTGATGCATCAAGTTTCCATGACGTACGACGGAACGGGATTATCGCCATAGGACTCAAGAGTGACGACTCGCTTATTGAGGCAATGTTTACCAAGAAGGGTGACGACGTTGTGATCGCTACCAAGAAGGGGCAGTCAATCAGATTCAAGGAGTCAGATATCCGCCAGATGGGACGAACGGCTGCAGGTGTGCGAGGATTCAATCTGAAGAAGTCAGATGTAATTATCAGTGCAGGCGTTGTGACCAAGGAGGCGTCCAACCCGCGACTCTTCACATTCTCATCTCGAGGATACGGTAAGCAGACCGCCATCAAGGAATACAAGGTGCAGAAGCGAGGAGGATCAGGAATCAAGACCGCAAGCATAACTGCCAAGGTTGGTGACCTGGTTGCCGGAAAGGTAGTGACGGACGACAACCATGAGGTTGTAGCGATGTCCAAAAAAGGACAGGTGATCCGCGTATCAATCGACGAGATTCCAAAGCTTGGACGACAGACTCAGGGCGTACGCGTCATGAAGTTGCGAGAAGGGGACGAGATTGCGTCTATTGTGTGCTTCTAATACTTACTTGGGCAATACAAAACAAAATACTTCCGAAAGGTGTTGCGGAGCGCGACGGCGCGAGCACCAGCCGATTTTTCACCAGAAAAATACGGCGTACCTTTCGGAAGTATTTTGTTTTGGAGTGCCAGGAGGAAGAGGGATGTCACAGTGCAGTTGTCATTTTCCCCACATACAAAACGCTGTTTGCAGCTTTTGATATATAATAGAACCAATGTTCAGCACGCCTTCAGTAAATCTTACTCAGTTTCATATTGAGCCCGGCATGGTTGTTGCGGATTTGGGCTGCGGATCCGGCGCATACGTATTCGAGTTGCAGCAGAGGGTCGGCGCAACCGGCAAGGTCATTGCCTTAGATGTGCAGAAGACGCTCGTTGAGAAGTTGGCCAACGAATGCAAGAGGAACCACGTTACGAACGTGACCGCATTATGGGACGACCTGGACGACGAGAACGGAATCGGACTCAATGACTCAAGCGTGGATCGTGTCGTGATCGCCAATACGCTTTTTCAGATTGAGGATACACAGAAGTTCTCGACGGAGGTGCGTCGCATCCTCAAGCCCGGCGGCCTGGCCTTGATCATAGACTGGTCAGACTCGTTCAAGGGACTCGGACCGACGCCTCAGCATGTCATGAAGAGGGAGCGGGCCCTGGAGATCTTCCAGAAGGCAGGCTTCATACACAAGAAGGACGTGAATGCAGGGGACCATCATTACGGATTTGTTGTACAATGTAACTCATAAGATATGAAAAATTTAAATATTCTCAACGCCATCATTCTCGGAGTCTCAGGTATCGCGATTGTCGCAGCGGTTATTATGTTCTCGACATACCGAAGTGGTGGCCCAACCTCGTCGACCGGAAGGGTAGAGATGTGGGGAACGATTCCTGCCGCAACACTCACGCCAATCTTCCAGGAGCTTGCGCTCGAGGATGAGGACTATGCCAGCCTCACATATGTGGAAAAGTCATCTGACACGTTTGAGGACGACTTGCTTCAGGGATTGGCAGAGGGGAGTGGACCCGATCTTGTTCTGATAGACGAGAAGATGGTCGCAGCCAACCAGCGCAGGATGCAGACCATTCCGTATGAATCGTTCCCCCTGCGAACCTTCCAGGATCTGTTTCTGGATGAGGGGAGTCTCTTGTTATCTCGAGACGGCGTACTCGGATTTCCGTTTCTCGTAGATCCGTTGGTCATGTACTACAACAAGGACACGTTGAGTAACTCAGGATTCGCAAAGCCGCCAGAGACATGGACGGAGGTATTGGCCGTGACCCCAACGCTTACGCAGAAGGACTCCTCTTTCAATATTACACGCAGCACCATCGCGCTTGGGTCGTTTGAGAACATCCGTAACGCTAAGGACATCTTCTGGACACTGACTATGCAGGCAGGGAATCCTGTGTTCGAGAGATATATAGATAGCCAGACCCAGCAAGAGCGATACCGATCCATTCTTAATCAGAATCTAAACTTTACCCTTAACCCCGCATACGCAGCGACAAACTTCTTTACCCAGTTCTCTAATCCAACCAAGACGGTCTACACCTGGAACAGGTCATTGCCGGAGTCACAGACCATGTTCGTCGCCGGTGACCTCGCATTCTATATCGGGTACGCGTCCGAGCTGCCAACCATCCAGAGGATAAACCCGAACCTGAACTTTGACGTTGCACTGTTGCCGCAGTCGCAGACAAGTACGCGCAAGGTGACGTATGGATCGATGAAGACACTCGTCATCCCTAAGTCGTCCAAGAACGTTCCTGGTGCGATCTCCATGATCGCCAAGCTGACGTCGCTCAGTTCCCAGCAAAAGTTCTCCTCGGTTCTTGGAATTCCTTCCGTTCGTCGAGATCTGCTTTCAACCTATGATTCGACCAGTCCGTTCCAATCTGTATTCAATCGGTCAGCTGTTATCGCGCAAGGTATGCTCGAGCCAGACGCAAGGCAGACTGACGGGATCGTGCGTGAGTTGGTCGATACGGTTATCTCCGGTCAGTACGAGATCAGTGCTGCAGTCAATCGAGCACACGAGAAGTTAAATGCACTTACCAATGAATAGGGTGAAACACATTGCACTTGCGGCGTTTGTTGTTTTGGCGCTGTCGTTCTGTGTGTTACCGGTTACAACGTCGCATGCCGAGCCGAACACCCCATCCACCGAGCTGGCTCCGAGTAATATTCCTGGAACAGGAGAGGGAAACCCTTTGGTTACCTGTGGAAACGGTGTTGGCAACGGTAGGGGAGCAACTGACGAGTGTACGTTTAACGATTTTATCCAATTGATTCAGAATATCTTTAACCTTGTGTTCGCCTTGGCAGGATTCGTTACGGCAGGGCTGTTCATGTATGCTGGATTCCTGATGATTACTGCAGCAGGTAACCCTGCGCAGATCACACAGGCAAAAGCGGTATTCAGACGTGTGATTATCGGGTTCCTGATATTGTTTATGTCATTTATACTTATACAGCAGACACTCAAGTATCTGGATTTGTCAGAGACAGGAAGGCAAGTTATTAATAGAATTATTGAAGTGCCAGCAGGCAGATAATATGAAAAACAAAATTACAAAGTATATTGTGTTTACGCTCGGCATGCTGATGGTACCAGCAATTCTCTTTGCAGAGCCCAATACTCCGATTGGACAGGGGGGTCCTAGGTTCCAATCACCAATTGAGTTCGACTCAGTATCTCAGGTGCTGAACGGATTCTTTAAGGTTCTGATCCAGATCGGTGCGGTGGCTGTGACGCTTGCGATCGTATATGCCGGATTCCTGTTTGTTGCAGCACGAGGTAACCCAGAGGGCTTAACCAAGGCAAAGGAAACGCTCAAGTGGACAATCATTGGTGCACTTATTTTGCTTGGTGCTCAAGTCATTGCAAAGGCAATCGAGAACACCATTAAAACGATCAGCTCATGACCGAGACGGTATTCACACTGTTTGAATCCGCGATTACTCTTATGTCGTCACTAGTGTATCTAATCGTCGCAATGGCACTGTTTGGTTTCATGTACGGCGTGGTCCGATACATGTTGAGTGGCGGCAACGAGCAGGTGCGTAAGGAGAGTCGCGAGTTTATGCTCTATGGAATCCTGATTCTCTTTGTCATGACAAGCTTATGGGGGTTGGTATACCTGCTACGAAGCACTATTTTCGATGATACGAACCAAGGAGAAACCAGTTCAGAGGGTACGACAGGTGGGGATTCTTCTTCGGATCCAATCGATAACATTGAGAGTCAATTCGATCGGAGGGATTCAGATGATTTTACTGACCTTGATCGATATTAATTTATATGAAAAGATATACTCACATTCTCATCATAACTTCCTTGGTTCTCTTGGCTATGTTGCCGGGAGTAGTTGGTGCGGAGCCAAACACAGAGGTTGGGCTACCACCAATATACAAAACAGCGGATCAACTTGAAGCTGAAGGTGGTGACCTAACCATCCAGCAGCTTGTGACCGACTATATCGTGAAGGGCGCGAATTACCTGGTCGTACTCATCATCGGTATGACTGTGCTTGTGTTTATGTATGGTCTGATGAAGTACATGTTCAAGGGGCGCGAAAGCGATGCTGCTAGAACGGAAGGTCGCAAGCTCATGCTGTGGGGAATCATTGGAATCTTCGTGATGATCTCGGTCTGGGGGCTTGTTGGCGTTCTCTCGAATACGCTAGGACACACGAGCAATGCGATCCCGCAGTTTCAAAATAGGGGTACTGCGGTGACTTCTGATCAGGATCTAACAAATGGTTCGCAAGATGGTGTTGCAGAACCTGCGCCTCGACAAACCGTAAGAGAAAGGCTGAGGAATTTTTTTCGCAACCTCAGGGGAGGAAGGTTGAACGGAAACTAGTGAAGCGAGATGTGAATACTAATCCACATGCTCGCACTTTATATGTCAACGGGATGGTATAATTAACAGTATTAAAAATAGTAATTAAAAGTATGAAAAAGTTTCTAGCAAAAGTTTCAGTGGCGACCGTAGGATTGTTAACGCCGGTGTTCGTATTCGCACAGACAGTAGGGGACACAACGAACGGTCTTCTGTATCTTGTGAACAAGTTCAAGCAGCTGATTGATGCCGTTATCCCGGTTCTGATCGGAGTGGCGCTCTTGGCATTCATGTGGGGAATCCTCCAGTACCTCTTTGGAAAGAAGGAGGACGGAAAGAGCTTCATGATCTGGGGAGTCATCGCATTGTTCGTGATGACGTCTGTATGGGGACTCGTATCAATCGTTCGAAGTACGATTCTACCTAATAACCAGTCCAATACACTACGAGGCGCGGACATTCCTAGAGTTCCTACGTATCAGTAAAACTACGCATGGAAGAATTATTGCAAAAAGCCGTAGTAGCTATCGTTAACCCGATCATCCAAGTCCTTTTTGCGGTAGCCCTTGTGATGTTCGTGTACGGCATATTCGAGTTTGTTCGAGGTGCGGACGATCCGACAGCACGTACCAAAGGTCAGGAGCACATGAAATATGGTCTAATAGGACTCTTCATCATGATCTCGGTGTTCACTATCATCAAGATCCTGCTCAATACCCTCGGTATCACGGGTGCTGACGTGCCCGGCATTCTGCCTCGATAACGCGCTTGTACAATTAGATATGAAAAAAGTCCCCGGCCGCTATGAAGCGATCGGGGACTTGTCGTTGGGACTGCGTTAACCGGCAGTCCAGTCGGGGGATATGGTTCCAGTGTAGTCCTGGACCCAGCTGGTGGAGTCATGTCTGTCCGGATCGAACTTCTTGATCCTGAACTCACCGCCTGGCAACTCCTTGATCAGGAGCTTACCATGCAGAGGATTGCCGTTGGGCAGGATAGTGGTCCAGTTTCCTGGAGCCCATCCGGTTTTGTCTAGGGCAAGCGCCTCCTTTCTGAGTCGCCCGGTTTCGGGTTGGTCATACTTTTTCAACCAGACAAAGGTCTGTCGAGAGCCCAAATAGTTGGGCAGCTCGAGGACGATGTGGTTGGTTGAAGGGTTGTCCTTCCGTTCCCATAGGTCGTCGCGACCGGTAAAGGGCGCTTCATCCTCGGTACGGTCCTTACGGAGGTCGTACCGGTGGGGCGGGTCTTCTTCGGGCTGGTGGTCGGGCGAACCTTCTTTAGAGGTTTGACCACCTTTTACGTCATCGTTCCCATCCGAAAAGCTACCATTGATAGCTCTGATGAGAAGTGCCAGCGTACCGAGGATGGCCACAATTCGAAGCCAATATAATACTTTCGCTTTCATTGTAATGCTTGATAACGTTACGGTTGACGGTTAAGCCTTTCAAGGCCGGCGATCAGAGCTCTGGCCAACGGTTCCAATACGGGTCCCAATGCCACAACTGCTTGTGATAGGCTGCTGCTGGAGTCCCTGAGTGCATCCGCAAGTCCTGTCTGGGATTCGAATTCCACCACGTTGCGGTGAACGCGAACTCCTTCAATGCCTGCGACAACGCATGCCAATTCCTGGATCCTTCTGATTTCATCGGATGTCGGAGTGCCTGTCATGCGCGTCAACATACCATCAACGATTCTTTCGACAACCTTGGCCTCCTGGGCTTTGTCCATGCGCGCCTGCACTGCTGCAGACCAGTCGCACTTTATGAAGGTCATGTCTGGAATGATGAAGCCAAATCCTGCGGCCGTGGGTTCCAACCGCCTGACGATTTCCTCCGCAATTTGAATCTGGCCTGACTTTACCTGCTCAGGAGTCCTTGTCGCTGAAGGTGTGCCAACCGGCTCTGAGCAAATGACCTCTGCAAGAGAACCGGCTTTGTCAGAAAGAAACCCCACAATGCGCTTGCGCTCATCCTCGGTGCCTCCGTTCTGCAAATAATGAGACAGCATGTCTTTCTTTGGGAGAGAGACAAGTGACAGCCTCATTTCAATCGCAATGCCGTCCACTGTCGAAGTAAACGGCGTTAGGTGATCATGGATTTCTTCTTGTTCGAGTTCCAGCTTGGGTAGCTTTTTCTCCCACCAAAACAGGAATGTAAGTCCTGAGGTGTAGATAACGAAGCGATATGCTCCGTTGCTCGTTTTCTTTGGCCAAAGAGGGTTTGTTGTCGGACGAACTTCGTTGCCGACCGGGTTATCCCAGCCAGCCTCGAGTTCGAAGATGACAAACCCCCAAAACATGGCAAAGAGAGCGAAGGTCGGGACCCAGATCCATCTTGACCAAACATAAGCACTGGCTAATTCGGGAAAATCCGCGAGCCAGATGAGAAAATATTGGAAAAAGATGAGAAACACAATGCTGAGCAAAAGAGTTAGGATATTTAGTCCGATTACCCATGCTTGCCGTGTAGGGTCACGGCCGTCGATACAGTCAGTTTCTTCGGATACGTTCATTACATTTCAATGGTTTAAGTTTTGAAGATCAATTTACTGATATATATTAACATATTTATACATAAAAGTCAAGTACAAAGGGGCTGAAATACTCTTTAAAACAAGGCTGGTTTCAACGAGTGAGAGTTATTAGTCGCAACGGATTGTTCAGGCGCAGCACCATAGTACAATGTGACCATACAATCATGAGTCTCAACCTCACACCGCACCAGCGC
>JAYTLZ010000007.1:0-3310 GCA_043728995.1 Minisyncoccota bacterium
CTCCCTAACCTATACCCTGCGACCCAATAACTTTTATCGTATGAATTACCTGACACAGTCCATCAGAGCTCATATTGGTATTTTTGCCGTAGTATTCGCGGTTCTCTTTACGGCAAGTTTTTCCTACTTCTTCCTCATGGACAAAAGCCTGCGACTCGACGAGGCACAGACGATGTCACAGACCAGCCACACGTTCATGGGAACGGTAGATATCATTGCGCGTGACATTCATGTGCCGCTGTATTTCGTTTCGGTACGAGTGTGGGAATTCGCGTTTGGTACGGACATTGTGTCGCTTCGATCTTTCTCGCTCCTGTTTGCGCTACTGTCACTTCCCGCCCTCTATATACTCGCACGGGAAATATTCTCAACGCAGAAGGCCGGGTTTGTGGTATTACTTGCTGCACTCTCACCCTTTCTACATTGGTTCGGGAGCGAGGCTCGCATGTACAGCATGCTGCTTTTGTTCACCATTCTGAGTCAGTACTTCTTCATGAGATTATGGAGAGGAGATCGCAGCAAGTCAGAAAAGGATCCTGGGCGAAGCGACTGGATTCTCTACGCACTCATGGCATGCTTCGGCATGCTTACACACTACTTCTTTGCCTTCGTACTTATGGTACAAGCAGTATTTTATTTTCTTCACAAGGACAGGTTTCAGAAAAAGGCATTTCTATATCTCGCAATTACAGGCGGACTGACCGTAATTGAAATGGGTGCATGGTTCGCGTACCGATTCAAGGTGGGATCAAGCAGCTCATCTCCACTCCTAAATGCCCCGTCGAGCGTGGACCTTTTCAATATCTTCTCGCAACTCCTGATCGGCCTACAGAGCAATCCGGTCAATACGTTCTTCCTTTCGCTCTGGCCGCTTCTTGTCCTTGCAGGATTTACCCTACTTACCCAACGCAAGCACATCCATGCTGAGACGACATACTTTTTAATGAGCCTCTTCCTACCGATCATCGTGGCATTCATTGTCAGTGCGACGCTCCGTCCCCTCTTTCTGTCACGCTACCTGATCATCTGCTTTCCATCGTTCTTCATACTATTGGTGCACTTTTTGACATTGTATAAAAAGAAGACTGCGTACATCCTCTTCTCGACATTGCTCATCGGCCTGATGCTCGGACTGCTTGCAGAGGCTTTCTCGTCAAAAAATCCTGCTGACGAAAACTTCCGGGACGCGTCATCCTACGTTTCCGTCCATGCCAACCAGGATGATTTGTTTATCGTTACGGCGCCATTTCTCAGATATCCGGTCGAATATTACTACACTGGCGCACCTCGGCTCAGAACGTTTCCCGAATGGAACAGATTTGATGCTGATTCGATAATACCGGAATACTCAGACGCGTATTTGGAGGAGACGCTCAAGGGATGGACGGATCGTTATACATATATGTATGTCTTGATGGGATACGACCAAGGATACGAGGAGCAGATGCGCCTGTATCTCGACGATCATTTTCAGAAAGTCGAGACACGAGAGTTCTCACCCGGACTGACCCTGCACGTCTACAAACTGAGATATTTTTAACATACGAATATGAAACCTTCACTCACAGCCTTTCTGGCGACAACATCATCAAAGACACTTGTATACCTGACCGCAATCGGAAGCATTGTGTACTTTGGGGTGATCGCATTCGTCTTTCCTCCTGATAATGTTATTCTCTTCTCACTTCTTATCCTTGGAGAAGTGTTCCATACGTGGCAGGCACTCACCTATCTCCATACGATCAGGCACATGTCATACGAAGGAAAGAGTGATCCTGACTTTGTTCCCAAGGTCGACGTCTTCATCACTGTCGCCGGCGAGCCGATAGACATCATCGAGGAAACCGCTATCGCCGCGCGCGACATGTCATATCCCAACCACCGGGTATACATTCTCAATGACGGATTCGTTGCAAAGAAGGACAATTGGCAGGAAGTAGAAGAGATGGCGAAGCGTCTGGGCATCGGCTGCTTCACGCGAACCGTACCCGGAGGAGCGAAGGCCGGGAACATCAACAACGCGATCTCCCTTACGACGGCGCCCTACTTCGTCATCTTTGATGCCGACCACATTCCGCATGCGGACTTTTTGGAAAAGACCATGCCTTACTTTGCCGACCCTAAAATGGGATTCGTACAGACTCCGCAGTTCTACAAGAATGCGTATCTCAATGACACGACCAAAGGCGCCTGGGAACAGCAGGCACTATTTTACGGTCCGATCTGCCGAGGAAAGAACCATTATAATGCAACGACCATGTGTGGAACGAACATGGTGCTTTCTCGCCATGCTACGCTTGAGGTAGGTGGCATGTGTACCGAAAGTATTGCGGAGGACTTTGCAACAGGAATGTTCATCCATGAAAAAGGATACAAGTCCGCATATGTTTCAGAGGTGCTTGCCGAAGGGCTCGCACCTGAGGACTTTCTCTCATATACGAAGCAGCAATTCAGATGGGCCCGAGGTGCGCTTGATGTCATTTTCAAATATAATCTGCTGATGCGAAAGGGTCTCACGTTTACCCAAAAGCTCCAGTATCTCTCATCCGTATCCTTCTTCCTTTCAGGAATCGTCGTACTGACAAACATCATGCTGCCTGTCATCTTCCTGTATTCGGGAATCGTCGCGATCAAGGTAAGCGGAATGTTTTTGGCAGCGGTCTTCATTCCATTCATCTTCCTGACGCTCTACAATCTTTCCATGACATCCAATTATCGGTTCACATTCCTTGCGTTGTCGTTTGCCATCAGTGGGTTTTGGATCCAGCTGCAGGCACTCTGGTCCTCACTTACCAAGCAGAAAGTGAGCTTTGCGATCACGTCAAAGCGAGCCGTTGAGGGAAGCTTCATCAATCTTGTTACGCCACACCTGGTGTACATAGGTCTTGTTGTCGTCGGAATTCCGATTGCCATCATGAGAGAGGGGTTCTCTGCATCGCTGGTTAACAACCTGGCCTGGGCCCTGTTCAACATTGGCGTGTTCGTTCCGTTCATCTATGCAGCGGCACCCGAGCTCAAGCTTTCTCACATATTCAATCCGCAGAGAATGAAGAGAAGGGTTCGGTCTGGACTCTTCAAGATTCGAGATTGGGTCAATTGGCTGACAACAGAGTAAATAAAAAGTGGGCGGCCTGTCGGCCGCCCACTTTTTTTATCCACTATAAATATTAGTAACCCGCATTGCGTGCAAGAGCCAACGCATACTCGGGCCACCACGTTCCTGCAGAAGGCCCACCGTTACACGTTCCGTCTGACTCGCCAGGGGTCTTAACCCAGAGGAAGGCATCTACTAAACTGTTGCCCGTGGACA
>JAYTLZ010000008.1:0-24055 GCA_043728995.1 Minisyncoccota bacterium
CTCGATGATACTCGAGTTCGTATGAGGCACGCTTTCGAATCCGCTACTTGGCAATGCGAGATACGGGAATGACGATCGGAAAGCCATGTCGTTGGTATCAACCCCGTCACCCAACTTTGCTCCGGTCTCATCTACTTTGAATTCTGGATGGAACAACGGATACGCTGCTCCAGCCATTGCTTGCAGGGAAATATCAATCACGTCATCAGCTAGTCGACGACCGTTAGGATATCCCTGAAGGTCACCACCTAGTACTCCGAGTGTATTTGGAGTAGCTACGGGAGCGACAGCGAGGTTAACTCGAAGTAGCTCCGCAGGCTTTACGTTTGCAGGCTTGGTAAGATCCGGAATTCCGGTTAGGAAGATTGTCGTAAGATCATCTCGCTGTGAGGCTGACCCAAATGGTCCCTGTGGTGGAACCTTAATTCCGTAGAGCGCGTTCAGAAGCTTTGGAACTTCCGGATCCGCAACTCCGTTTGCAAACTGTGCATCATCCTCGGGTCTTGATGAGTTAAACAGATCCTTTGCCCCTCGCGGAACAACGACCTCGTTTACAAGCGGTGCTCCAAGTCGTGAGACCTGTACCCACTCACCGGATTCATCCACCGTTCCGTTTGTGTTAAGAACTTTGTTTGCCTGACGTGACGCGGTTGTCCAAACACCGATTACGGCATTCGGATCCTTCGAGTCAGTTGGCATGTTTTTGTTGACCGTTACCTCACTGATCGGAATCTGGAGAGCGAGTGAGTGCACGTTAAATCCCTGTGTCGTGTTTACTCCACCTCCCGCGTTCCCGGGAAGCTCTCGAATCGTCAGAAGGTCAAAGAGGCTTCCGAGATCGACGAAGAACGGATCATCACTTTGTCCAGCGAATACCTTGGTACCGCCAATGTCATGAATTGCCTCCGCTTGTAGTGCTCCGTAGTTTGGCGTTGACTTAGGTCCGATATTTACTGGCGGCATAGTAAGATCCTCGCCGACTACCGTACTTACCCCATCAACTACCTTTGTCAGGGTGTACGTCTGCTTAACGTTCCAATCCTCATCGGTTACGGAATTTATTGGTCCAGTATTGTAAAGGAACGTGTTCGGATTTGCTACTGTAGTTTTGAATCTGAACTGATAGGTAATGTCTAGCATGGCATCACCATTGTTATCAATTTTTATTTCGTACAGTACCTTGTCATCAAATGAGTCGAAGTTTGGTCCTCCTGCAGGTTCCTGAAACGGAACATAGTTTGCTATCAGCGTTACAGTATCCGCCTTGTCCGGACTGACGAACGCGTACAGGTCTGTAGCATCAGCCTTAGAATCCCCTACCAAAAGTGGTGACTCACGGTGACTCGACGCTGAAGCAAAAGGCACTATTGACGTAAACACCAATGCAACGAGCGCAACGAGCGCTATTGGCTGTTTTAATTTTTGTTTTAGCATATTTATATATGTTAATGATAAATCCACCGCGTTATTTTATTTGCGGTTCTATCCGTCTTCCGTTTATATTCCTTAATTCAAGACGATATGTAATTCAGACGTTACACATTTGATTAACTTACTTAAGTTAAACACTACGACACATATCATATTGAGTGACAATTGCTGCCAGACATGGACTCGAACCATGATAAACGGTACCAAAAACCGTTGTCCTACCATTAGACGATCTGGCAATATGTGTGCGACGTGCACACAGTATGCGGCGCGGGCATGGCCCGCGCCGCCCTTACATTCTCATATAAGTGAAAGAAATATACCAGAAATCGGCCTAAGCGACCAGCGTTGACTGGCCTACCCCAGAGGTGATACGGTAAGAAAAGCAAACCCGCACAACCCAAAAACCAATACCATGAGCAATACGATATATCGCCTCAAGGTCCGTCTTGAACTCCAGCCGGAGCCAGCGTCAGGAGGCACACAAGGCCACCCGATCCTCCACGCAGAAAAGGACATTCCCCTTACGGTCGATGTCCTACTGAGCCTACTCAAGTCCAATACGATTGAGGTCGACGATTTCAGCTTCAAGCTTGATCCGCTTGGTCAGCCTGATCCTTACACCGCAGAAAGCAGGGGGGTTGGGTTTCTGTCCCCTCGCAACAGGACAGATGTCGCCATCTTGCAAAGCCTGCTCCATGACGGGTGGGTCATCTCCAATCCGACGGATGCCCGCAAGCGCAACTATCCGTTTCCAGAAGATGCCCTCGTTGCAGCTGAAGGCAAACTGCAACCTGTGTGAGCCCATTCAAAACCCCTCCCCGGAGCGCAACGCGTTCCGGGGATTTCATTTGACCTCGGAAGGATGCGGGTGTAGGGTATATGAGGAATTTGAACCCTACTCCCATGAAAGAACCCAAAATCACAACAGGCCGCTGGAGCACAAACGCCATCAGGGACACCAGAGCCACTGAGACAGTGTTGAGGAAAGACCTCTCCTCTTACGGCCTCCTGTCCGCAACCGCAAAAACAGACAGCGGTGGCTGGTATCTGGAAGCCGCACCTTCCGCTGACGCATCCAGTTTCGATCGAGAAAATATCCTGAGAATTGCAGGACCTACTCTCGTAAAATTTGTCGTCGAGGAATCCGGAGTCCAGGATCCTGGACTCCTATCGCGCATCGGCACATGTATCATGATGCCACTTCGCTTCTGCGGAACACGGATTCGGGCCATCAAGTCGGCCTGAACAGTTTCGCACCGTTTACATTCAAGGCGGCCCCCACGGGGCCGCCTTTTTCTTTTCCTATGTATATTTTTATTCCTGTCCCCTTCAAGCAGATTCTACCAAGCAACCTACTCTGCACTCACGCTCGCCTTCACCCACTCAATCAGCTTCCCGCTATCGACGCCCGCATCCTTGCTTCCTTCAACCAATACGACAAACGTCCTGGTCTCGCCACTTTCACCAACAACAACGTCGACAATCGTCAGCACGTTCTCGTTTTCTGCATCAGCATATCCGGCAACATATTCGTTGTCACTCGCGAGCGGATGAATCGCCTCGAACTTCACGTCATCCTTCACGTGCTCGCTCTTGCCCATCGCCTTGATCAGAAAAGGCTTGTACCAATTGGCGTACTGCACCAGACGGAAGGTATCCTCAAGTGACGTGACCGTTTCCTCATTTTTTCCATACACGTCCTCATATACGGTCTGCGTCATGCCGATAGACTTCGCGCGATCATCCATGTCGATCAGGTACTGCGCGTGGTTTCGCCTGTTGTATAAAAGTTCCGCAGCACTGTCGCTGTCAGTCAGAAGAAGCGCGTACAAAACATCACCAACGGTCATCAGCTGGCCGTCCAGTACCACGTCAGGATATTGGTTCAGACTCTCAAGAGAAATCATCGCTGTCATGATCGGAGCAAAGTCGCGTCCCGCTGCAACCTTCTGGTTCTTGCCCGCAAGCACCTGTCCACTCTCAAGATCCGCGACAAGGTATGCGTATGCATCAAGTGCAGGTGCGCTTTCAGAAACGTCATAGGCCACAAGCGAGGCAGCCTCATCCATCTCAGTCTCCTCATCAGGATTTACCACGATCAGCGCAGTCTCCGTGTCGACAAAGGCATATACCTGCTGTGCATCAATCGTCTCCATGCGGATACATCCTCCCGAATATCCCTTGGGTACGGGCGTTCCATCCGGATAGTACGGCCATCCGTGTATGAAATAGTTTCCGAAGAAGTGCATCGAGTACGGCATCCACACGTGACCGATCGAGGAGAAGTGATTCTCCTTCTTGTAACTCATCTCGAACGTTCCGACCGGTGTCTGCCACGCAGTTCCCTCACGTCCGACCGACGCGATCGGATGCTCGCCCACCTTTACTCCATCCTCAAACAGTTCAATCTTCAGGGCCTCCAGGTCAGCTCGAAGTGCCTTGCCGGTCTGTGGCACCACAGATTCATATGCGGGGATATTGTACTGGTCCGTCTTTGCCGCAAAGGGGCTGCGGATCAATTCTGAGAGCGGCGCGTTTTCAGTTCGCTCCTTGGACAAAAAGCCCGAGATACCATCTGCGATCTTTACCCGGACAAAGAGAAAAGCGAATGCGAGCAGAACTCCGACAAACGCACCGATCAATACTGGGACGATAAGCTTCTTCATGTCGGTGCAGTTTATTTCAATAACTCAAATAAAGCAATCTCAAGCGGGACATGGGGCGCATAGGAGCGTCCGATCATGGTATACGCGTCCAGAAGCTTGATCAGAGTCAACGACGAAATCGGTGACTCCTTCTGACCAGCCAATTCAGTCACGAACGCCGCGTCCGCCTCGGTCATGGAGTCCTTGATGCTGGCCTGCGCGGACGCAGAGTACCGCACCATCAGTATCGCGCGCACCTTGGCCAGAATCATTGAGGTAAAGACCGCCATGTCGATGTTCTGCTTGGTTGCTTGGGCGATAGCGTCGAGTCCCTTCTCGATGTCCTTGTTCGCGATCGCATCGATCACGTTGTTCACGAGCTGCGCCTTGGGTGCGCCGGTTACCTTTTCGACCTCATCTATTGAAATTTTGGAATCCTTGGATGCGTGGATAACCTTCTGAAGAATTCCGTGCGTGTCTCTGAACGATCCGTCACCAAGGAGCGCGATCAGGTCCGCTGCTGCAGGTTCAAGTGTCATGCCTTCCGCTTTGGACGTTTTCATAACCATGTCCTGCAGAAGTGTCTGCGTCGGCTTGCGGAACGTGTACACCTCGCAGCGGGAGATCACCGTCTCAGGAACCTTGTGCATCTCAGTTGTCGCGAGTACGAATATCACATGCTTGGGCGGTTCCTCCAGTGTCTTCAGAAGCGCGTTGAACGCCGACTTGGAAAGCATGTGCACCTCGTCCAAAATGTATACCTTATATTTTGACTTAAAAGGAAGCGTCGCTACGGACTCGTTGAGTGCGCGAATATCATCTACGGACGTATTGGAAGCGGCGTCGATCTCATACAGGTCGTCCTCGTGCGTACCGACCTCACGTGCGACGATTCGCGCAACGGACGTCTTGCCCGTTCCTCTCGTTCCAAAAAATAGATATGCATGCGCCAGGTTTCCCAAAGAGATGGATTCCTTGAGCACGTCCGTCACGTGCTCCTGCCCAAGTACGTCGCCGAACACGTGTGGGCGATACTTGGTATACAGAGTCTTGTGCTCCGACTTCTGTTCCATTTGGATTTCTGACTTGGCTGGTGTCATGACCCTAGTATAGCATTTTGGTTATCCACAGTGCATTGACACTTGGCCTGCGAGGAGTACCATTAAAGAGACAAGGATCTTCGCAGATTGGAGGGCAGGTACGGCCAGTCGCAAGCATCTTCGACTACCCATATCTGCCCTTCCATACAATCACGTTTTGGAAGTGCGGAGTAGAGACAAGAGCAAATGAAATCGTTAGTTCCCAAAACAAAATCGCTTAGCTCCACCCGCAGTCTCGAATCAACCACCGGAATTCCGGCAAGCCGTCTCGCCTACGGTCACACGTGTGACCTGCCTCGTCGCCGCAAAGGCTTCATCGGGCGCGTCGTCCATTACCCAACGGACCCGATTCTCGAAGATCCGTCGCGTACGCGGCAACCGCAACACCACGGGACGCCCGTCTCCACAACTCCTGATGAAGTCGGCCTGGCCCAGCCAGCCTGACGTCTTCTCAAACTTTACCCCGTCCGTTGCACCTTGCGTGCGACGGGCGGTTTTCTTTTATTCCAAAAGACTGTTGGGGGGGGTAAATTACGCCACGTTTTATGGGTACTTGACAATACTTTTATACCTGGTATCGTACTAGTCATACGATCTTTGAGAAGTTTTGACAAAGGTTCGAGAGAGCAGATATATGCAGCCGTGTCCCACGGCTTTCTATACCTGCTCTCTCCAGGCGGAGATTGTAGGAATCATCCGGAATGAAGGCATCGTATGCCCGAGTTCCACTTCCCGACAGAGCCATGAATACGTCCCGATGTTGCGGCATCTTCGCCGCTGATTGCACCAATATATTCATCACCACTTCCGCCGGCGCCATCAAGCCCGACGACCCGCGCGGCTATCGCTCCGCCACTTCGTCTGCCTGACCAACCGCGGCGGTGAGCACCTCGTGCTCCACCGTCAAAGCACCAACAAAACCCGTCGTCGCCATGTGCGCCGGCGGGTTTTTTCTTTTTATAAAAGCCGCACAGACAATTTTAAATATAAAAAACAAAGCCCCTACCGCGTTGCGGTTGGGGCTTGACTGTACTGCATCAGATCAGAACTGAACGCAGATCTCATCATACGGAAACTCAAGGCGGAGCGCGTACTCGATTTGATCGAGATGATGGGCGCAAATTTCTTTGAGGATTTTTGGACCTCCTGCTTCGAGAAACAATGACTCTAAGCGATTCACGAGATCACGTCTTGAGACAACATCCTGCAACTCAATCAGTTGTCTCAGCTTGGCCGAGAACGCAAAGCTCGAGTGAAAGAAGTTTGAAACGAAGATGTGACCTCCGACCGTCCTGAACATTGTGCTTATTTCTTCATAGAGCTTGGTAAAGAGTTGTCCCGCTAAGAACTTCTCGGTTCCAACGTATACACACGCACCAATCGGGGTGTATGCAACAACAGTATGTCTAGTGATCGGATCGCCGCTTGAACTGCGGACAATCGAACCACCGAAGGAAAAGACGTGCCTTTCCTCCATGCTATACAAATCGTTCCGTCCAGGCGCCCTGTTGGTAAGAACGTGCTTGTCCCCCGGATATTGATCCTTGAGCCTCAGCATGAAGTGGTAAATGACGGCGTCGCCATCTGACGTATTGCAATTTGGTATGTTTGAATGATCCATTTGTAATCATCTTAAAACATATTATGGTCATTTGTCAATAGAATAGAAAAAGACGCGACGTCGAGGATGTCTGTCATGAGCAACCTGTATCGACGCCGCGCCTGATGTGGCCGGAAAATATACGTTGTTTGGCGAGTGTGCGCCGCTGATCTCCTTGGAGCTATCATGCCATGATAAGCCTTTGATCAGCGGCGCACTTTCACCACAAGCGACCGGTGCTATGGGCACCATCGCCACCTGGAAATTGCTGACGCAGCACGCGACCACTCTCATCCGACCTTTTTTGGGTCATGCTACGTGCAGGATCTGGATGATACTGCGCGAAGCTGGATGCCGGTGCGTGCTGCGCCGAACGTATGTTCGGGGTCTGTGTGAACCCCTTACAAGTCCTTGTGAATACTACCGTGGGTGAACACCGTTGAGCGTTCAGGTATTATTATGACTTATATTCAATATTTGTCAATAATATAAAGAAAAAAGCCCGGCACCCGCATGAAGCGAATACCGGGCCTACCAACAATGAACACACAACTACCTGGAAAATCTAAGGCGAGGAGAGACACGGCGCGAAAGCGTTCGTGTCGGGGGTGAGGTGAACAGCGATATGCCGTGTCCCTCCTGCCTATTCTATCCGGGGGAAAAGTCGAGGATGCCCAGAGTACATCAGGAAGACATGCGTCAGCGGGTTTTGAAGGCCTCGCATGTCGGCAGTTAAAGGGATTTCCTTTACTCACCAGGGCTCAAGTCGCATAGCGACTGTGCACCTATTCTCAATTTTCTGGACACCCTCAGGTGTTCGGTTGGGGGGGAACTGAACGAGTGCTAATATAGCACATATAAATTTTATGTCAAGCACTTATGCAAGCGGCCATCAGGACGTCCCTCATTGTCCTGTGACATAAAGAAAAGCCGCTCTCCGTGGGTTGCACGGGAGCGGTGGCTGGTCTTGGGCTGTTTTGTTGCTTGCTGTTAGTTTCCGTCCATATCGGTTTGTTTATTCTTGAATCATGACGTTGGTTCTCCTGTTTGTGTTGTTTTGTATTGGCTAGTTCATTCGTCTCCCATAACCGGTGGTCCTCCTTGTGTTCTATAAACGCCTCCTCGGGACAGGGTGCGGTCTGAGATCAGTATACCACGCCCTGCCCTACTTCTTTTCTGCCAGGAACTCCTCCACGATACGCTCGACATGAGCTGCATCCTTGGCTTCCATGAGGTCAGCTCGCAATTCCTTGGCATGCTCGAATCCGTTCACATATGCCTTGTAGTGCTTCTTCATCAGGTTAAAGCTCTTGTGCGGAAGGTGTGTCTCGAACAAGTGCGTATGCTCGACAAGCGCGTGCAACTTTTCCTCAAGAGTGACATCTGCCCCGCCCTTTCTCTCACGATTAAACACCCACGGGTTACCGAAGATCCCACGACCGATCATCACGCCATCCGCCCCAGTCTCTACTGCCTTCTTGTGCGCGTCCTCCAGATCGAGCACGTCACCGTTTCCAAAGATGAGTGTCTGCGATTTTAGTTTGTCGCGTAACGTGACAGCATCACGCACACGATCCCACTTGGCGGGAACCTTAGACATCTCCTTGCGTGTTCGTGCGTGGATCGTGATCACCGCTGGCTTTGCATCCAGGAGGTGCGTGATCCATTCCTCCATGACATCTGTGTTGAATCCAAGCCGCGTCTTTACTGAAACAGGAATCTCCGGCTTTCCAGTTTCTTTTGATGCGCGCCTAATCCCCTTCTTCACAGCCTCGATAATTTGCGTTGCGAGCTTCGGCTCTTTTATCAAAAATGCTCCCGCCTTCTGCTTCTGCACACCCTCGTCAGGACAGCCCATGTTGATGTCGATCCCGTCGAAGCCCTTGAGCGTTACCTCGTATGCCGCCTGCTCCATATATTCCGGTCGCCCAGAGAAAAGCTGCGCGACGACAGGTCTCTCGTTCTCAAAATAAAGTAAGTCCTTCCAGAGGATGTCATGACTTGTAAGTCCCAACTCATTCGAGTTATCACGCGGCGCGCGGCAAAGACCATCCGCAGACACGAACTCGGTCCACATCACGTCCGGCCGTCCGTACTTGGCAAAGATCTGCCTGAAGGACACGTCCGTCACATCCGCCATTGGTGCAAGTACTATAACGGGCTTCTGGAGTGTTCCCCAGAATCCGAGATTGGCCTTTTCCTTTTTGAACAAATTACGTATGAAATTCATAGAGGTAAAATAGCACAGTATAGGCGCATTGCAAAAATATCAGCGAGTGGTTTAATGGAAATGACCCGAACATACACATGAGACCGTACTGGCTGCTTGGCGTATCCGTACTCCTGATGGTATTTGCAATCGGAGCGCTGTCCACACACACCAACAAGTTGCTCAAGTCCTATCTGCCTCACCTGGCTGACGGGACTCTGCAATATCAAGTCGGAGGAGCAGGACTGCTTCTCGGACTTCTGGCATTCTTTGCTACTTTTTTCTGGATCAGCTGCAATGATCCAAAAAGTCGTACCAGAAAATGATGCAGTGATTTTCAAAACAAAACCCCGCGGCCATGGCCGCGGGGGATTTTTATTTATACCCTAGTGAAAACTACTTCTCGTACTGCACGCTCTTGTACACATAGTCGCGCAGCATGTTGATGTCGTACGCGATATCGTTGCTCCTCAGGATGATGTATACGATCGTTCGCTTCTCCCCGTTAAAGTCCTGCTCGAACAACGCGACCTGTGTCTTGAGCGCCTCGTCCGTAAATCCGTTCTTTCCTCCCACGTATTCCTCATCGCTTCGGAACTTTGAGTTGCTGAACCAGGTCTTCTTGCCGAGCTTCATCTCCTTGTTTGTCGTGATATCAAAAATGTATCCTCGATACGACATGATGTACCGTGTCATCTTGAGCAAGTCAACGGCGGTCGACTTGTTGTCATACGAAAGTCCGCTGGCGTCGTCGAACTCGGTATCGATCATGCCGATAGACCTCGCCTTGCCGTTCATGTCAGCTATAAAGCTCGGCCTGTCCTTGGCCATGGCGAGTGCCTCTGCCGCGTCATTGCTTGACTCAAGAAGAAGCGGGTAGAAAAGTTCCGAGACAGTATATGTCTCACCCTTCTTGAGATCGCCCTGCGTTCCATACGTATTGATGGCAGTCGCATTCACTACCGTCTTGGCATCAAGTCCTACTACCTCGTCCGCAACGAGTGCCGTCATCAGCTTGGTCACAGATGCGATCGGCATCTGATTGGTAATGTTCTTTGCGATCAATATCTTACCCGTCTCAAGATCGGCAGCCAGATAGCTGTGTGCCGAGATCTTTGGTTTCTTATTCTGATTCGTTATATAAAAAGTTCCCTCGGGTTTCTTCTGTGCCTCTGGTTCTGCAACTTCCGCACCAGGACCACCCTCCTCTGCCTGTGCAAAGTTAAGATCTGTCGTCACTTCCGCAACGTATGCAGTCGCAACTTTGAATATTGCGCCCGACGTATGCACCGCACCATACCCGACACCGAGTCCGGATGCGATTGCTATGATGAAAATAAATGAGGTAAGGATTTTTCGCATAATCTATGAATATTTCTGAATTTCCAGATTGTTGCCTGAAACTGTAAAGGCTATTGTATCACCTTCGAACAGATCTCCCAAGACAAGTGACTGGGCAATTTTTGATTCCAATTCCTTTACTATTACACGATTCATCTCGCGCGCTCCAAACTTCGGGTTGTTCCCGGCCTGAATGAGATACGTGATCAGTGAAGGTGACTCCCTAAGCGTTATCCCTCGCTGATCGAGTCGCTTGGCAAGCTTTTCAAACATCAGATGCGCGATCTTGCCAAGCTGTTCTGACTTGAGCGAATCAAAGAGGATAACATCATCGAATCGGTTAAGAAGTTCGGTGCGCAGAATATGCCGACCGATGATGTGATCGATGATCTGCTGCTTGCTCACGGGATTCTGCGCGGACTGAGTGTACAAAATATCACTGCCGGCGTTCGACGTCGCGATGATGATGAAGTTTCGCATGTTCACACGCTCGCCTCGACCGTCCGTAAAGAATCCCTCGTCTATTATCTGCAGGAAGAGATCATGAACTTCTGGAGAAGCCTTCTCGAACTCATCAAGAAGAAGCACGCCATGTCCGACCTCACGGACTTTTGAGGCAAATATTCCTGCCCTGTTCGAGTCACCAATCATTCGTCCTACGGATTCACTGTCGGAATATTCGGACATGTCAGAGCGGAGCATCGTCTCCTCGTTTCCGAAAAAGAGCGCAGCGAGTGCCTTGGCAGTCTCGGTCTTACCCACGCCCGTCGGTCCGATGAACATAAATGATCCGAGCGGACGCTTTGGATTGGCGAGACCTGCACGTGCGCGCAGCATTGCGTCACATACTGCATCGATTGCGAGTTCCTGGCCGACGACGCGCTTTCGCATTTCCTCCTTGAGATGTGACAACTTCGATGACTCGTCCTTGGAAATCTTGCCGAGCGATATGCCGGTCTTTGAGGTCACGAGCTCGTCCACATCTGCCTGGGTTACCACGGTACCGCCACGCTTCTTGATTGCGGGAATTACCTCGTACAAGATATCAACGCACTTGTCGGAAAGGGACGTGTCGCTGAAGTATCGATCGGCACTCTCTACGATTCGCTTAACGGCCTGATACGTAAAGAACACGCCTTCCCTACTTTCCGCATACAGAACCTCATCCTCCAACAGAGAGATCGCCTGGAACTCGTCGAACTCGTCCAGATGCACTTTTTCAAAATTCGACATCAGATCAAGATCGGTCTCCAGAACCTCATGGTATGAGTGCTCACTGGACGTCGCGATAACCTGCAAGTTACTGGAACGCAGCACCTCGGCGAGCAAGTCCTTCACGTCCGTTCCGAGCGAGTGCGTATTCTCTACAAAGTCCGGCAGGTTCGGAATGACCAGGATCACGTTACCCGCAGACGCCGCCTGCAACAGCACCGTCTGGAACGTCGTCTCGAACTCAGTCTTTTCCTCATAGGATGAGATCAGAGTGTTCGCATCCAGAACGTAGATTCGCTTGTTCTCGACGCTTGGCAGAACGGTTCCCTGCAGGATCTCCTTCCCGAGTGAGGCGACCGCGTCCATACATATATATGACTCCTTTGCAGTGAGGAGAATATTCGCGCCCACGGCTTTGGACAATACTGACTCCAGCTTGCTGACGCTCGAGCCGTAAATCCTCCACTTCTCACCGAGCTGCACATACGAGCTGTCGTTCATGATCAGATGACCGTATCGATCGAGGTGATACACCTGCCCGAACGAGAGGTTCTTGCCGATGGACGGAATGCGGAGAAGATTCTCCAAGAGCCACCATCTCTCCTGCTCGCGAACCTTCCTGTCCATGCGCGAAACCCACTCAAGCGTCTGCTTGAAGTCTGCAGCGGTTACGCCCTTCTTGCGCAAGGCATGCAAAAGGTCGGAGTCAAAATGCAGCAATGAGAATCCAAATTCGGTAAACGTTACCTCGTCATCATCGTTCTCGACAATCTCGAATTCCTGCACGGTCACGATGTCTTTTTTGCTCTTGAGGAAATCCGCAATCTCTCGTGGGCTGAATCCGAGTCGAAACATCACATACTGTCCCATCTCATGAGCAAGGAACACTGCGGTCATATCCTTTTTACCCTTGATGGTATCGAGAATCTTGAGCACGCGGATGTCGATCTGGATCTTGTTGAAATAGTACGAGCGATACATCGCCTCGAGCGCATGCATGGTTATCAGTCCGCACAATAGGAGTAGGAGTGCTCCACGGAACTGCATCGTGTACTGAGTGACTAGCAGGTCTGCAATCAGCACGATGACAAGCAGTATGAAAAATGTCTTCCGAAGGATCCTTCGTGCCTCGGGAGAAAGTGCCTTATCCAAAACGAGTGCTGGCTCAACGTCTCTTATGTGCTTGTATAAATCGGTGTAGTTCATATTACGATTTGAATGTTATGAGATATCCGATACCCAGAACGATAAGACCCACAAGTACAAGCGGTAGCAGGATCCACAGAAGGAGCAGTGCCAGCACGAGAACGAATGAGACAGTGATTACGAGTGCCGCGATGATCAAAATGACGGAACGTACGACCAGACCGACCACACGCATGATCAGGTTTACCAGGAGAGATGAAAGGATAGCCTCGACGTCCATGGGATTACTTCCGTATCGCTCCTTCAGGCGCTGGAACGGTGCGAATAGTGTTCGCAGCAGCTCGGTTACTGAGAAAAAATGGAACTCAAACGACAAGAAGTTAAAAAGGTTTCGCGTCCACTGCGCAAGACCGCGAGAATAGTGCCATGCAAGATAATACGGAACGACCATGAAGAGATTCATGGTTTCATTATATCAGGGCGTTCTGTTTTTATAGAGTGGGTTTTCCATAGATTAAACTGATCAGCTCATCAGAATCTATAAACTTGATGATACAGTATAATAATGTTATTGTATTTATGAAACCCTGTTACATCGCATACCCCAAATCATATGAAACAACTACGCTTCAGTACACACAGACTTGCCAATCACTTCCCCAACGGATCTTCTGGGTACAGTCTCGAGAATCCAGGTGGATGGACTCGTTTTACGGGATCGAAAAATAATGGCGATTTTGTCCTCTTCCATCACGAATCAAGGACAAGCGACAGTGTCAGGAAAAGACTTGATCCGAAGCTCGTCACCGAGAACGAGATGGAATGGATGGTCGGGGTGACTAAAAAACATGGTCATTCTTTTCAAGACTTGGTCAAAGCCTCAGACAAAGATGTCGAAGCGTTCCGCCTTGTCGCCTTTCTCGAAGTCGCGCATCTGCAGGTCTCGTTGCTTGTCGAGAGAGATACGGAAAATCGCACATTCGGATTCAGTATAGATCACTTTCTCGGTGAACTTGTCAAAGTCCAAATTCCCGCGAAGGTTTCGTAACCCCCTACGTCGCCCCGATGAAAACGCCCTACTGTTTTCATCGGGGCGTTTTCTTTTACATAAATCGACATTCAATCCTACTTCATTTTCTTTAAAATACCCCTAACAAAGACGGACTTATTTTTAGTGTACGTTCTCCTTTCATTCGGGTGCTTTTTATGCAAATCATCTTTCAAGTCTGAGTACTCTTGCGCGGCTTTATCATGTGTCCGTAGGTAATCCCTAAAGAAAAGCGTCTTCTTCCATATGGCACCATTATATTTAACAATATGAATGTAGTGGGTTCTGCTAACATCATTACCTTTTGCAACGACAAACCTATCCTTCTTTGGAAACGCAGCGTTTCTTGAGAAGTAGTTTGCTAAATCGTCAAGTATTTTTTCACATTTCCTCCCCTCCTTCTTAACTGTCTTCACTCCGACCAAAACATCGATGACTGGTTTTGCCTTCATGCCTACGATCGATGTGCTTCCACAGTGTTCTATGATAAGGGCGTTATTACCCAAAATCTCTTCAAGCCTCAGTTTTTCATTCTGAAACTCCTTTGCCCATTCTTTTTGGTAAGGCGTCAACTTAACGATACCTCTTTTTAGTCCAATCATATGTGTAATTTTATCATTTCTCGTTATATCGGGCGAACATTACTCGAAACAAACTCACCTATTCTTATAAAACACTTTATTCCCAAATCGCAAATCAATGTAGTCGATATCTCCAAGCTGCTCCTTGGTGAGTACCTCCTTGTCGAATAGGGCGATCAGATTGGCAAAGTCCTTCTCGAGGTCGTCGTAGCGTGAGGTGATGAGGCGCGCGGAGGCCTGCGTATTGAACTCGATCAAACCGTCGGACTTCATGTAGACGTTGGAGACAGGCATACCGTAGCGTGCCGCCGCCTTGATGAAGCTGACCACGTTTCCGTACAGCTCACTGTCAAAGACATGCTCTGTAATCTTTTTCTGCTCGCCCTCAAGATAAATGATGATTTCCTGATCCAGCGCAACTCCTCCTTCCACCTTGGAATACAGGTATCCGTCCTTGTTTATATAAAAGCATTCTGTTCGTTCGAACGAGTTACAGTAGATCGCCTCCTTCTCTTGCTCGGTCACCGTGATATCCATGGCGCGGAAAAACTTCTTGTCGACAGCCACGCTGATCACGGCAGGATTCTCCTTGATATCAGAAATCAGCTCGCGTTTTGGAAATATAAAAATGTTGCTCTTTGGAATAACAAAAAGAAAATAGGAACCGAGAACTGCATCCTTCTTCTTTTCAATCTCCTCTGTCGGCACGGAGCTGTTCCCCGTGATGGTCACGTCCGTAATCTGGATGGACTGCATGCGCATCAGGAATACCAATCCCGTTAATGCAAGCACGCATGCCAAAAGAATAAGATACACCTTCACCTTCCTCATCGTTTTCTTTTTTTGTTTCAGCGTGTCGGAAATATATCTTTGGCTCGACATATTACGCGTTCTTTATCTTTGGAGAAATCTTTTCGATACCGCCTATGTATGGCCTCAGTACTTCAGGAATGATAATGCTTCCGTCTGCCTGCTGGTTGTTCTCGATGATCTGGATAAGGATTCGTGGAACTGCTACCGCGGTGTTGTTCAAAGAGTGAACGAGCCGTCGCTTGCCGTCCGTATCGTTGTAGCGAATGTTCAATCGTCGTGTCTGGAAGTCATGAAAATATGAAGACGAGTGTGTCTCACCGTATCGCTTCTCGGAAGGAATCCACGCTTCGATGTCGTACTTCTTGACCTGTCCCAGTCCGAGGTCGCCTCCGCAGTTTACGACAACGTGATATGGCAGATTAAGTGCTTGCAGAATTTCCTCCGCGTTCTGCGTAAGTTCCTCGTGCAGCTTTACTGACTCAGCATGGCTCGCCTCACACAGTACGACCTGCTCGAGCTTGAAGAACTCGTGCACGCGATAGAGACCCTTGGTCTGCTTGCCGTGACTTCCCGCCTCACGCCTAAAGCACGGTGAGTATGCGATGAACTTGATCGGCAGCTGCGCCTTGTCCAAAATCTCGTCAGAGTAATATGACATGGTTGAAACCTCACCCGTTCCGGCAAGATAATCCTCGTCCTGTGTCTTGTAGAGATCGTCCTCGCCTTGCGGAAGATAACCGGTTCCCATCAGCGTCTCCTTTCGAACAAGTGACGGTACGCTCATCGGAGTGAATCCTTTCTTGACCATGTGGTTAAGCGCGAAGCTGAGAACCGCCTGCTGGAGAAGCGCACCCTCGTTCTTGAGAATGTATCCGCGGAATCCTGCGACCTTTGTTCCTCGCTCAAAGTCTGCGAGATCGAGCGCTGTCATCAGATCGATGTGACTCTTTGGCTCAAAGGCAAACTGCGAAATAGTTCCCCACGTTCGCACCTCGACGTTCTCGCTGTCGTCCTTTCCCTCAGGAACAGACATGTCTGGCAGGTTCGGGACCTGAAGCATCAGGTCTCGCCACTCGAGCATGATTGCTCGCAACTCTTCTTCTTCCTTCTGCAAAATTTCCTTAAGTGTCGTCATCTCGGCAACCAACATGTTTCGCTCATCTGGTGTTGCTGTCGGAATCTTCTGTCCGACCTCGTTCTGCTTGGCTCGCTTTTCCTCTACCGTCGCAAGGAGCGCCCGTCGCTTGTCGTCCACGGCAAGCAGTGTCTCAACATCAAAAGACAGGTGCTTCTTGGCTGCGCCCATCTTGATCAGGTCCTTGTTCTCGCGAATGAATTTGATGTCTAACATGATTATTTCTTTATCAGGTCATCATATCAATTTTTGTATGGTGAGTAAATGAGCCATGAAATACGCGTTTTGGACGAGGTCTGGATACGGGAAAAGCTGTCGCACACGCCCTTCCCACCGGATACACTCTATATAAGAGGAAGCTTGCCGCCACCTGGGCACAAACTGGTCACGATCGTGGGATCGCGCAGGTGCTCGCAGTATGCCAAGCAGGTCGTGGATGAGATATGCCGAGCGCTGGCGGGTCATCCAGTATCGATCGTGTCCGGACTAGCGCTCGGCATCGACTCACATGCGCACGAATGCGCGATCAAGTACGGGCTGCATACCATGGCAGTACTCGGATGCGGACTGGATGATTCGGTTCTGTATCCGCGCCGCCACCAAGTCCTTGCCCACCACATCTTGAAGTGCGGCGGCGCGCTCATCAGCGAGTACGAGTCGCACTGTCACGCACTGGCCTGGATGTTCCCTGCCCGCAATCGAATCATGGTCGGACTTGCGGATCTTGTTATCGTTGCCGAAGCTCGCGAGAGATCAGGCACACTGATTACCTCGCGCATGGCTACAGACTATAATCGTGATTTGCTCGTCGTCCCCAACTCAATTTATTCTCCCTACTCCAAAGGATCCAACGACCTGATCAGGCAGGGCGCATACATATATACGAGACCTCAGGATGTGTGTGAGTTGCTTGGGTTTGAATACGGCGGTGAACTGGTTGTACAGTACGCTCCAAATGAACTAGAGAGTATTGTCCTGAACGCAATCAAGGGTGGCCACACACTCACGCAGCAGATTATTGAGCACTGCTCGGCTCGTCTGCCGGTCTCTGAGATCGTCCAGATACTCCTCAATCTCGAAATCGAGAACGTGATCAAGAGGGTTGACGGATCCTACATCCTATTGCAATCAACATAAGGGTATGGTTATATTGGGTCAAACCAAAAGCACCATGAGTACAATCAATCCGCAAACCAAAGGGATCATCGTCCTGATCGAAAACGACAAAGAAATTGCAGATGACATCAAGTCCGATCTGGAGACTTCCCGGTACGAAGTTCTCTGGATAAATAGTATAGGAGAGCTCTATCGTTTCTATACCGACATGGAAAAATGGCCTGACGAGAGACTTGGCCTGCTGCGCGCAGTCGTCTTTGACTTCTACTTTGAGGAGGATGAGGAAGAAGTTACGACACTCCCGTTCATACCAGACTTCCTTAGGGTACGCGGCCTCAGGTCGCGAATCCTTCTGGCAAATTCTTTGCTCGACGATCGGAACGAGGAACTGGTGAGAAATGGCTGCATGCACTCACGTCCGCGTGGGACAGCGAAAAATTCCATCGCCCACTACCTGATCCCAGAACTTGAAAAGCTCGCCTGATTCCAGCGCGCGGAAGCCTCCAGCTTCCGCGCGTTTTACTTTTCATAATTTGCCAAATATACACATATATAGTATTAATTGAATTCATGTCATACAAACTTTTGATTGTAGAGTCTCCCGCGAAAGCAAAAACGATCGAGAAATATCTCAAAGATATCGGCAGCTACAAGGTTGTCGCCTCGATCGGTCATATCCGGGATCTCCCAAAGTCGAACAAGAAAGCCATCGATATCGAAAAGGGCTTTGTTCCGCATTATGAGGTGTCGCCTGGAAAGGAAAAGGTGATCAGCGGAATCAAGACGCTCGTCAAAAGTGCCGACGAGGTACTGCTTGCGACTGACCCCGACCGAGAAGGTGAGGCTATTGCATGGCACCTCAAGGAGGTCCTCAAGCTCAAGAACCCGAAGCGAGTGGTCTTCCACGAGATTACCAAGGACGCTATCCAGAACGCGGTCATGCATCCGCGCCACATCGACGACAACCTCAAACAGGCACAGGAGGCGCGCCGCGTGCTCGACAGACTTGTGGGATACGATCTTTCCGGAATCATCTGGAAGAAGGTTCGCTACGGACTTTCTGCAGGACGAGTGCAGTCCCCCGCCCTGCGAATCATCATGGAGCGAGAGCGGCAGATCCGCGCGTTCGTACCTGAGACCTACTGGACAATCGACGCAGTCTTCGACGACCTCAAGAAGAACAAGATCCCTGCAGTCTGCGAGATAGAACCTCGAGACGAGAAGGAGGTAAAAACTATTTTGGAAAAGGCCAACAAAGAGGACTGGTCAATCGTTGACGTAAAGAAGACGCAGGCCAAGCGAGCACCCAAGCCTCCGTTCACAACCTCTACTCTGCAGCAGGCAGCCAGCACCCGGCTCGGCTATTCCCCATCCAAGACTATGATGATGGCACAAAAATTGTACGAGGCCGGACACATCACCTACATGCGAACGGACAGCTCGAATCTTTCTGCACTCGCAGTGACGGAAATCCAGAAGTACGTGACGAAGGAGTTTGGCGCGGCATACATCCAGTCTCGCGTGTACGGAAAGAAGTCCAAGAACGCGCAGGAAGCCCACGAGGCCGTTCGACCAACAAACATGTCAGCGCAGTCCAAGGGAATGACGGACGACCAGAAGCGTCTCTACGACCTGATCTGGAGACGAACGATCGCGTCACAGATGATCGACGCGCAGATCATGCGAACCAAGATTTCTTTTAACATCAAATCAAAGTCCATTCCAAACTTCGTATCAAACGGACAGATCATCATGAAGGACGGATGGCTATTGATTGATCCGAAGGCCAAGAACGAGGAGGTTACGCTCCCTGAAGTTTCAGAAGGTCAGGATGTGAAGCTTGTCGAGATCAAGGACGAGAAGAAGGAAACGCAACCGCCTGGACGATACTCCGAGGCAGGACTCGTGAAGGAACTCGAGAAGCGCGGTATCGGACGACCTTCCACGTACGCGTCAATTATCAAGACACTGATCGATCGTGAGTACGTGACCAAGGAAGGAAAGGCACTTGTACCAAGTGATACGGGTGACGTCGTTTCCTCATTCCTTGAAGACAACTTCGCAACATATATCGGTGATACGTTTACTGCCGATATGGAGAACCAGCTCGACGAGATCGCAGAAGGAACAAAGGAGTACAAGAAGACGCTGAAGGATTTTTATAACGTATTCAAAAAGGAGGTAGACTCGAAGGAGTCGCTCGACAAGGCGACGACGCTCGGCAAAAGCGACTTCAAGTGTCCTAAGTGTGGAGCAGGAATGGAGATCAAGCTCGGTCGTGGTGGAAAGTTCGTGTCTTGTGAGCGATACCCTGACTGTGACGGTGCGCTGATGATCAATGGACTGGAGATCAAGAAGGATGAGCCGCTTGGAATCTATCCCGAGACTGGTGAGTCCGTGTTCCTTCTGACGGGACGATTTGGTCCGTACGTACAGGTCGGAGAAAGGACCAAGGAGAACAAGAAGCCGAAGCGAGCTACGATTCCAAAAAATGTTGCGATCGAGACCCTTGACCTCAAGGACGCCCTTAAGTTCCTGAGCTTGCCACGGGTATTAGGTAACCACCCAAAGACTGGTGAGCCTATCTCGGCCAATAACGGACGGTTCGGTCCGTACGTCGTGCATGAGAGCGACTTCCGCTCACTCAAGACTGACGACGTCTATACGGTAGACCTTAAGCGAGCGCTCGAGATATTCGCAGAGGAGAAGAAGGTCGGAAGAAGAGGTGGTTTTAAGAAGAAATAAAAAAGAATGCCCCGCGCGATGCGGGGCATTAAATTATGATTATTTCAAACCAGCCCAGTGAAGTGCTGTCGGTTCTCGAATGCAACATGCATTGCCAATTGAGAGTTAATTGTGCCAGACTCACCGCTCCCACTCCTCACCTCAAAGCCTGGGCAAAAAGTCTGATCGATAAGGTTCTGATAAATAGCGAGGTCGCATATTTCATCATCCTTCAAATTGATATCCAATTTCTCAAAATGCATCACGCTTTGCCATTCGCCCTTGAAACATTCCCAGGAAGTTTTTTCGTATTGAACCTGCGGCCTACTATTACACAGTCTCGAATCATACTGCATGCCAAAACCCTGTCCTGGTTGCGGAATCAAGCCACAAAACTCCATGTGACCTTTCACTTCAATCCACAAAAGTCGCCGATAGTGGCGGACGATTTCTACACTAAACCTTGCCATCGTTTTCATAATTCAATTGTATTGAGATCATAAATTCCCGCTGTGAGAATTTTTCAGTTCGAATCTGATACTAGGCTTATTTATAAAAAAGTCAATTACAAACTGAAGCTCTTCATCGAGTACAAATCCTCGTCATCATTGTCACCATAACTTGGTGTATCAATCGTGATCTGCTGGTCTGCAAACTTGTCTTCTGCAATTTCCTGAATAGCCTCAGCGGTCGTCATAGGCTCTGGCGTTGACTCTGCGATAAGCTGGGCAACCTCGGGCGACATGGAAGCGACAGGCGCCAGCTCAAGACTGTCCACGACAAGAGTCATACTATCTGAGTGAGTAAGCGCATCGGCAACGGTTGCAGCGGGAGCAGAAGCCACAGCAGCAACTGGCGCAGCCATCGCAGCATTCCCCGCCTGTCTCTTCAACAATAGGTCCACGATATTCTTGAGGTCCTCCTGATTGAAATAATCAATCTGGATTCGCCCACCCTCCTCCTTCTTGGCGATGTTCACACGCGTTCCAAGGAGCGTTCCGATCTCGTGCTCGATCTCGAGCAGTTCAGGATCAGGCAAGAGGTCAAGCTTGCGCACTCGGTCAGTCGCGATCTTTCGTGAGATCTTCTCGGCGTCTCGCACGGTCAGCTTTCGCAGCATGATGTCCTTGAACAGAACGTTCTGCTCCTCGGGCCTATCAGAAAGCATCAAGAGCGGTCGCGAGTGTCCCTCGGTAATCTTTCCTTCCGAGATCGCAACGAGCATCTCCTCAGGCAATCCGAGAACTCGAATACTGTTAGAAACGTACTCTCGAGACTTACCGACCTTTTTCGCAACGTCTCCGTGCGTCAGTCCGAACTTCTCTACAAGCTGCTTGAATGCGCGTGCCTTGTCCACTGGAGAAATATCCTCTCGCTGGAGGTTCTCGATAATCGCAAGCTCCAGCTTTACGCGATCGTCATCCTCCTTGGCTCGGATAATGGCTGGAAGTTCTCGGAGTCCCGCAAGCTTGGATGCACGCAATCTTCGCTCACCCGCAATCAACTCGTACTCGGTCGCAAGTCCGCCATCTGGCTTGACCACCTCCTTTCGAGTCACCACAATCGGCTGGAGGATTCCGTACATACGAATCGACTCGGCCAACTCAAGAAGTCTGTCCTGGTCGAAGTCCCGTCTTGGCTGAAACGGGTTCGGCTTTACCTTGTCTATCTCGATAAAGAAAATAGCATTGCTGTAAAAAGGTGAGTCAGCAATTATGCCCTTGTCTTGTGTGTCATTCATGAATTGCATTGTAGCAAAAATGAGAAGTAGTGTCTTGTGGAATCCTGCGCAGAATCGGGCTGGACAACATGCGTGGGATAATTTCAATACTTGCTTTTACACAGAAACGTGTTATTTTGTTTTTCCAGTGACCCTTCTGTATCTAGACCACACCATACCAGGAGAGATTCCTGTAGTAGTACACGCACACGAGCTCGAATACCCAGCACACAGCAACGATGACGCACACCAAGGATTCATAGAACGATTCAAGTACGATCCGACCACTGATCCCTACACAGAGATAGTGCTGATTAAGCCCAATCTCAATGACAAGCAAAGCTAGCTCTTCCAGGGCGTGCGGACCACGGTTCGCACGCCTTTTTTATTGCATTGAACTATTCCCCCTTTTGGTTTAGACTGGTCACACATGCCGGGGTGGCGGAATTGGTAGACGCGCACGACTCAAAATCGTGTATCGCAAGATGTGAGGGTTCGATTCCCTCCTTCGGCACATATAGTATGAAACCAAAACTTATAGTAGTCTGCGGCCCGACGGCCACAGGCAAAAGCGACAGGGCGGTTGAGATTGCACTCGCACAAAATGGCGAGGTTATTTCTGCTGACTCACGGCAGGTGTATCGTGGACTTAATATCGGATCGGGCAAGATTACACAAGAGGAGATGCGCAGTGTTCCCCATCACATGCTCGATGTCGCGGATCCGCAGGACACGTTTGCGGTAGACCAGTTTGTCATTCAGGGTGCGCAAGCAATCGAATCTATTTTAGAAAAAGGAAAAACCCCGATCATCTGCGGAGGAACGGGTTTTTATATTGATGCACTAGTGAATGGTGTGCAACTACCCGAAGTTGCGCCGAATCCTACACTGCGTGCAGAGTTAGAAAAGCTTTCACTCGACGATTTGCAAAACAAACTGCATGACATTGATGTTCGACGATATGAGGAAGTGGATCTCTTTAATCCAGTGCGGATCATTCGAGCGATTGAGATTGCGACCGAGCTCGGACAAGTTCCCCCACTCTCACGAGAATCCAAGTACGATGTCGAGTACGTCTATCTCGATTTTCCAAACGACGTATTGAAGGAAAGAATTTACAAACGGCTTATTGCGCGGTTTGAGGCAGGTATGCTCGATGAAGCAAAGCGATTGCACGCAGAAGGACTCAGTTACAACCGCATGAGACAGCTCGGCTTGGAGTATCGGTATATGGCCATGCATCTTGAGGGAGAAATCTCGTACGAGGAAATGGTCGAACTACTCAACACCAAGATTTGGCAGTATGCCAAGAGGCAGAGAACGTGGTTTAAGAAATACGCTACGATATAAAAAAGAGGGCGTGCGGTCTGTCGACCGCACGCCCTTTCGCACACCCGATGACTCAGGGTTGCTGACGCTGCCTCTTCATGAAGTCGCGCCCGTGTCCGAGATCCTCGCGTACGGGAACATTCGCGTCACACAGAGGACATTCGCCCTCAGGGTACTTCACGAAATCAAACGAAATGAATGAGTCCAAAAACGGAACACCGATCATATCGGCAGTGACTCCTCCACGATTGCAGATCGCGAAGACTCCGAGCGGGTTGCCCCCCGTCTCACGAACGGCAGTGATCACCTCAGCGACACTCCCTCCTGAGTTGACGATGTCCTCCAGGACGATAACGTTCCTGCCCGCAATGAGAGAGTCGTAACCCCTTCGAAACTCGAACCCTCCACCCTGCTTTTTTTCGGCATAGGCGGCCCGCACAGCAGAATGAGAACCGGGCAAGCGAGATCTCGTTATCTGGTCGTGAAAAAACGCGACCTGGTTTGAGAGAATGACTCCGCCCATTGCAGGACCGACAATGACGGCGTCTTCGCGCTCAACCTTGAAGTCACGCATCCTCCACGCCATCTCGAGACACATGTCGGCGACACTGTCAGGATCTGCGTATAGCGCGTCCTTGTTCACATAGTTGGGACCGTGGTCACCCTTGCCCTCTGGCTTCGAGTACACGAAGTGGCTGTTCGTAATGACTGCGTTATTCCGTGCTAGGATCGACGTAATATCCGCGATGTGTAGCCTTTGGCTCAAGCTTGAATATGGAATTTTCATTGTTTTGATTGATGTACTGGATTTGTTGCTTTGTTGTAGCTCTGGGAACAACATTACAGATTTAGATAGGACAAGTCAAACGGCCGGCACGCTATGCGTGCCGGCCGTTTGTATG
>JAYTLZ010000009.1:0-18612 GCA_043728995.1 Minisyncoccota bacterium
CTCTTTGTTTATGTGCACGACGGACTCACTGTCATTTTCCTTAAGGAAATCCTTCATGATGTCCACGAATTCCTTGATCTGGCGTGTCGAGTTGTCTATCACTGGCTTTATTTCATCTGCCGTTTCGCCCTGATATGCCGACACTCCGAGCGTGAGGGACGTAATGGGCGTTAGGATGTCGTGTAGCAGGGAAGCTGAAAGCTTGCCGATAAGAGCGTAGTTGGTCTGGTCCAGGTTGAATACAGAATTTTTTTGAAAAAAATAAGGAATACTTTTTATATTCCTTACTACTAATTGTTGGATCAAATCTATCATTGTCCGTGGGTTAAGTTGAGTTTGTATCCGCGACCGGGGATTGATGCTATGAGCGTTCGCTTGGTGTCACGCAACTTCTTGCGAAGGTTCATGATGTGCGTCTCGATGGTATTGGAGAATGGGTCGACCGACATGTCCCATACGCCTTCCAGGATCTGTCCGCGGCTTACGACAATGTTCCGGTTATTAGCGAGGAATTCCAGCAGTGAGAATTCCTTTCTTGTCAGGTAGATCTCCTTCTTGTTGCGACAAATGGTCTGTGCGCTGAAGTTGATGTCGATGTCTCTGATCCTGAGCGTGTTCTGCTTGAATGTCGGAGGTCGTCTGAGCAGGCAGGAGATCCGAGCTGACAACTCCTCGAACGAGAAGGGTTTAGTAACGTAGTCGTCGGCGCCGTTGCCGAGCATTTGTACCTTGGACAGGACCTCCTGCTTGCCCGACAGTACGATAATGGGCGTTATTACCCCTGCCTCACGAATTTCTTTACAAACACGTCCTCCCATTTTGTTTGGGAGGACATTGTCCAAAAGTATTACGTCATAGGTATTGGTCCGAGCCAGATACGATCCGGAATCGCCATCACCGGCCTCATCAACTGCGAAGCCCTTTGCCTGGAGGCTGAGGCGGAGCACGTTTCTAATTGAAATATCGTCTTCTATGATTAAAATTTTCATTAGTCCTAGTTGTATAAAAATGGCGAATCAAAGTCAACTTGACGTATTGGCACATCCTGTGGACGGGTCTTTAGAAAGTCTTTATTTTATTCTGGGAAAAATATGAGGAGGGCAGTATATCCTTTACCCATAAGCCAACTTTTGACACATGATATACAAAGTATATACTCAGGATATGAGATCAAAAATAACCAAATGGGGAAACAGTTATGGGGTGCGGATTCCTCGTGCGCTGGTCGAAAAGCTGAAACTGCAGGAAACCGAGGTCGACCTGATCCAGGAGGGCAAGGGCGTAAGGCTTGTACCCGTCAAGAAGAAAGAGGAGACCCTGGAGGACCTGGTAAAGCTGATTACACCTCAGAACAAGCACAAACTTGTGTTCGAAGATAAGCCTGTCGGTAAGGAGTTATGGTAAATAATTACACACCACAATCCGGAGATATAGTCTGGGTCCATCTTAAGGACTCAGTCGGACACGAGCAAAAGGGAAGAAGGCCAGCACTTGTCGTTTCAGATTCTTCGTATAACAAAATTTCCGATCTCTGCCTTGTTTGCTTCATCACTTCCAAACAAAAGGACTATCCCTTTGAAGTTCCCTTTATTGCAAAAACTATTTCTGGATGCGTCTTAAGCGATCAGATACATACGCTGGACTATGCGGCGAGAAGGTTAAACAAAGTAGATGAGGTAGACAAGGAAATAATTTCCAAGGTCAAGAAAAAATAATAACTCTCATAAGTTAACCACACCTCTTCCTTGCGTATGCACTCGCATAGCGAGAAAATAGAGTAGTAGATTGGTTTAATTTAATAACGTAATTTTATTTATGAGTACATATACTTTTGCGCAGGTGATACAGCTTTCGCTGATCGACCTGTGGAGTCGTTTGGTCGGGGTGCTTCCTGACATCGTGGGGGCGATCATCGTGCTGCTACTGGGACTTATCGTGGCGCCGATCCTCGGAGGAATCGTCAAGAAGGTCTTCGACATTATTCGAATCGACGAGATGGCTGAGAAGGCGGGTCTCATGGAGGTGACTGCCGGATACACCAAGAACTTCTCGATCTCGCTCCTTTTGGGCAAGATCGTTAAGTGGTTCTTCATCATCGCGTTCGTGATGGCCGCGTCCGAGATCCTCGGATGGGAGCGAATCACGCAGTTCCTGAATGAGATCGTGTTCTATATCCCACAGGTATTGATCGCGGTGATCATCCTCGTGTTCGGAGTGATTGCCGGAAACTTCTTCGAGGCAGTGGTCGTGCGATCTCTTCTTGGATCGAACGCTCCGATCGACAACCCACAGATCATCGGAAAGGTGACCAAGTGGTCGTTCGTGATCTTCGGAGTAATGGCCGCGCTGCTCCAGATTGGAATCGCTCCGTCACTGATCCAAATCCTATTTACGGGCATCGTGCTCGCGCTTGCCCTGGCCTTCGGACTCGGAGGTCGCGAGAAGGCAGCGGAGCTGCTGGACTATGTCTGGTCTTCTCCAAAGAAGAAGGCGAAGAAGGAGTAATCCTTTTAGCAAAGCATATAAAAGGCCCTGAAAAGGGCCTTTTTGCTGCCTTGAACTGAGGTGGCTAGGTGTCTTGACATTAATAGTTTATATGATATCTTAGTTGAGAACAACTAGCTCATTATATGTACAAGGGAAATTGGTAGGACAAACCCGCACAAGATATTGCTGTCATCGGGGGTATACGATGCGCCATGTCGGATGCCAATGTGTGTGACTGATCTGTTGCCGGAACCTGGACATTACAGGAGAAGATGAACGCACGATCAAATGTTCTTTGTCCGTTTCCCGAGTTTTGAGAGATTTTCTAAAGTAAACAATAAATCTCTAACCGCCAACGAAGTACGTTGGCGGTTTTTCTTTGCATATAATTAATTTTTTATAAAGAAAAAAGCCCCGCAGCGATGCGGGGCTTTTGAATGGAAAAGTCATTGTGGTTTTTGCTCTGTCTCCTTGGGTTGTGGAAACCATTTGAAGGGCGGAATGATCTCGTCGATCAAGCCGTACTCAAGGGCTCGTTTCGCAGTAATCGTGTCGTGGTAATCCTCGCCGTCAGATAAGAGAAAACCGATTTCCTCAGCCGTTTTCTTGGCTCTTGAGCAATACAACTCAATACGGCGCGCATGGTCTGCTTGGAGGCTATTGGCAAGCACCTTTAGCTCTCTTTCACCGACCTCTCCCCGAAAGATCATGGGATAGGTCCTCCTGGTATAGTGGCAGAAAAGCGTAGAATTTGGGAACATCATTCGCTTTCTGCACATCTGAAGCAGATCGACGCCCATTGATCGGGCCTTGTCTATGACGAGCCCATCGACAGGACAGTTAAGCGTTTGGATGAAGTCCTGCAAGTAGTACGTGTCATCTACTGATCCTCCCGTTGTAGAGAGCATCAGTGTAATTGGCTCAAACCCCTTTTCGCTCTCTTTGGACTCCTTTTCCAATTTGAAAAGCCAATATGCAACGTTCCCTACGAGTTCCTCGTCGATCACGCCGTTAACAAGGACATGTCTTCTGATGGCGGCCTGCGTACCCGCAAACCAATTCTTGAGTTTCTTTTCTTCATTCATATGAGTGGATCATTTGACTATGACATTACAACTTTATTTTAGTAAGTCAAGGTTCAGGCATATGCTACACTATGTGCATGTCACTCATCATATACACAAAGACAGGTTGCCCGTGGTGCGCGGAGGCACTGCAATTTTTAAACGAGATCAAGGTACCGTTCGAGGAACGGGAGGTTATGGGTAATAAGGAATACTTTGAGGAGCTCATGCAAAAGTCAGGGCAAACGAAGACCCCGACAATTGATCTGGATGGGAAGATTCTGGCAGATACGGATGCTCGAGCGATCGGGGCGTTTCTAAGGGAGAATGGCGTGCTAGAATAATTACACAAAGACACGCAGAGCGCGGGAGAGAACGCATAGGATCCGGCCGGAATCAATTCATGTGACGAAGTCGGAAAATCTAAACAGGATCTCTCTCACGCTGTGCGTGTCTTTTACTTTGTATCAGTAAGTGCGAGCGAGTACCTGATACCGTACAGCACTATTCCTCCGAGGATAAAGAACAGCATATTGAACGAGACGATGTACAGGAAGATCGTTCCGAGCAGCGTTCCGAGGATGTATGCAACCGGGCGCGAGATCCTGTAGATGCTGATGATATTGACGTCTCCGCTGTCCACACGCTTGAAGAGGTGCGTCTCGGTCATGATCTCCACCATTGCGGCTCCGACGCGCGTCATGAAGAGGATTGCGATCCAGACGGATGCGTTAGGGCTGTCTACGAACGCGAGAAGGGCAGTGAATATCGCCATCGTGATGAAGCCGATCGTGAGCATTTCCTTCTCACCGTACTTCTTGTCCGCGAGCTTGCCTGCGAATCCTTGGATAAGGATAAAGGGAATCAGTGCGACAGACAGGATCAGTGTCACTTCTGACAAGGAGAATCCCTGATACTCATGCAGGTAGATAGGAACGTAGATGATCATCCAGCCATAGAAGAACCTGAGGACAAAGTCCGACATGATCGTCGAGTACACGTCTACGTTGGTATTGAGCTTTTTATACGCGCTCATGATCTTTACCTTGTCATAGGGTGCGTCCTCGAAGTTCTTGAACAGCTCGCTGGCCATGAAGATGATGGGGAACAAAAGAACGAGCACGAAGACGTACACGTACTTGAGATTGCCGCCCGTAAGCAGGATGCTCGAGAGAAACGGTCCGACGATGAATGCCGAGTTAAGGGCGGTGAAGAACCATCCGCGCACCGTTCCCGTGCTCACGTTCGGCGTGTTTCGCTCAAGAAAGATGTCCAGACTGATAAAGGTTGTCGAGTGTGAGATGAAGAGGGTAATAAAGGCGATTATTGCAGGAAGTGCTGAGTCCGATATGATGAGCAGCAAAAGCGCGGCAACTTCTATAACTAGGCTCGTTACGAATACTTTGTAGTTTCCAAACCGCTTGAGTCTGGCGCGCATGCCCAGGATCGCTAGTATCGTTCCGATTGAGGCGACGGTATAGATCAGGCTCACATATCCCGTGCTCATGTACTGTGCGAGAAAGTTCGAGTTGATGTAGATCGCAGGAGTGATATGCAGGGTAAAGAGAAAGACAAAAGTATAAAACAGCCACGTTGTTTTTTTATCTCCGAACATTGAGTACAGTATATCAAAAAACGCGCCGCACAGAATATGTGCGGCGCGTTTTTGTGTGCAAACTTACACTCCGAGAATCACTGGGATAACCAGCGGCTCCTTGGCGGTCTGTTGGAAGAGATACTTTGAGATGTCGTCGGCAACGATCTTCTTGAGAAGTTCGAAGTCGATCTGCGCCTTGCCTCGAATGTTTCGCTCGATGGCTCGCTTCACGATGTTTCGAGTCTCCTGGAGAAGCTCCTGTGACTCTCGCAGGTACACGAATCCTCGGGAGATGATATCAGGTGACTTCTTGAGTCGTCCTGTCTTGGTGTTCACGCTGGCGACGATCACGAAGATTCCTGATTGAGAGAGAAGCTTTCGATCCTCCATCACAACGTCCTGGATGTCGGAGATGGTGAATCCATCAACCGTTATCACCTCGTGAGGCGCCTTCATTGGAAGAACGGTCATCTTGTTTCCACCATCACTGAATTCGATGATAGATCCGTTGTCGGGAACGATTACGTTCTCAGGCGGTGTTCCGAGCGCCATCGACATCTCGGCATGCTGTCGTAGGAACGCGTGGTATCCGTGAACCGGCATGAAGAACTTGTAGTCGATATGCTGGTGGATCCATCGGAGCTCTTCACGGTTACCGTGTCCGGATGCGTGTACGTCCGCGTCGAGGTAGGTGATGACCTTTGCTTCTGATCGGTACAGCTGGTCCTTGAGTCGCGTAATTGACGCGTGGTTAGTAGGAATGATCGATGATGAAAGCAGGATCGTATCAGACTTCTTGAGCTGGATGTACTTATGCTGTTTCATCACTACTCGTGAGAGCACTGAGAAGTCCTCGCCCTGAGATCCCGTAACCAGAAGGATAAGTCGGTCTGGCGGATAGCTGTCCATGTCCGTGATGTTGATCACGTTGTCGGTATTCACAAGCTTGAGGTGCTTGATGATCTCGACGTTGGACTTCATGCTTCGTCCCTCGATCACGACCTTCTTGCCGAGCTTCTGCGCGATCTCGATGATCGCGATGATTCGCTCAACCTGTGAGGCGAACGTACCGATGAAGAGTCGCCCAGGAACCTCTCGTGAGATTCGCTCCAGCGTCTCTACAACGACTGACTCGGACAGTGACCATCCTGACTTCTCGATAGACGTAGAGTCCATCGTCAGAAGAAGGGCCTTCTTGCCGGCGAATCGCTTGTACTGCTCGTTCTCCTCCTCTGTCGGAACTCCTGCGATGTTGTCCACTCGAACGTCCTCGATGAAGACGATGTCTCCCATGTGCGTGTGGATAACAAGACCCATTGAGTCCGGAATCGCATGCGAGATAGGGAAGGTCTCTACCTTCATGTTCTCTCCGATAACGATTGTCTCATCACCGTCGAGCGTCACCATGTTAAGTGGTGCTAGATGAGGGAATTCCTCATGTCGCTTCTTGATCATGATCGAACCGAATGTTCGTGAGTAGATCTTCGGGTTGCCGAGCTTCTCGATTACGTAGGGAAGACCTCCGATGTGGTCGAGGTGTCCGTGCGTGATGAAGATTGCGCGTACGCGATCCTTTCGCTCCTCAAGGTACTTGGTGTTCGGAATCATGAAGTCGATTCCTGGAGTCGTGTCGTCCTTGAACTGGAAACCTGCGTCGACAACGATGATGTCGTTACCGATCTCGATTGCCGTCATGTTCTTTCCGATCTCCTCAACTCCTCCAAGAGGAATGATTCGGATGTTGTCACCGACTGGTGGAATCTCCTGTGGTGCACTATTAAATTTTCGCTGAGGGCGCATTCCGCCTCGTCGCTTTCGGTCGACCTTTCGTCGAACTGAGTCCTTGACGGTGTTCTTAAAGTTTCCGCCGCCATTTCCTCGGTCACCACCTCCGTTTCCTCTCTCGCTACCGCCACTTCTTTCTCCTCGCTCTCCGTTACTGCTTCTTTCTCCACCATTTGATGATTGCTGTCTCGGTCTAAATTCTCTGTTCATTTTTCTTAATTATTAGTAATTAATGTCTAGTGCCATTTCATGGGGCAACAGATATCAGCTACCAATCTCTACTCCTCGTCTTTCTGCGCGAAAATTTTCCACACCGTGTCAGTTTCTATGTACCAATTATACACCTCCGCAAAGCGATCTGCCGGAGTTACAATAATCTGTGGATATTGTGCTCGGACGATTTGGGGGACGACATAAATGAAGTCAGGTGAGTATAAGAATACTGCTGGTATGTCATTTATAACCTGATTTTCGAATTTTTGCAATAGGGGAAGCTTCTCCTCTATGTCGATGCTCGATCGCGATTCCTCGAGTGCTCGGTCACCCTCGATGCTCGTGTACGATGCGAGGTTGAGTCCTGGATCATTTCGCTGTGACGAGTGCCAGAAGGCGTAATAGTCGAGGTCTCGGTTGATCACGTTTCCAAAAAGAATGGCCTCGTACTCGCGCGGACGGATGATGTTCGCGGTCAGATCGTTGGTGTCGTAAATCTTGAGCTCGGTGTTGATGCCGATCGCGTTGTACGCGTCTACGATCTTGCTACCGACAGCTACGAATTCGGGCACGTCGTTGGTTGCAATGGTGAAGGAGACCTTCTGTGTAGAGCCGCCATCCGCATCTGTCGACGTGCCGGTGCTGTATTTGTCTCCGAGGTCTGCCAATTTCAGGCGTGCCTCGTCAATACCATAAGTCTTTTGTGTCGAAGTCGAATTGGAGAAAAGAGTGAGCGGGGAATATAGCGGAGTCGCATATCCTGACATGACCGACTCGACGATTTCCTCGCGATTGATTGCGGTATCGAGAACGTCTCGCAGGTTCTTGTCCGTCAGCACTGCCGACTTGTTCTGGTTGAAGAACAGCGCGAAGATTCGCGAGTAGGGCAGCGTGACGACGCTCTCCTTTTTGAGATTGAGTCCTGCGATGTTGCTCGGCGTTACGCTGTGCATCGAAGTGATCTGCTTCTTGTCGAATGCGACTATCATTTCTGCTTCGTTCTTGAAGAACGCGATGAACATCTTTTCGATGTACGGCTTCTTGATTGCGTACTTGGAGAAGCTCTTCAGCTCATATGACGTAATAATTTCGTCCTCGTCCTTTTTTACACCAGAAAGTTCATACGGGCCGGATCCGACAGGGTTCGTATTGAGCGAACTGAACGGGAACTCCTCGGCCGTGATGTCCTTCCATTTGTGCTCGGGTAGGATTCCGAGCGTCGTGTTGTATATGAATGGCGAGTAAGGCGAGCTGAGGGTGAACTCGATCTCTTGCTCGTTGATTACCTCTGCACGCACGCCATCCCAGTTCGGACGCTTGGGTGATTTGATAGCGGGATCCTGGGTTTTTAATATGGTAAAGATAACGTCGCCTGTTGTAACTGGCGTTCCGTCATGGAATACCGCGTTCTCACGCAGCTTGAAGTAGTACGTCAGTCCGTCCTCTGAGATCGTAAACGATTCCGCAAGGTCTGGGACAAGTTCGCCCGCCGCGTTGAGTCGCAGTAGTCCGGAATACATCAGGGCAGAAAGATCTCGATCAGTATCACTGGTCGCGAGTACCGGGTTCACGAACCGTGGCGTGGCGAGCATCCCTTCCTCCAGTTGTCCTCCTTCTGCAGGGACTTCGACGAGGAATTGTCCGTTCAGCTTGAGCACGATTGAGAATGACGCGTATGCAAGCAGGGCGGCAAACACGAAAGCCAGCACGCGCTCAAAGAGCGAGAACTCATAAAAAATCTCCGTGAGCTTGGCCACGAATCTCTTATACTTGGACCCACTTAGGTTGTTGTCCGAAAAAGCCACGTTGTTGTATTGGTAGATTTAGAAGCGCACTTCTTATGAAAGCACGAAGATCACGAAAGAGACGATCGCAAAGAGGGTAGCGATAACGAGAGTGGCGTAGAAGATAAGCTTCTCGAGTCCACGTCGTGTCTGGAACGCACCCTGAGCGTCGTCACCACCGAACGCGCCGCTAAGGCCGCTGGTCTTGGACTGCATCAATACGCCCGCGATGAGCAGTACCGACAAAACTATTTGAATGATTGACAATGATGTATGCATATCTGTGATTGAGAGACTATATCATATAGACAAATAGTTGTCATCATCTGTATTCCATTGACTATCGCGGCCAAACTCATACAATACCAGCATTACCAGTTAAAGGATTTGAACACCTATGTCAAAGACAAAAAAGACTGTTAAAAGATTTGTAGTTCCGATCGGGGACAAGGTCTTACTCAAGGAGATCAAGGGAGAGGCCACGTCGCAGACGGGCATCATTCTGCCTGACTCTGTCAATGCGGATAAGGACCTCAAGGAAGCGCTGGTCATCGCGGTTGGCGACGGTCGCTACGTTGACGACGAGCTTGTGGAACTTTTTGTGCAGAAAGGGGATATCGTGCTCTTCTCATGGGGAGACAAGATCAAGTTCGAGGGAGAGGAATATTTCCTGGTTCGAGAGTCCGAGATTTCGGCCAAGATCGAGAGCAAGTAATTATCAGATCACTCTATATATAAGGTATGGCAAAAAAAGTACTATTTGACGGAGAGGTAAAGAAGGCGCTGATCGCAGGTGTGAATACGGTCGGTGACGCAGTACGCGTGACAGTCGGTCCGCGAGGACGCAACGTTATTCTGGACAAGGGATTCGGTTCGCCGACTATCACCAACGACGGCGTTTCCATCGCAAAGGAAATCTCACTCGAGAATCGCTTTGAGAACATGGGTGCCGAGATCATAAAGGAAGTCGCAACCAAGACGAACGACGCAGCCGGAGACGGAACGACAACGTCCGTTATCCTGGCTCAGGCTTTGATCAACGAAGGGTTTGAGCATACCGCAGCAGGGGCAAACAGCATGGGTATCCGCGCAGGGATTGAGAAGGCCGGAAAGGATGCGGTCGAGGCTATTAAGAAATCCGCAACGACTATCAAGAACAAGAAGCAGATCGTGCATGTGGCTACTATTTCTGCCGAATCGTCAGAGCTGGGAGAAATTATCGCGGACACGATCGAGAAGGTTGGAAAGGACGGTGTGGTGACGGTGGAGGAGTCGCAGAGCTTTGGCATCCAGAGTGAGGTTGCGCAGGGGCTCGAGTTCAAGCAGGGATACGTTTCTCATTATATGGTGACTGACTCGGAGCGGATGGAGGCTGAGTTCCGCGACCCTCTCATTTTGATAACTGACAAGAAGATTTCCGCGCTCAAGGACGTGCTGCCGATCATCGAGGCAGTAGTGCAGTCGGGCAAAAAGGAGCTCGTGATCATCGCGGACGAGATCGATGGCGAGGCATTGACGACGTTTGTCGTGAACAAGCTGCGCGGCGTGTTCAGTATTCTTGGAATTAAGGCGCCTGGGTTTGGTGATCGCAAGAAGGAGGAGTTGCGCGACATCGCTATCACGGTTGGCGCGACGCTTATATCTGACGACTTCGGAATCGCGCTCGACAAGGCAACGCTGTCGATGCTCGGCAAGGCGCAGCGAGTTATTTCTAAAAAGGATTCAACGGTAATCGTTGGAGGGAAGGGAAAGAAGTCAGAACTCGATGAACGCATCTCACAAATCAAGTCGCAGGTAAAAAATATCGATTCCAAGTATGAGAAGGAAAAGCTTGAGGAGCGCGTAGCAAAACTATCCGGAGGAGTTGCAGTCATCAAGGTGGGTGCCGCTACCGAGACCGAGATGAAATATCTCAAGCTCAAGATCGAGGATGCGGTGAACGCGACCAAGTCCGCAGTCGAGGAGGGAATCGTTGCCGGGGGAGGAAGTACGCTGGCGAAGACCGCGAGCATGCTCCAGGACAAGCTGACCAAACAATCTAAGGGTGGCAAGAAGATGAGCGACGAGGATCGAATCGGATACGAGATCGTCATCAAGGCGCTCAAGGCACCACTCAGGCAGATTGCAGTCAACGTCGGCAAGGCAGATGCGGATAGCGTTGTCGATACCGTCATGAACGGCGGAGCCAAGTCGGGATACGATGCGCTCAACGACATTTTCGTGGATGACATGGTCGCCGCGGGCATCATTGATCCCGTAAAGGTGACGCGTCACGCCGTGCAGAACGCGGTCAGCGCTGCGGCGATTCTCCTGACAACCGAGGTTGCGGTTGCAGATATCCGAGAGAGAAAGGAGGATATCGGTGCGGATCGCGGGGCTGGATATTAATTTAATAAATATGTTATGAAAATTGAGAAAAAAGTGTGGCCAGAATATTTTGAGCAAGTTTTAAATGGTAGCAAGACTTATGAAGTGAGGTTGAATGATTTTGAGATCGCTGAGGGTGACACACTTTATCTAAGAGAATGGGATCCAGATACCAAAGAGTACACAGGCAGGGAACTAGAGAGGAAAGTTGGATACGTGGGAAAATTCAAGACCGAAGATTTAGTAAGGTTCTGGTCAGAGGAAGAGATTAAAGAAAATGGTATTCAGGTGATATCACTTAAATAAAAGAAAATGCCCGGCTCGTGAGAGCGGGGCATTTTTAAATAGGTGCGCTTGGTAGTTTAACCGTAACCTCCGTTGTAATCGCCTTCGTGCATGAACTTTAAGTACCCCTCATTGCCTTCGGGCGTGCTCATGTCCCACCTCATCATAAGACGGAAAGGTATTCTTTCGAGATCGAGCAGTCCTGCTGCTAGGTTTTTGCTTTCTCCGATTTTCACCAACTTCTGGATTGCCAGCTCCTCGTAGAGCAGGAAGTAATGGGTGAATGGTAGGCAGCCAGCAGTATTGCCTTCGATCTTTCCATCGAGCCCTTTGAACCAGATGAGGAACTTGAAGTAGCGTTCGATGCGCGCAAGCTCTTCCTCAAGCTCGGGACGCTTTTCGTCTGCGGGTTTCCCCGGCTCGTTCTTAAACGTGTAGTTGAGCAAATGAAAGAGTTCGCGTGCGCGATCCAGTTTGTTTCGTGTCATAGGTGCTGTCATGGCAGTATGGTGTTCTCTGTTCCGATTCTTGCATGTTCATCTCAAAAGCGCAACACGTTTTATAAAAAGAAAACCGCCGGCTCGTGAGAGCTCGGCGGGTTTTTGAAATTGAGGATTCAGGCGGAATTTCTTCTCGTTTCTTGATCGACGGCTCGACTGGCTCGATCTACGATGCTGTGGAGGCCGGCGACTACACTCCTGGTGCCGGGTTTTGTAGAAGTTGCGTGCAGGAATTTTTCAGTGATGCTGAAAGGTTCGCTGCTGGAACCAAAGACAAGAACGTGCTGTGCCAGCATGGCCTCTTGGGTTCGTCGTGCCAGGTACCTCTCGACCTCTTGGCCTTCTAGAGCGGCTTTCACTGCCCTTGCCCGCAGCCATGCCCATCTGCTGCCGCTCCACTTGTGATAGGTTTTGAGCAGTCGTTTGAGCCTTTTGAGCATTTTCATGTCCTTTGCTGTTCGTAAGACGGGGTTTGTTGATTCGTCGGAATGCTTCATGGTTTGTTTGGGGTACTTCGTTTTTCATACTACACCCGTCACTTCCAAAAGCAAGATGCCTTTTAGGTATGCCAAAAGAAAACCGCCCGCTCGGATTCGAGCGGACGTTTTGTTTAGCAACTCCATGCATACGCTCGTTCCCGTTCCTCAAAGTCAGGCAACGTGCCGGGCTCGTCTTCTCTAGGAATAGGGCCGAAAGTTATTGCGTCAAAAAGCTCCTGCAAATTGATGCCACATGTCTTTATGATAAAGAACCGGGATGGTTCTCCAGGCCTGCAATGTATTTCCACATGGTCCTCTGCTTCGACTTCTGGCACTTGCTCAGTAAGCCAGCTTTTTTTCAGAAAAAAGGAACTGGAAATGGAATCTAGTGGGGAAAATAATTTGACGTCGAAGAAAATATCATTATCCATCTTAATTTCGTACATGGGGATCATTGTATAAATGATCGGCTGCCCGAAATCCTCAGGACAAATATCCTTCAGGGAATAGACACCTTCCTTCTCGACGACCTCACTTTCTGTAGCCAGTCTGGACCAAGCCGACTTCACGAGTCCGATTAGTGCTTTAAATGTTCTCATATATTAATCTCCTGAGGTGATACTACTTCATAGACCTCATAATGCAAGAAGAAAACCGCCAGCTCTTTCGAGCGGGCGGTTTTGGAAATAAACCGTGTGGGTTAGTAGCAGTCGTCGAACGGACGGTCGAAACCGTCTTGGTATCGGAAGCCTAACTTGTCGATGATGGCTCGCACGCGTGCGACGCTGAGCCAGAATTCCTGTGAAAACGTGCGGGTTCTGCCAGGGTGCCTGGCTTTTCTGCAAACGTGTGGATTCTTCATACAGTCCTCCTTTAATTGGATGGGGATTTGAGCAACCTTGTAAATTCTGTCATTTCCCAATCAAAAGCGCAATGTGCCTCGGTGCAGAAGCTGCCGGCCCACAGGCCGACGGCTTCTCAGCTACTTCGTAAGCTTTTCCAACTGCTTGATGTCGTCCTCAATCTGCGTGAGTCCTTCTATCCAGAAGTTCGGATCAGAAGTGTCTATGCCGATATCCCGGAAGATCTGCTCAGGGGACTTGGAACTTCCCGCTACCAGGAAGTCCTCGATCTGCTTGAGGAACGACGTGTCCCGCTTGTACTTTCTGTAGAGAGCCATACTGATCAGCTCTCCGTACGCATACGAGTACACGTAGAAGTTGTACCTGAGGTGCGGCCACTGCACGAAGGTATACCCGTCATCCTCTTTCATCTTGAACGCGGGTCCCAGATAGCTGCTCATGTGCTTGTTGTGCAGCTTCGCGATCTCCTCCTTTGATATCGCGCCCTTCTCTCGAACGGTCCTGTGCAGTTCGAGCTCCCAGTTGAACGCAGCGATCTGCCGGAATACTGTCGATATGCTTCCGATAATCTTGTCATGCAGGGCGATGACCTTTTCCTTCTCAGTCATATCCTGGAGCAGTTCCTCGAAGACGAAGTTCTCAAACAGGGTGCTTACCACTTCTGCAACGGAAATCGTGAAGTCCTGGTAGATCGGTCTCTGCGCCTTGCTTGCCTCAAAGTGAAAGGCGTGACCCATCTCGTGCCCGAGCGTCATGACACTGTTGATATTGTCCGTGTGGTTGAGAAATACCATCGTTGGATTTCCTATAGATCCGGAGCAGAACGCTCCGCCGCGCTTACCCTTTTTTGGAAACGCGTCGATCTGACCATTCTTCAAAAAGCGTTGGAACATGTCGGCATACTTGGGATCAAGTTTCTGGAAGGCTTTGTGTGTGATCTGGGTTGCTTGGTCAAACGGAATCTTCTTGATCGTCTTTCCGATCGAGGCACTCTTGTCCACGCATTCAAGATGGGGAAGTTTCATCATCTTTGCCTTCAGCTTGTAGAACTTATGACTGATCTTGAAGTTCCTCGTCACCGTATCGATCAGACCGAGCACTGTCTTCGTGTCGTTCTGGTATCTCAGTATTGTTCCGCTATATGGTTCCGCGTGTCCGCGCAGCTCGTCCTCGATCTTCTTGTCGGTATAGACTGCGTTCAGTTCGCTTTCAGCAAAGTGCGAAATTCCTTTAAGAACAAGCATGACGTCGTTGTAGAGCTTCCTTCTTTTGCTAGTTGGTAATTCTGAGAGCATTCCCATCGCCTCAGGTATCGGGATGTTCTTTCCTCCATACGATACCGTTTGCTTGGCGAGCAGCTTCTCCTGTCCGTCGACCCACATCTGCTGGGCGGGAAGTGATTTGAGGTTCAGAATCTTCTCCTCAGCTTCAGAGAGTGTATGTTTTCCTTCTTTGAACTGCGTGTCCAGGTAATAATGAAATTCCTTCAGCATGCCGCTCTTCAAAAACTTTTTCTGGGCCGCCTCGTCAATTTTCGACAGATTTAGGTTAAAGAAAATAATCTTATTTGCGGATTGGGTCAGTCTCTGTGTGAGCTTGTTGTCCAGCGACTCGACAACTGGATCGGAGGAATCCAAGGACTTGCAATACTGGAGATACATAATCGGTCGCCAGCTACACGCAGCACCAATAAGTTTGTCCCAGTCGTTCAACGCTCGGAGCAACTCCTTCTCGTCAGTAAGGTATTTTTTATTGTTTTTATATTTTTTCTCAAAATCGGCGTAGAGCTTTTCGATTGCCTGGACGTCCCTTTCAATCTTCGGATCCTTCGGCGATGAGTAAAACTGCTTTAAATTCCATGTAGTCATCTGTTATTTTTATCACTTCTTGGCCCCTTTTGCATCCTTTCTGGACAAAAATGGACTGTGCGAGCGATCGGGTGACGTCCTTGGGAAAACCTTGCATTTCCTTGCCAAAGGTGCAATATGGTGGCTATGGAAAGATTTAATGAATATATGAGCCGAATGACCAGGAAAGGCTGGATTATTATCAGTACGGTAGCATTACTAATTGTTCTTTTGATTGCAGGAGCAATCTATTACTCAAATAACCCGGATGCATGGCCTGCATCAGTATTTACCAGCGACAAGGACCAAAAGGAAAACCACGATAAGGGCAAGAAGTACGTAATCGCGGGCAAGAAGGATACCGCAAAGGACGACTTTGTCGACATGGCAGCAAAAACCATTTTCCCTGATACGACCAAGGCACCCGTGCCTGTAAAGGTACCAAGTGAGTACTCATACGACGCAACCAAGCAGACTGGATACGCAAGCAACTCAGAGGAGGTGCGAATCGGACTTATCATTGCCGAGAACGAGTATGACGTGAAGAACGTGATCTCAGGCAAGTGCGGAGACGTATACATGGTGACCTACTTCGTTCCAGGACCTGACGTGCTCTCAAACAGCGCCAAGGCGCTCTTTGGGGACAAGGTGTTCGCGGACTTCCTCCCAGGAAACATCATCCCTTCATACCATCCGAACCTCGCGTTCAAGTCAGCGATGATCGAGAGCGGAGTGGCCAAGATCAACCTAACAGGAAGCTTTAGCGGATCACGAGACGGAAAATGTGACGCGGAGCTTGCGCTTGCGCAGCTTGCCGAGACTGCCAAGTCATTCGCGACCGTTCAGGACGTGGTCATCAACTTGGGATCCAAGGAGGTATACAACTCAGCTAAATAAAGTGCTATAATTGGTTCGTATTAACCAATTAACACAATCACAATGTCTGTAACTTTACTTGTTGGAATTATAATCGTCGTACTGGCACTTGGTGTCGTGATGCTCTACAACCGGTTTATCAGCCTGCGAACGCGGGTTGCCGAGGCGTCTTCTGATATCGAGGTACAGTTCAAGAGACGATATGACCTTATCCCGAACCTGATCGAGACCGTTAAGGGGTACGCAAACTTCGAGCAGTCAACGCTGCAGAAGGTAACCGAGGCCCGAACTCAGGCCATGGGTGCGCATGACCAGGGACTACAGGCGGAGGCCGACGCACAGAACCAGCTCTCAAGCACGCTTAAGAGTCTGTTTGCCGTTTCTGAGGCATATCCTGACCTTAAGGCCAACCAGAACTTCCTAGAATTGCAGCGAGAACTGACTGATACCGAGAACAAGATCCAGGCTGCGCGACGATTCTTCAACGCGAACGTTCGAGATTACACTGTCGCTACTCAGACATTCCCAAGCAATATCATAGCCAAGATGTTCGGATTCAAGTCTGACGGATTCTTCGAGCTTGCAGAAGGCGAGGCCGCAGCTGCGAGCCAGCCAGTGAAGGTGAGTTTCTAGTTTCCTCGTTTCCTTACACTCCTTGACGAGCAGTCATGGAAAGGTACGCCGTATTTTTCTGGTCAAAAATCGGCTGGTGCTCGGGCCGTCGCACCACAAGAGTACTTCTGCTTTGATGAATCAAAGCATGTCGCCCTCCGCAACACCTTTCCACAACTGCTCGTCTGGAATGTCGTAACCAAATAAACCTATGTCCACACTCTATTCATCACAATCATCAAATGTAGCCAAGACGTGGCTTCTCATGTCGAGCTTCCTCGTAATCATCCTTCTGCTCGGGTGGTTCCTGAGCATGTATTATGGATCGCCCATGATTCTGTGTATCGCGTTCGGATTCAGCATGATCATGAACTTCGTGAGCTACTGGTTCTCGGACAGGATCGTACTGTCCATCGCTGGGGCAAAGGAGGCAAGCAAGCAGGAATTCTACGAGCTGTACACACTTGTGGAAAACCTTTCTATTACGGCTGGTCTGCCGATGCCCAAGGTGTACGTTATTCCAGACGAGGCGCCAAACGCGTTTGCAACTGGTAGAAACGAGAAGCACGCGACACTGTGCTTTACTGTTGGAATCCTGCGCATCCTGAACAAGGTCGAGCTTGAGGGTGTGATTGCCCACGAGCTTGCGCACGTCAAGAACAAGGATATCCTGCTGCAGTCAGTAGTGGTCGTACTTGTTGGATTCGTGACGCTCTTGTCCGACATGTTCGTTCGCTCAACATTTTTTGGCGGAGGAGGGGATCGCGACAACAAGGCAGGAGCAATAATGATGGTAGTTGGAATTGCGCTGCTTATTCTTTCGCCAATTATCGCGATGCTGATCCAGCTGGCTATCTCACGTAAGCGAGAATTCCTTGCAGACGCGACAGGTGCTCTGATGACACGATATCCGGAAGGATTGGCGTCCGCGCTGCAGAAGATCTCAAGCAACGCACGACCGCTTGCCAAGGCCAACCACGCAACGGCGCACCTTTTCATCTCAGATCCCTTCAAGGAAGTGGGTGAGGAGGAAGGAGGCAAGAAGATCGGATTCTTCCACAAGCTGTTTTTGACTCATCCTCCTGTTGAGGAGCGTGTGAGTGCGCTGATGGGAAAAAAGTAATCAATATGTTTATCTCCGAAAGCATAGCAGGTGAAAAGGTGACGCTACGGGGATTTAAGGAAAGTGATGTTGCATATTGGGACACGTGGGATATAGATCCTGAAGTGCAGGAACACATGCCTGAACCTCATTGCGTTACTCCGGGACATTCGGACAATCTACGCGGATTGCCTTGTTTCTCTTGAGGAACTGCATGCTACGATAGCTCTTAACGACTCTGACGAGCCGGTTGGGACAATTGCTATTACAGAAGTTGATAACCATCATGGTGTTGGTGAGCTGGGAATCGTGATCGGCAACAAGGAACAGTGGGGGAAAGGAATAGCGACCGAAGCGATTTCTTTGTTTCTGCAAGAAGCCCAGAAAACGTTGCGCAGAATTACCGCGGAGTTCGAGAAGGACAATGTTGCAATGCAAAAGTCCTTGGAAAAGAATGGATTTGAAACTGAGGCAATCTGCGTTCGTTCTCGAATCAAGAACGGGCAAGAGATTGATACAATTCGCATGGTAAAATTTTTAAAATAAAAAACAGGGCGCGCCGTACGGCGCGCCCTTTGTTTAGGAAACAGTTTTTTGAAAGATCTTGCTCGTAATGCCGTAGCTCACGATAGACAGGATGATTGTCATGATGAAGGCAGCAATCAAATACTGCAGACCCACAAACTCTACCAGCACATACATTGAAGCGCTGTTTATCACCATGAACGTTACGGACATTGCGAGATATCTG
>JAYTLZ010000010.1:0-8912 GCA_043728995.1 Minisyncoccota bacterium
ATAATCACGCCCATCGTTGCGCAGATGATCGAGAATACCCAATAGCGCATGGTCACCTTGTATGATGGCCATCCGAGCGCCTCGAAGTGGTGGTGGATCGGCGTCGACAGGAATATCTTCTTGCCGTTGCGAAACTTCTTGGATGCCAGCTGCACGGCAACGGACAGAACAGTGAGCACTAGCGGCAGCGCGATGATAGGTAAAACAATCAGTCCTGCCCCATCCCCAAGCTTGTCCGTCATGAACGCAACGGTTGTCAGTGTAATGGTCAGCGCCATCGATCCTGTTTCTGACATGTAGAATCTGGCCGGCGGAATATTGAACCACAAGAATGAAAGCGTCGCTCCCACGATCAATGCACAGAACGCTGCAAGGTCTACCTGGTTGTTTGAGAACGCGATGATTCCGTATGCTGCGAACATGATCGAGAATACGCCTCCTGCCAGTCCGTCCACGCCATCGATTACCCCGCCCATGTAGATAAACAGCATGGTGAGCATCAAGAACGGCACGAACAGAATACCGAGGTCCAAGTACCCAATTATAGGGATAAAGATCTCAGACACGTCCAACTTGCTGAAGAACCAGAGCCCAACTGCCATCGCGACCAGTCCGACAAAGAACAGCCTCTTGCGTGCCGACAATCCTCCTGCCTTTTGATCTGCAGCGCCCCTGATCTCCATGATGTCGTCAATGAATCCGACGAACGCACCCAGGAGCAGTGTAAAGAATGGGATCCATGTCTGGTTTCGACTAATGAATTCCAGCTGTTCAAACGCGTTCAGTCCGACAATTTTTGCCAAAAACCAGAACAGAAACGCAGTCACGAATGCCGCAATCCAGATGATTGCTCCTCCCATTCGGGGCGTGTTCACTTCCTTCTCGCTATGGAGCGACATGAAGACGGTCGCCTCTCGCCCGTCGATCGTCACTGACTTGACCTTCTTCTTCCACATCTTGTTTCGGTACAGATAATCCGTCATGGTCGGGGTTATACCGATTCCTACCAAGAACCCAAGCACTGCCGGAAGCAGGATTTTCACTACATCTAAAATCATATGTGTCTAAGTATAAAATATATGGAGGCGAAAGACTATCGCATCCGGTTCGCAACTTGTGCAAAGTACTCCTTCTGGAGGTTGAGAACGTCGTCAAACCGCGACTCCTTGGACGAGTGCAGCACCACGAAGGCCGTAGGCTCGTTGAGTCCCATATCCGCCACTATGGCTAGATTACCCCCTGCAAGGTCTGTATAGCCCGTTTTGGAGACCAGGAGGCCTACGATCTGGCTTGCTACCTCGTTCGTGTTCTTGGCTGCGGTCAGTCCCGCTGGTGACTGGACATATGCCGTGTTGTACTTGGTCTTCTCATAGAGGGAAAGGTCCGTCTTTACGAGGTATGAGAGCAGCATACTGATGTCCTTGGCGCTTCCGCGTGACCCAGGGACGTCCTGCAATTCGTTGTCGAGACCAGTTTCATTATAAAATTTCGTATTGGTCAGGCCGATGACGGATGCCAGCTTGTTCATGCTGTCTACGAACGATACACGGCTGTTTGTGCCAGTGCTGAGACTGTGCGCTCCGTCGTTGGATGAGGTCACGAGCGTGTACGCGATCAGGTTCTCCGTCTGCCACTGGTCGCCTTCTGCAAGCTTGGCGTCACCGTAGGTCGGGTCTGGCATCTTGCGCACAGACGTAATCCCTCCCTCTGACTGGTCCTCCGCGACCTTGGCGGTCATAAGCTTGGTGATGGAGGCGAGCGGAAGCTGCTTGTCCGGATGCTTCTCGTAGAGTACTCGGTCGTTGTTCAGTGAGACGACGAAGGCAGCATGCGCGGTCGTGTTCACGTTCTGGAGCGTGACGGAGATGGGCTCGATCGTCTCGACGGGTGCCGTTACGACTTCCGCATCCTTGGACTTGTCATACAGATAGTACAGCGAGGCGAAAAGGGGTAACAACAAAACGAGTGTTGCTATGTACAACACCTTGATCTGCTTCTTCTGTTCGGTTGTGTTCTGGCTAGTTTCCATCGGTGTTGTTTTCCTTGATAAATTGAGCGATCTCCTGCTTTACTTCAACGTAATTGGGCAGGTCATCCATCTTATTTAAACCTAAAAACTTGATTGTGTCCAGTGAGGCTATGTATTTGGGAGTCTTGGAGTGCGGATCCTTCTCGATCAGTCCGCGCATCAGGAGCGTTCTGATGGTAAATTGCGAGTTCACACCGCGGACATAATCGATCATGCTGCGCGCGATCGGCCCCATGTAGAGGACGATGCTGAGCGTCTCGAGCGTCGCACTCGACAGTTCAGTCTCACTCTCCTGCTTCTCGAGGCTTGAGAGCAGTTCTCCTGCCTCAGGGGTCGTCACCAGCTCGCACTCATGGTCATTGAGGACGATGCTCATTCCCCTTTCTGTATATTCTGACGAAAGATTCTTAACTTGTGTTTTGATCGCAGACTCCTCACTCTCAAGAAGCTTGGCGAGTTCCTTGTATGAGACCGGTTGTCCCTTGAAGAGCAGTATTGATTCTAGTTTCTGTTTGATTTCCATATGCAAAATAATTCTGGCGTAGTTTCAAATATAATTCCGTCGTGCAATTACATTCCGTATCGCGGCACGCTCGGTTCCTGCGACTCGAGCATGATGTCCGAGAACCGCTTGTCCTGCTCCGCCGTCAGGTTACCGAGCTTAACAAGTTCCAGTATAGCAAGAAATCCGATTATGACATTCTTTTTTTCCTTGTGTTCGCCACTCAGTGCCTTGAACGAGATTGTCATGTTCTGGCGAACGCGATTGATGACCTTGTTCATCATCTCCTCGAGCGAGATCGTCTTGGTGACGCGCTTCTCCGGTTTCTTTTCTACCTTGGGCAGATGGTGGATCAGTTGGTCCACGAACCACTTCATCTTAAGGACGTCTACTTGGTCAGTCGGTGCGAACTTGATGGTCTTCTTTCTGACCTGGAGGCGAGACTTGGACGTATGCTGTCCAAAGATCTCTTTGATTCCCTTGGACGCGTTCTTGAATATCTGTAGCAGGCGTAGGCGCGTCTCCAGATCCTCGATCTCCCCTGCTTCCTCTGTTGATAGATCAAGCTGCGGCAACAGGCTCTTGGACTTGATCAGGATGAGCGTGGATGCGATCTGGATGAACTCGGTGAGCTTGTTCAGGTCCTTCTGCTCGAGCGCTCCGACGAAGTCCAGGAAGTCGTTGGTCACTTGCGACAGGCTCACTTCGTTGATATGGAGCTTCCTCTTTTCGATTAGATCAAGAAGCAGGGCCAGCGGCCCTTCGAATACCTTTGTTTGGACTGAGAAGTCTTGGACCACAGATATTAAAGCGTTAGTCCAACTGACTTTCTAATTATCTCCATCCGCTTTTCAATAGCAGGTCTGATCTTGTTTTTACCTTCGGTAAGGACCCTGATGACTTCCTCGTCGGTAATGGAGTTGTATTTCTCCCGAATAGGGGCGATAAATTTTTCAACTGACTCAATGCATAGGTCCTTTGCCTCCTTGTAGCCCATTCCTCCGTTGAGATACTTTGCCCGAACCGTTTCCTTTTCTGCGTCGTCCAGAAAGAGAGAGTGGATTTTGTAAATGGTGACAGTATCGGGGTTCTTGGAGTCCTCTACTGTCGCAGAGTCAGTCGGAATACTCCTCACCGCCTTCTTGATCTCTTCATGTGTGGCAAAAAGTGGAATAGTGTTTCCACGAGACTTACTCATCTTCTCACCATCAGTTCCTGGAACGGTCTCTACAGACTCGATGACGTATTCCTGGGGTTCGACAAACGTATCACCAAACGTGTTGTTAAATTTGCGAGCAATCTCACGCGCGATCTCGATATGCTGCTTCTGGTCCTTTCCGACTGGAATCGTAGTCGCGTTGTGAATAAGAATATCGGCAGCCATGAGAACTGGATAATCAAAAAGTCCAACACTCACTTCTTTGTTCTTCGCTTCTGCATCCTTGAACGAATGTGCGCGCATCAGCTGCGGCATTGTAGTCAGACAGTTAAAAATCCAAGCGAGCTCAGTAACCTCGGGCGTATCTGACTGCTTAAAGACGACAACCTTGTCCGGGTCCAAACCAATCGCGAGGTACACCCTTACCTGATCGAGGATATTTGCCCGAAGTACCCCCTTGTCCTGAACAGTAGTGAGTGCGTGCAGGTCAGCCAAAAATAATCGCGACTCGTGCTGCTTTGATAGTTCGATAAACTGACGTAGTGCCCCGAAATAATTTCCGATATGAAGCTGTCCTGAGGACTGTGCCCCGGATAATACAAGTTTTGACATGGAGACAGTATAGCAAAATCAGATGATAAATCTAATAGAAATTCCCCCGGCCGCGTGGCAGCCGGGGGAAGGAATTTCTGGGTGGGGACGGAATTATCGTCGGTGGTTCGGGCGTTTGCACTTCGATCCCTGACGGCGGCCGCGCTGGCTCTTGTCGAGGACCTTGAGTTCTTGCATTGCCTGAGGGCACCATTCGATCATTCCATTCGTTGTGTTTTTCATATCCATTTCACATAATACAACCACTTTGGAATTTTGCAACTAGTCCCTGTGCGCGTTCGAGATGTAGATGAAAAGAAGCGGAATACTGATCAAAACGTAGTACGGAACGTTCTCGAGGATAAGCGCACTGAACGGAAAGTTAATCTTGATTATCTCGTCGATTGGCAAGATCTTGTAGTATGCGATAAAGAGAGAAAAGATTGCAGCCAAGCTCAGAAGTAGTGCGTCAAAGAAGTGTCGCGCTCCGTATCCCCCACCGGATGCGGTGATGGATTTTTTCATGAGGAAAATAAGTGCTGCGTACACGACCGCGAATAGGAGAACCTTGGATGATGCTTCCTTTGTCTCAAAGGGAAGCGTCGTGTAGATAAGTGTAGCAACGTAGAATGGCAGGACGAACCGGGCGACGCTCTTCTTGCTCTTCTTGAAGGCGATAAAAAACGTAACGAGAAAAAGTACTAATAAAATGATGACGTCGAGCGTCAAGAAACCGATTTGAATCATGCAGACATTATACTCCCAAGTCTCGGAGTTCTTCAAGCAGCTTCCGTGCCTTTTTGTCTAACTTCTTTGGAATGTCGAGTGTGACGACGACGAAAAGATCTCCGCGCGAGTGTGCGCTGTACTTGATTCCCTCACCTTTCACGCGGAACACTTCTCCTGGATGCGTTCGTTCCAGAATCTTGATCTCGATTTTTTTATCCACACCCTCGAATTCTTTTTTGGTTCCGAGAATTAATTCTGTCGGAAGAAGTTTTAGTTCCATTTCCAAATGCTGTCCGTTCTTGCGCAGGTACGGATGCTTCTCGACATGCACTGCCACGATCAGGTCTCCAGGGTTTCCTCCCTCGATTGGCTCGCCTCTTCCTGTCACGCGCAGCGCCTGTCTGTCCTCCATGCCAGGCGGAATGTCGATCGACAGCTCGTGCTTCTTGGAGTCCTTTTTCTTGAAGTATGAAATAGTCTTGTTCACTCCGAATACAGAGTCCTTGAATGAGATCGAAACGTCAATAGTTATGTTCGCTCCCTTGGGTGTCCTACGCATCCCTCCTCCAAAGAACTGGCTGAAGATGCCACCCAGATCGAACTCCATGTTCTGTCCGTTGAAGTTACCCTGGAACCCGTTGAAGTCGAATCCACCGAAGCCTCCTGCCGGTCCGCCTTGAGCTCCGTCAAAGTTCGATCCGAACGTGTCGTACTGCTTGCGCTTCTCGGGATTGCTGAGGACGGTGTATGCCTCGTTGATCTCCTTGAACCTCTTCTCGTCTCCGTCTGGCTTGTCCGGATGCAGCTTCTGCGCCTTCTGACGAAATGCCTTCTTGATCTCGTCCTGCGACGCGTTCTTATCCACTTCCAAAAGCTTATAGTAGTCCTGTGCCATGTGTGCCTGATTTTAGCAGAAATTAGATGAAATGAAAGGTCCAAATTGATTTCTAGCTTGAATTAGTTATAGTATTGAAAGTTATGAAACATGCTCCTTACCCAAAGATCGTTCGGCTTGAGGCATATCGCAGACTAACTGAAATTAAGTACCTAAATGCTCAACAGTGGAGACTGTCCCAGGAACAGGGATCGCACGTGCTGGCGGCAAGTGATATTCGCATGTCAACAGCATTCCGGGATACTCATGACAAGGCTGCAAAGTCACTTCAGCCTCAGATTGATGAGTTGAGAAGTCACATTCTCGCACACAAGTTCTGGCTCTACACACGGGTTCCAAAATTGGTCGAACGCATCATGTCGCTTCAAGATTACCTGATTACGTACGATGGTATCTGTACGACTCGTGGAAAATTTTCCAGAGTCAACATATCAGATTTCTTTTTCCGATCGCAAAATATGGCACGGAAAATGTGTCTGAAAGCTCAAAGGTCCGCCACTTAAGGGGCGGACCTTTTTCCTTTTGTATAAATAGTTTTACTGCGCTGGATTCTCCCCTTCCTTCGGCTCCTCAGGCTTCGCATCTTCAGGCTTCGCTTCCTCCGCCTTGGCCTCAGTTGCATTCTTCTCCGCATCCTGACTTGCCTGATACATCTTGGTTGCAACCTCGTTCATGACCTTGGTCAGTTCCTGCGTTGCTGAATCAATTGCGTCACCATCTGTTCCAGCATTCTTCTCTCGAAGTGTCGCGACCTTCTCGTTCAGTGACTTCTGGTCATCCTCAGAGATCTTGTCCTTGTTCTCGTTGAGAAGTTTCTCAGTCGCGTAGATAGTCTGCTCGGCAGTGTTCTTGTGCTCGATGAGCTTTCGCTTTTGCTCATCCTCGGCAGCGTGAACCTCCGCGTCCTTCTTCATCTTCTCGATCTCGTCGGCAGAAAGCCCTGACGATGCCTCGATTCGGATAGACTGCTCCTTGTTGGTCGCCTTGTCCTTAGCAGAAACCTTGAGGATACCGTTGGCGTCGATATCGAACGTTACCTCAACCTGAGGGATTCCTCGTGGCGCTGGCGGGATTCCGTCCAGAACGAATCGTCCGAGTGACTTGTTGTCAGTCGCCTGCGCTCGCTCTCCCTGCACGATATGGATCTCTACCTGTGTCTGGTTGTCTGCAGCAGTTGAGAATACCTGTGACTTGGAAGCCGGGATAGTAGTGTTTTTCTCGATCAGCTTGGTCGCGATTCCTCCCATCGTCTCGATTCCAAGCGAAAGTGGAATCACGTCTAGAAGTAGCACGTCCTTCACGTCTCCCTGCAGGATTCCTCCTTGGATAGCGGCTCCAAGTGCAACCACTTCATCCGGGTTGATAGATCGGTTAGGCTCCTTTCCGAAGAACTCCTTTACCTTTGCCTGGATCATCGGCATTCGAGTTTGTCCTCCTACGAGGATGATCTCCTGGATGTCTTCCTTCTTGAATGGAGATGCCTCAAGTGCGCGCTTTGTGATCTCAAGAGATCGATCGACGAACTCTGCCGCCAACTCCTCAAGCTTTGCCCGTGAGATCCGCTGCACAAGGTGCTCAGGACCGTTAGGACCTGACGCGATGAATGGAATGTTGATCTCCGTCTCGTTTGATGTAGAAAGCTCGATCTTGGCCTTCTCAGACTCCTCATAGAGTCGCTGTAAGGCAAGAGGATCCTTGGCTAGGTCAATTGCGGTCTGCTTCTTGAACTCGTCTATAATCCACTGGATGATCTTCTGGTCGATGTCCTTTCCTCCCATGTGCGAGTCTCCGTCCGTAGACTTCACCTCGATCACGTCGTCACCCACTTCTAGAACGGACACGTCGAACGTTCCTCCTCCGAAGTCGAACACGATAATCTTCTCGTCCTTCTTCTTTCCGAAACCATATGCAAGCGCAGCCGCAGTCGGCTCGTTGATGATTCGCTTCACGTCGAGTCCCGCGATCTTTCCGGCGTCCTTTGTCGCTTGCCTTTGCGCGTCATTAAAATATGCGGGCACGGTAATAACCGCCTCAGTGATAGTCTCACCGATTCGTGCCTCCGCGTCTGCCTTCAGCTTTCCAAGGATCATTGCTGAGATCTCCTCAGGTCGGTAGTCAGTTCCGGACATCTCAACGGCAACTCCACCGCTCTCTGTCTTTTTGATCTCGTACGGAACAGTAAGCTTGTCCTTCTCGACTGATGCGTCGTCAAATGAGTGCCCGATGAATCGCTTGATTCCGAACACGGTGTTCTGCGGGTTCGTAACGGACTGTCGCTTTGCAGTCTGTCCTACGAGTCGCTCGTTGTTCTTTGAAATAGCAACAATGGACGGAGTCGTTCGCGCTCCTTCCGAGTTCTCGATGATCTTCGGCTCAGATGCCTCAATGATGGCAGCTGCCGAGTTAGTTGTTCCTAAGTCAATTCCTATGATTTTTCCCATGATTATTATTTTTTAGGTTTCTAATGTGTCAGTATACTAAAATTATTTCTCGAATTTGTAAACTTTGACTTGGGCTGCTCTTATAATACGCCCGCCAGTCTTGTATCCTTTCAAAATTACCTGCGCGATCGTGTGATCCAATGACTCATCGTCGGTCGGAACCTCGCCTATCGCCTCATGCAGCTCCGGCGAGAACGCCTCGCCGATCGGATTCATCTCCTCAATTCCGTTGTCCTCGAGGATCCTCTTGAGCTGCGCATGCACGTACTCGAACCCGGTCAGCCAGCGCTTGAACGAATCGTCGAACGTCCCTGCCAGCGCCATGTCGAAACTGTCGAGGACGGGCAGCAGCGACTCCACCATATCAATTGCAGAAGACTCCTTTGCCTGTTTGAAAAGAGATTCGTTGTTCTTCTTATAGTTTATGAAGTCAGCCTGCGCACGCTGCCATCCTTGGAGGTATTCCTCCTTGTCGGTCTGGCACTTGTCGAGCTTCTCCTTGAGAGCGGAGATCTTCTTGGCATACTTCTCGCCTACCTGAGAGTCCTCGGTAAACTCTTCCTCAA
>JAYTLZ010000011.1:0-12214 GCA_043728995.1 Minisyncoccota bacterium
CCGCTTCCTTATACATATATATGTATCTTTTGGAAAAGGGTCAGACCCCTTTTCCTCTTTTACTACCCTCGAGTCTTCTTCACCTCGTCGGCAACGTTCTGAGGAACGGTGTCGTAGTGATCGAACTCCATAGTCATAGCTCCTCTTCCCTCCGTCATTGATCGCAGTGACGTCGTGTATCCGAACATCTCCGAAAGCGGAACCATCGAGTCGATAGCAACGATGTCGTTTCCTCGATCGTGCGTTCCCAGGATCTGTCCTCGCTTTGAAGACAGGTTACCTGTGATGTCTCCAAGGAACTTGTTAGGTACGGTTACCTCAACCTTCATCACCGGCTCAAGCAGCACAGGTCGCGCCTTGGCGGCAGCTTCCTGGAACGCGTGTGACGCAGCGAGTTTGAAGGCGATCTCAGATGAGTCAACCTCGTGGAATGATCCATCATACAGCTCGACTGAAACATCAACGAGCTTGTATCCGGCAACAATTCCTCGCTGCATCGCCTCCTTGATTCCCTTCTCGACAGCTGGGATGAACTCTCCAGGGATAGCTCCTCCCTTGATGTTGTTCACGAACTCCATTCCCTCTGAACGCTTCGTGTTCTTTGGAAGCTTCTCAACATCCACGGTTCGATCCATCGGCTTGATGTTGATCTTCACGTGTCCGTACTGTCCCTTTCCTCCAGACTGCTTCAGATACTTGTAATCTGAATTCGCGTCTCCAGTAATGGTCTCTCGGTATGCCACCTGTGGCTTACCTACGTTTGCCTCAACGTTGAACTCACGCTTCATTCGGTCTACGAGAATCTCTAGGTGAAGCTCTCCCATACCTGCGATGATAGTCTCGAGTGTCTCGTCATCAGTTGAAACCTTGAATGTAGGGTCCTCCTCTGAAAGCTTCTTAAGTGCCATTCCCATCTTCTCCTGGTCGGCCTTTGTCTTTGGCTCGATTCGAAGCGCGATAACAGGCTCGGCGAATACGATTCGGTGAAGCTCGATTGGGTGCTCAGGATCACACAGCGTATCAGACGTATGCGCGTTCTTGAGTCCAACGGCTGCGGCGATCTCTCCTGCGTACACGGTCTTCACTTCCTCTCGATCGTTAGCATGCATTCTGAGGATTCTTCCCACTCGCTCCTTCTCACCAGTCTTGGTGTTGAGAACGTATGATCCGGCCTCGAGTACTCCCGAGTACACTCGGATGTATGTCAGCTGTCCAACGTATGGGTCTGTCTGCAGCTTGAAGGCAAGCGCAGCAAGAGGCTGGCTGTCATCTGATGGTCGCTCAAGCTCCTCACCCGTATCCAGGTCAGTTCCCTTGATCGGCTCGATATCTGTAGGTGCAGGTAGGTAGTCAACAACGGCGTCCAGCACAAGCTGTACTCCCGTGTTCTTCAGAGCTGAACCAGTGAATACTGGAACGAGCTTGTTCTCGATCACTGCCTTTCGGAGTGTTCGCTTTAGGTCTTCAAGTGGAATTTCCTCTCCGGCAAAAAACTTGTTCATGAGCTCCTCATCGTGCTCGACGATCTTCTCGACTAGCTCGGCTCGGAAGATCTCCGCGTCCTCCTTGTACTTCTCCGGGATCTCCTGCTCAACAACCTTGTTTCCCATGTCTCCCTCGAACGTGTAGGCCTTCAGCTTGAGAAGGTCGATAACTCCGAATAGATCTGACTCCTCTCCCATTGGGATCTGCGCTCGTACGGCTCGCTTGGCAAGTCGGTCGATGATCGACTTGTATGATCGCTCGAATGACGCACCTGTTCGGTCAAGCTTGTTGATGAAGCAGATTCGCGGCACCTTGTACTTGTCGGCCTGTCGCCATACGGTTTCTGACTGCGGCTCTACTCCGGCCACTCCGTCGAATACCACCACTCCTCCGTCGAGCACCTTCAGTGATCGCTCTACCTCCACGGTAAAGTCCACGTGTCCTGGTGTATCGATAATATTGAACTGGTACTTTGACGCCTTGTCAGTCTTGTTCTCAGTGTATGTAGGGGTCCAGAAACAAGTAGTAGCAGCTGAGGTAATAGTAATTCCTCGCTCCTGCTCCTGCTCCATCCAGTCCATAATCGCTGCACCTTCGTGCACCTCTCCGATCTTGTGTGATACTCCGGTGTAGAACAGAATTCGCTCCGAAGTTGTTGTCTTACCGGCGTCGATGTGGGCGATGATCCCAAAGTTTCGAACGTGGCTTAACGGATATTCTCGACTCATAGTAATGTAATAATATTAGATAAATAAATAAAAATTCCCCCTTGAATAAGGTACTGGTCATTGTACTGAAAAAATGAGAAAAAACAAGGCTGGCGAGGAAGCATGTAAGGTATGAAATACCCTAGACTAGACCTCTCGACAGCACCGGACCGCAAGCTCCAAGCCCTCTCCGTTATAACTACCAAACCCGCCAAATCTCCAGCTCCAGTAAAAGCCAGGATTTATAGGATCTTTCGTCGAGGTCCAATATGAACTTTTGGTAAAACCCATATTATTAAAATATTCCTTTCTTTTTAGAAAGTTTTCATGAGCTACATGGATCGGCTGGTTTGGATCACTTGCAAACTTATCTTGAATAGGCCTTCCAATTTCAATAAAGTCTTCCTTTGTAAGGATTCTCCACGTCTTCTCGTTTGCACTTAGACTTTGATTTAACTCAGACAAGAGTTCCTGAGCACGTCCCTGCTCCATCATGGCACGCTTTTTATACGACTTGGGCTCAAGACTATATCGCGTGTAGTTTACATGAAAATCTCCTGACAAATGTGGACCGAGCTCTAGCTTTGTCCCATTAGATAATTCAACGATTATATTTGCTTTCTTTGGCATGAACTCATTGTATGCCAGACAAGCAAAAAGAAAACCCCTGTTAGGGGTTTTCTTTTTGCGTATCAAACTTTTGGCTAGATTACCACGCAAAGTGGGCGAACGCCTTGTTGGCCTCTGCCATCTTGTGCGTATCCTCCTTCTTCTTTACGGCTGTCCCCTCGTTCTTGCTTGCAAGGATAAGCTCGTCTGCAAGTCGCTTGTACATAGGTACTCCTGACTTTGACTGCGCTGCCGCGATCATCCAAGTCATGGCTAGGAAGTTTCGCCTTTCGGGTCGAACCTCTCGTGGAACCTGGTAGTTGGCTCCTCCCACTCGCCGTGATCGTACCTCCATAACAGGAGACGCGTTCTTGAGTGCGGCGTCAAAGATCTCAAGCGGGTTCTCAACCGCAGCCTGCTTCTTAATCTCCTCGAATGCTCCGTACACGATCTTTCGAGCGATATCCTTCTTGCCTCGCTCCATGATGTGGTTGATGAACTTAGCCACCTTTGTAGAGTCGTACTTAGAGTCCGCTTTTGGAATATTTCTGTTTTTTACTGGTCTTCGCATGATATTTAAAATTACTTAGAAAAGGATTACTTAGCTGCCTTTGGCCGCTTAGCTCCGTATCGAGATCGTCCCTTCATTCGCTTCTGAACTCCCTCAGAGTCAAGAACTCCTCGAACGATCGTGTATCGAACTCCAACGTCCTTTACTCGACCTCCTCGTAGCACCACCATTGAGTGCTCCTGCAGGTTGTGCCCCATTCCTGGAATGTAAGCCGTAACCTCCATACCGTTTGAAAGTCGAACTCGAGCAATCTTTCGGATAGCTGAGTTAGGCTTCTTAGGTGTCTTTGTTGTTACCTTTGTACACACTCCTCGCTTGAACGGTGAGTTGTAGAAAGAAGGTCGGTTCTTGAGAGTGTTGAATCCACGAGTAAGTGCGACCGCCTTTGATTTTCGGGCTGTCTTGCTTCGGGCTTTCTTTACGAGCTGGTTTACTGTTGGCATATCTATCTAATCTATGTATTAAGTGTTGTGAGTCGTACTTTAATACAAATTAGGATTTTATGCAAGCGTAATGGGGTCAGACCCCTTTTTATAAATTCTTTGAATACTAACGTAAAGTTAAAAAGGGGTCTGACCCCATTTTATTTAAAAAGAAAAATGCTCAGTATTGTCGCCATAAGGGTCTGCCGAGCATCATGCAGGCTTTGGCCCATGACACGCAAGTTAGTCCTGACATTAGATCCAAAGCCTGCCACAGACTCGGACACGTTCTGTATAAACGTATTCCCTATTGTCACCTGCACCTGCTCCTGGGCATACGCCAGACCCTCAAAGGTACCGCCAACGTGCTGAGTTAGTTTTTTTTTAGAGAATTCTCTATATATGAGTCAACCATAAAGAAGCTTTTGTAGGACTCAAGAGTGTTTTTTATTCCTACAACCACAGCCTCACCTACCAGCTCATATCCCTGAAGAACGGCGGCTCCCATTCCCTTAATGCTGGCAAATGACGTGTAGATAGTTTCACCCTGGAATTCGTAAAACGCGAGGTATGAGTCAGAGACGGTGGTCATGAAACCGTACACGCCTCCCCACAACTCACCCATGCTGACCGCAAGCTCCCAGTATCCATCACTCAAGTACTGAAGAAATCCGTAGGTATTGGCGGTCCTGGACACAAGTTCCGACTGAGTAGCAATTACTGTCGCCACTCCGTTATCGAGATTGTTCACGATAGCAGACGCCTGAGTTGGCTGGGTAGTCGCTCTGGCAGTTGTCTGAGGGTTAGTTCGGTATGTAGCCTGGGGAGTAGGTGCGGATGAGGTTCCGGACATGAGTGAAGGGGCGACCAAAATAAGAGCAAGTACCGCTAACGCAGCGAAATGCTTTGGCATAGCAAACTGTATCTGCTTTTGCTCTGGTGCCGACTCTTCTATATAAAATGATTTCGTTTCAGCGACCTCGGGCTCGTCGTCCTCGATCATAATGGATGAAATAGGATTTGAATATGTTCGCAAAGGCTTTTCTACCGGCAATGGCACGGATTGCACGACAGGCTCCTGAACGTGAGCTGGTGTGGAAACGGGAGTCTCTTCAGCTACGGCCATTGCACCAGGAAGTGTCTGGGCAAAGTCCTCTGACCTATTTGATTCATGCTGCTGCCTGATCGCGGAAAACTTTTGCGAGAGCAACGCCTTCTTTTCTTCTAGCTCAGCCTCGTGTCGCGACTGGAACGCTCTTGCCTCTTCCTCGGTCACGAACCATACTCGTCCTCGCTGGATTCCAGCCATCTTGCCGTCACGACATAGCTTGGAAATATAGTCGTGTGTGTAGCCGAGCAGCTTACCTGCCTCCTTAGAGGAGAGATATGGATCTGCTTGTATGGGAGCGTCTGATGACATTACGTTAATAGTATCACTTTTATTTCATTGCAAAGCGAAAAAGCTTTTTAATTGTGGATATTTCGTCAAAACAAGTATGCGCTAAGAAATTCTGACTCCTGTAAGGACCTCAAGAAGTGACAAGAGCATCAAAAAGATCGGGTTCCAAAGAAAGAATACGAAAAAGAGAACGAGTAGCATACCGAAGCGCTGAGCGAAACGCTCGAACTTTTCAACGGTGTCACCAGGAAGAAAGACCGAAAGAATGCGGTATCCGTCGAGAGGCGGAATAGGGATGAGGTTGAAAAGCGCCAGTACGGAGTTGATCAGTACGATAGCGAAGCTTAGCTGCACGAATGCCGCACTCATTCCGAGCTGGCCGGCAAAGCGGATCATGACAATGAAGACCGCAGCGATAATCATGTTGGAAAGAGGTCCTGCGAAAGCAGTCACGAACTCCCCAAGCTTGCGTCTCGTAAAGTTATACGGATTGATGGGTACAGGCTTGGCCCAACCCAGGATGATACCTCCCGGGATCAGGGACATAAAGAACGGAAGGATGATTGAACCAAAGGGGTCAATGTGCTTGATTGGGTTGAAGGTCAGACGTCCCTGGTTCTTGGCGGTAGGGTCCCCGAACAGGTAGGCGCTGTAGCCATGGGCCACCTCATGGACCACGATGGAAAGGATCAGAATTATGAGGGAAAAGAGTGCAATTGCAGTCATATAGGTTATTGCATTATAGAGGAAATATGGTAACATGGCAAAACATAACAAAAAACATCATGAAAGTTTGCCCAATCACAAAAAGCACGTCTCAGGTAGGAGGAGGATACTCCAACCGAACACGAGCAACACAGTTCAACCCTACCGGACTTCGACGTCGGCAGATTAACCTGCAGGACAAGAAGATTTTTGTTCCTGAGCTCGGCAAGTCAGTCAAGGTTCGAGTCTCAACACGAGGTATCAAAACCATAAAGAAGAACGGCGCATACGCCACTCTGAAAAAGGCCGGTTTGATCAAATAATTTCTTTATCTCTAAAGATGTACCGTCAGACGACGCCACGATAGTGGCGTCGTCTTTCGTATTAAAGACAGTCGTGCTTGCAAGTCGCAGTCGGTCGAGTGCCTCCTCGTGCGGATGGCCGTATGAGTTGTCCTGCCCTGACTGGATGACTGAGTACTGAGGTTTTATTTTATTCAGGAATTCCATGCTCGAGGATTCTCGCGAGCCGTGATGCCCGACCTTGAGAAGTGTGATCGGATTCTCAATCTGTGCAGCTATCTGCGGTTCAACCTTTTCGCCCGCATCACCAGTAAAGAGAAATGTTTGAGTACCGTATGTCAGCAGTCCGACGAGCGAGCATTCGTTCTCGTCATTATATATAGTGAAGCAGGTGTCGTCGGGATGCAGGATGCGCATGGTGTTTGTCGTTTTTGTTCCAAACGTTATCGTGTCCCCCTTTTTGAGAACAACTATTTCTGTGCCTCTCGATTTTGCCTTTTCAGTGATCTCCTGCTCGACTTCCAGTTGCCCAAAGAACGGACTAACAAAAATCTTCTCAATCTTGTAACGGTCCAGCACGTCGAGCAGTGCTCCGAGATGATCCATGTGCCCATGCGAAATCATGACGTAGTCGATCGATTTGTCGTACCATGGCAGCACCTTGTCCAACTCTCGGAATACAGCAGAGTCATTGCCCGTATCGATGAGGAGATTCTCACCAGTAGAGAAACGCAGAAAGGTCGCGTCCCCTTGTCCGACGTTCAGGAAATACATCCTGAGCTTTTCGGACGCTGGTGACAGCGTAAGGAACTGCGCGATGGTCAGAACAAGAAGTCCCAGGAATGTCGTAACTGCGTATTGTTTCATCTCCCTACTGTAGCGTGTATGGGATAAATTTTCCATAAAGAACCCAAATCGCTCCGACAGAATTCGGTCGGAGCGATTTGCTATACTATATACATGACAACATTCACAGCAAAACAATTCAATATTCCAGAATTAGAGGGTATCTCCGCTACGACGATTGCGGAACACATTAAGTTATACGAAGGGTACGTAAAGCATGCGAATCTTATCCAGGAGAAGATCGCCGCATTATCAGGTAGCGCAGACTCCGCGTATGAGCTTGCCGAAGCGCGACGCCGATTCGGATTCGAGTTCGACGGTATGCGAAACCACGAGCTGTACTTTGCCCTACTCGAGGGTGGTGCACAGCGACTGTCCGAAGGATCTACTCTTGCACAAAAGATCGCAGCATCGTTCGGATCATTCGAGGCATGGCTGACGGACTTCAAGACACTGGCCAAGACGAGAGGGATTGGTTGGGCAGTTCTCTATTACGACAAGACGACTGATACGCTGATAAACAGCTGGGTGGACGAGCAGCACCTAGGACACCTTGTGGGCCTTACCCCTATCCTGGCAATCGACATGTGGGAACACTCGTTCGTTGCAGACTACCAGCCAAGCGGAAAGCCAAAGTACATCGACGACTTCATGTCGCAGATCAACTGGTCCGTCGCGGAACAAATTTGGGATAACACTTCTCAATAAATTCTGAAGTTGTATATCGGTTCATCGCGAATACGATCGAGGTACAGAGCACCAGATACGCCGCCGTCACTGGTGACGGCGGCGTATTCATTTGGATGGATGGAAGTCTAGTGCTTAAATCAGCGACAACAAAGACGTAACGACTCATGGTCTCGATCAGTAGGATGTCCAGTCCAATCGGGATGTGTAGATATGAGAGTACGAGTGCAACAAGTGAGCCGAGCATGAATATCGGCAGCAGGAACGTGACCAGTATGTTACTCACGATGCCGGCCAGTGAGACCGACTCGGACAGATACGCGATATACGGAGAGACGAATAGGAATACCCAGACGGTAACACTCACGGCTTCCGGGACACGCTTGATGGTGGGCATAATCAGCAGCGAGAATGTCGCGATGAACGAGAGGTGAAACCCTGCGTCAAATATGCTGTATGGGTTGCTGACCAGCATACAGGTCGCAACCAGAAACAGGACGTTCAGGGCGCTCGACGACCGCAGGTTTATTTTTGAGAAAATAATAATGGAGCCCATGAGCGCCGCTCGTACAACGGACGCTTCGTATCCTACCAGGAGTACGAAGAGGAAGATGATCACAAGTGACATGGCGATCCTAATTTTGCGTGACACGAATTTCAATATTAAAAATATGAAGGTAATCATCAGCGAGATGTTGTATCCGGACACAACCAGTATGTGGCTGAGTCCTGCCCTGTTGAACATGTCCTTCTCGATTTTGGATAGCTCGTCACGCTCACCCAGCAGCATGCCCAGGACAAGTGCGCTCGCGTGCGATGAGAACTTTTGAACAACCAGATTTCTGAGCTGCATCTTGAAAACAAACAACTTGAGTTTGATACGTTCAAAAAATGTCGGGTCCCTACTGCGTACGACGAGTTCAAACTGCGGACGAAACATAGTGTACTGCACGCCAAGCTTGCGATAGTACGGATGCCATTCCTTGTCTTCATTTCTGATGTCGTTTATGACCCCTGTCAGTTTAATCGTATCTAGGTATCCAAACTTTTGGTATGGCAATGATGCTGCCAGGATATGTGCGAAACTGTCTCCTACTTTCAGAACATACTGGTTGTTCGCAAATTTATAGTTTGGGAATTCCACCACTTCCACTATCGTGTCAATCGATTTCTTGTCTGCCAAAGTAAATCCAGAATAATACTCTGCATCCAATACTGTTGCGCGACCTTTTACCAAATGACTTATCGAGAAAAATACGCTTAGTAAAATAAGTATCATGACTATTTTTCTTTTTGAATGAAAGAGTACCTTAAGTACAATCAGTCCTCCCAGCATTATCATCACAAGCAGCGCATATTGCCGCATGTCGTATGCCATAAGTGACGAGTGAACCGCTGCGACGAACAGCGTGAATATGATGACGTGTATCATAAATCAATCATACGAATCCCTACTGAAATGCGCGTATGCTCACCTTATTTTTACACGAGTATTTCTTTACAGCTCCATGACCCTCTATGCCGCATGATATGCATTAGATGAACATTATGCGAAACACAGACATCATGCTTACTGGACTGTACTTCTCAATGCTGATTACTGTCATCGTCTACCCGATGGCAAAGATCATGATCGAGATTATCAAAAATAACTGGCCTCCCTGAGGCCAGTTTTCTTTATGCACCTTGGTTGCGTTTTCCTCCTTTTTGAGTAATATCAGTTCCAGATCCGAACAACCAAACTGAATATGAGCAACGAAACTGGAAAAGGAATGACATACGCCGGCACAGGCGTTGACTACGCAACGCTCGACCCGTTCAAGCTCGCATGCCAACAGCGTGCGATGCTCACAGCGAACAATGCCGCCCATCTCGGGTTCGTGCCACTTGAGCATACCCGCGGCGAAAGCGTGTATGTCATCAAAATGGGCGACACCTACATCGGAATCGTCGAAGAGGGGCTCGGTACCAAGAATTTGGTTGCCGACATCACCCGCCACATCACCGGCAGGACGCACTACGACGAGGTCGCCAAAGACACGTTCGCGATGATTGCCAACGACCTCGTGACGTTGGGAATCTTGCCGGGAGCAGTGTGCATGCATCTTGCAGTCGGGAACTCCAGGTGGTTCGACAACGAACGACGCACCCAAGACCTGATCAGGGGTTGGGGTGACGCGTGCGACGAGGCCGAGTGCATCTGGGCAGGCGGTGAAACGCCCACCCTGAGGGATATCGTGTTTCCAAACACAGCACTCTTCTCTGGCTCTGCCTTCGGGACGGCTCCAAAGGGACTCTTTGATCCGGAGAACATCCAGGATGGAGACGCAATCGTATTTCTGAACAGCTCCGGTATTCATGCCAATGGGCTCACGATGGCGCGAGATATCGCGGAGAGAATTCCACTGGGGTACTCGACGCCGATTGCAAAGCCTGGCAGTCTCGGAGGCAAGGAGACCTACGGTGAGTCACTCCTTCGCCCTACCCACATCTACACCCCCTTCATCAAGGCGTGCCTGGATGCGGGTATTGAGATTCACTACTGCATCAACATCACCGGACACGGTTGGCGCAAACTTATGCGCGCTCCGCAGAAGTTTGCCTACGTGATTGAAGAGCTCCCACCCAAGCTCCCGATCTTCGACTTCATCTGGGAACACGGGAATGTAACGCCCAAAGAGATGTATGGCAATTTCAACATGGGTGCAGGGTTCGCACTCATTGTTCCCCCCAAGGAAATCAGGCGCCTTCCTGAAATTGCTGTCAAGGTCTTGAAGTCGAGTGGTTCAAGCAAGTACGATGTCAGCTTCGGGGCAGGCACAGTTCAGCAGTCCGACGAGAAGCTCGTCTCCATTGAACCTTTGGGTATCGTATTCGAGAGCGAATCATTGGCTGTGCGCTAACGTTCAAATGTTTCATTTCAAAAGCCCGGGAGGTTTTCCTCCCGGGCTTTTTCTTTTTATAAAAACCTACACTCCCCAACTCCTCCTAATCGTATCCTCATCATTTTTGGAAACGGACTTCTTGTACTTCGCACCCTTCTGTCCTTCGACTCGCGCCTTGCAGTCGTTCCAAGATGAGTGGACCTTGAGCACCCCACCGACCAGACTGAGGTATGAGAACGCAGTGGCCTTGGATCGGTCCTTGGACTTTTTCATCTTGGGATCGACGGTGATGTTCTCGAGGTCGACCGTGTACTCGGAGTACTTTCCGTTATATAAATGCACGGTGACATTTTTTGAAAATCCCGTCGCGATCCCGTCGCATCGCTCGTTACCCGGGATGCCCGAGTGTCCGCTGACGTTCACGAACTTTACGTTCACGTTCGAGAGTGCGTCTGCCATATCTTTCCAGATGTCGACATTGGCAATCGGGTCACCCATCTTGTTCGTCCACCCGCGCATCTTCCATCCCTTGATCCACGCGGTCGCTCCGTTGGCAACGTAGCTCGAGTCTGTGTACAGCGTGATCGGTTGATCGTTCAGCCTCTGCTCGACGACAAAGTTCAGTCCTTCCAGAACCGCCTTGAGCTCCATGCGGTTGTTGGTCGTCCGTGTCTCGGCCGCGCCTAATTCTGTAATCTGGTCATTGTGCCTGACGAGTGTTCCCCATCCTCCTGGACCAGGGTTACCGCTGGACGCTCCGTCCGTAAAAATTGTGATGTGTGATTGCATGGGAAAAAGTATATCACAGCACATCCACCAGCTTGATCTGCAGTGTATGTCGTCCAGCGAAGAAGTTTTTTTCGACATGTCCAACAACCTTGAGCGTCTCACCCGGTTCGATCCTTCTAAAGGACTCGTCTGTCCGATAGAACGCGATTGCTCTGATGACGTCTCCGTTTGTTTTTCGAAACGACACTTCGAAGTGGTTCTTCGCACTTCCGAAGTTACGGACATCGTGAACCACACCCTCGATCACAAACAGTGGCTTGGGATTCGCCATACCGTATGGCGCGAGCTTTTGTACAGAATTAATCAGCGACATTGTGATCTCATCTACAGAAATTCCCATGTCACACATATGAGACTTAGTTATTTCGCCCGCATCAACTAAGTGAGAAGAAAGTCGTTCCTCAAGAAGTGCCACCATCTCAGGACGAATAACAAATCCTCCCGCCCCTTGGTGTCCTCCATACTGTGTGAAAAACTCCTCACCAAGGTTATTCAGCAGGTTAAACACGCTGATGTCCGCGTATCCACGACACGATCCCTTGAGTTCCGTACCATCTCCGCGTCCCCACAAAAAGACAGGCTTAAGATGTTCTTCGGCGATCTTGGACGCAGCGAGTCCTAGAAGCGACGGCTGCCAGTTCGGATTGCCGTATGCGACAACCAGATAGTCCTGCGACCGCTCCTTGATGTGCTTCTTAATCTCCTTTACGATATGCGCTACCTCAACTTTTCGTTTGTCGTTGATCTTCATGAGCTCGCGCGCGAACACGTCTGCTTCCTCCTCTGTCTTTGACTTTAAGAGGTTAA
>JAYTLZ010000012.1:0-22509 GCA_043728995.1 Minisyncoccota bacterium
TGGATATGCGGGAGCCTCCCAGTACATCATCAACCAATGCTTAAAGGAATTGCAGAGTATTTTCTGGCAGCGCAGGTCCCGGACCAGCACTCACGCGTAGTGACTGCCACTGTAACGCGCATATCAAATGGCCTGTGCTTTGCGCAGGCCCATAACGGTCAGCCGTTCGTCCTCAATCCAGCCGTCCAAAAGAGGCTCGGATTCGACGCGGTTGTCTGCAGCGAAGGAGCAACGCTTCTTCCTGAAGACAAGCTCAAGCCCGCAGTGGGCGACAGGCTGCTCCTTATGATCCTGGTGGACAAGGACGGCCGTGTCGTCATGGACGTCATGAGGTACGTCATCCTCTGGATCAACGTGGACCGCGCAGAGGACCGTCTCAAGGAGTTCTCCAAGAGCGACCTCATGCGGGTGTACGTGTCCGGTCATGTCAAATGGATCGGGCCGTCTGCCTGGCTTCCGCACCACTACGTGTGGCACCGGCGGGAAGTCTTCCGAGGTGGCGTATGGAGGCCCTTCGAGCATTCGAGCGCCCCTGTGCCACGAAAGGCACGTCCTATCGTCTCGGTAGGAACGGCATTTGAGGGACTTCAGGTTCCCGCCAGTTAAGTAGGGCACAGCAGTGTCCGATACCCGTCCAGCGCTTCGCGTGCTGGGCGGTTTTCTTTTGTCCCTATACCCCTTTATTTTTCAGAAAAATCTGTTACTATATTTCCACATGGCCCTATCGTCTAACGGTTAGGACAGCGCCTTCTCAAGGCGTAAATCCGGGTTCGATTCCCGGTAGGGTCACAGATATTGGACAAAGTGCATTTATTATAGTATTGTATTTTTTGATGTAGTTTTAAACCAGACTACGCAAATGGAGACCAATTCTTATGTTTACTTATGTAGTTATTGCAAAAGAAAGTGCAGAATGTGCAGAAAAAAAGTTGAGAGATACTCATTTCGTCGTCTTAATTGATGCTGATGATGAAAAAGGTGCGGGACTTTTAGGTCTCCGTTATCTTCGAGAAGAACAAGGAGTTCTTGATGGCCGAATCTCTTCTATAATGAAGATAGTCAAAAATCCCCAACTCCTTTTTACAGGCTAAAGCCTCAAGCGCACGACCTTCGGGTACGTGCGTTTTTCTTTTTAATAAGTGAGCGAGTGAACATTGTAAATTTAGTGAGTCAATAGCGACAAGTCTCGAATACTCAACTTAGTCTCACTCCTTCTACGTAAAAGTTCTGAAAGCCACACGTTTAGGTCACAAGACGCCAACCCGGACACGCTGTGTCCGGGTTGTTGCGTTCTTGTAGGCCCTACCGGGATGAGAAGGCCGGAGGCCCAGGGCACCAGTGTCGAGCAAGGCGAGACCTGGGGTGGCCGAGGCGGGGCAGCAGGTACTTATCGAATGAGGAGCCTGCGACGAAATGAGATTAGTAACCTGCGCCGATTCCCGGTAGGGTCATAGTTTCGAAAGTTGGTTCGAGCACTCTAGAAGGATTAAAATAAATATAAAAGACCACACAGGCGCGTGAAAGCATGTGTGGTCTAAAGGAGGATATTCAGGAAATCCCCATCCTTGATTTGATTCTCTTGAGTGATTTTTCAGCATCCTCCTTCCATTCCTGATCTGTCTTGGAGTTGATTGCTGAGGTGTAATCCTTGTAGAATTTTTGAGCTTCAGGAGAATCGATGATAAGGACTTCAACTATGGATTTCATCTCAGGATCATTATCGTATTTTCCAGTGACGTATTCGATTACAAACTCCTGCGTCCCTTCTTCCAACAAGGCAAGAAGGAGTTTTTTGATTTCTTCATTTATCATAAAGTTTCGGTTCATAAATACTATGACATATATATTAGGACTGCGCAAGTATTTCACTTGATTTCTGATATTTCCTCCGAATAGGTTAAGAATATTTTTCAGCAAAATTTGCCTACTCAAAAATTTTGATACAATTTATGTATGTCAAAAGTAGCAAAAAGAACAGACCAGAAATTATGGGAGGGCTGCAAGGCGGAAGCGATCGATAAGATGGGGAAGTTCTCTGCAAGAGCAATGCAATTTGCAGTAAAACTTTATAAAGATAGAGGTGGAAAATATGAAGGCAAAAAGTCTGGCGATAACAGTCTCGTTACGTGGACCAAAGAAGAGTGGGATTATGTTGGTGAGAAAGGCCACAGTAGATATCTCCCTAAAGTTGTTCGAAAAAAATTAACAACAGGCGAAAAGGCCGCAACAAGTCGAGCTAAAAATAAAGGAACCGAAGAAGGAAAACAATGGGTTAAGCAACCTGTGAAGATAGCTAGAAAAACTTCTAAAATTAAAAATAATTTTGATGTAGATCTTTAAGGTTTTGTTGCATAATCTAGCCCCGCTTAACCCCTCGTCTCATCTCCTTCAAACAACACAGCATCTGAATGCAGAACCTGCACAGCCTTCGCGGAACCCTCAACCTTAGCAGCTGATCGCGCCGCCATCTCTTCTTCGAACACATTCAATACACTTTTTCTGACTCCAGTTTCACGCCACGGTGGATTTTTATTACATTCCTCATATATCCTTCGTGCCAGCGTGAGCGCATCAAGGATTGCCTGGTTTGCCCCTTGGCCCTTGAATGGGCTCATGGGGTGCGCGGCATCCCCGAGTAATGTCACACTTCCCTTATCCCGCAGCAGCATCGGGTCGAATAATTCTCTGTCGTATACAGGATAGCCGGTGATGTCGGATTCGGAAGTGGCGGCCAGGATCTGCGGAATAGGATCGTGCCATGAGGAAAGTCGTCTGAGCGCTTCGTCTTTCATCGCTTTCGCGCCCTGTGCGCTTAACTCCTTCGCCTCAATCTCTGACAAAGGGAAGCTCAATTGCCACATGATCGTATCGGCATCAAACGGCATCATGTACATCCTCTCGTGGCCATTTACGGTTTGGAATACTGTGGCGGAATCAAGCAGGGGACTCGTACTATCATCTAGTTGTTTCAAAGGGCAGATACCTAGCATAACTATGCAGCCCAGATACATAAGGGGGGTCTGCTGCTCTCCGAGTATCAGTTCGCGTACCTTGCTGCGGATACCGTCCGCTCCGACTACGAGGTCTGCACTCACGATTTCCTGCTTTCCTTCAACTTGAAACGTGAGTTCTGTCGAACCGTCTTCGTTGTTTGATAATCCTATAAGAGGATGTCCCCATTTTATCGACGTGCTTTCACCCAAATTTTGAAGCATCGTTCGACGCAAACTCTGGCGAGCAATGTGCACGTTCCTTCGCTTGGTAGTCTTTTCCACGAATGGTATCTTCCATCGTCTCAACCCCCATTCGCCAATTACTTTCCCTTCCTGATTATGTACCACATGTTTAGTGGAAGTAATTCCTCCGTCGAGTGAAAATATCCCTAAGCCTTCGATTGCTTTGCTAGCTTGTTGCAGCGTTAATCCGTATCCTTGCGAGCGTGAGTCGAAGCTCGCGTCTCGTTCGTACAGGGTAAAGGGTATTCCTCGATGCAGGCAGGCGACAGCCAAGGCTACTCCGCCGATGCCGCCTCCTATGATCGCAACGTTTGGATACTTCTTGAAATCTGCCTGGACGGCTTGTTCGCACCTGACCAATCCAGACCCTGTGCAAGAGGAACACAAGTCAATTGCTCCGATAGGTGGCTTGGGTGCGATTCCTGTACCACCGCTTGCTTCATGTGCTTCAAGCTTGATTCGAAAAAGACGCCTGCTTTTTCTTGAAGGCTCTCTCTGTATCTTGCCTTGCCCGTGACAGAAAGGGCAGATGGTCCAATGAAGTTTTTTACTAGAGGTTACATCCATTTTCTGAATACTATAGTAAATAGAAGATAATACAAAGCACCTAATTATATTGTGTTAATTTTGTTACGACATATAATATTTCCATGCAAACAACATACACTGAGATACTCGCTGAGATCTCAAATCAAATTTCGTCACGAAAAAAGATTCTTATCCAACGAACACTCCTGACGACATGGCCATTCATACTGTGCTTCATAGTCGCTTTTGGATACGCCCAAATTACCGGCAAGGGCCTAGACACCCTCATCGCTTCTTCGGTGACCAATATGGTAATTACCGGGGCCGTCTTCTTTCTGGTTTTCTGGTATACGATTATCATGTCTTCAATTTTAAAAATCGAAAAAATGATATGGATCGATTCTTTTTTTGACAAGAAGAACCTTACGACAAAGGAGAGTTTCACCATCTCGAAAAGATTATTCTGGCCATTTTTTAAGTTGAGCACAGTAATCTTCTTGAGGTTCTATCTCGTTATTATTCTGGCCATACCAGTTGCTATTTTTGCTGGTGTTGCGATATCAGGACTGCTCCCACCGTCTACCAACGAGTTTGTTGTATTCTTGCTCCTGTACTTGTTTATACTGGTTGGCTTTATCGCATGGATTTATTACACCAGGATAAAATTGCGTTACGTCAGGTTTGTCTTTTTGGATAGTTACAAGGGTGGTTCAATGAACGTCTCGAGCGTTATCGCTACGACTAAGCAGCTCAATCAAATTTTCAAGAGTGAATCGTTCAAGAAGGCATTGTTCTCTCAGTTGGGTGTCGATTCTGCTCAGGCTATTGCTGGCATGGTTACAAATTCGTTCACTTCAATGTTGGCTCAGGGAGGTGCGAGGTTGGGAGGTTTGGGCGGAGAGTCGGTAAAAGCTGTAGCTGGTATTGCTAATATGTATGCAAATGAATATGCTAAGCAAATTGCTGATCTTTCGCGAGTGGTGAGCATGTATGTGCTGTATCGGGAAGCGCTCAAGCAACTTACGGGAAGCGAGCAGGTTGAAAATGAGTATATCTATAATCTGAAGTAGAATTCAGGCGTGTAGGGTTAAATCTTTCTCGTCTTTTCCGCAATAACTCTCGCCGCCATCACGACACCATCCTCATCCTGAGCGATCCGTTCCTTCGCGGTTTTGCATGACTGCAGTATCTCGGATGAATTCGTTACGTCTGTAAGTACCTCAAGCAATTTCTCGGGGGATATGTTCTTGTTCCAGACAGCAGTACCAAGCTTGTTGCGGATGATATGTCCTGCGTTGTCTGGCTGGTCGTGACTGAGTGGCATGATGATCTGTGGAGTTCCTGTTACGACCGCCTGCGCAACCGAGCCTGCTCCTCCGTGATGTATGAAAAGCTTAGAGAGTGGCAGAACGCTGCTGAGCTTGAGCTTGCCCGTTATGACGAGCTGCGGGTCAAAGACGGTTGCCGAGTCTGATCCAGGTTGGATAAACATAAACCGCTCATCCGACATCGCAGTAATCGCGCGAATCTTCTCGAGCAATTTGCCAGCAAACATGTTACCGCTCCCGAGAGTCGCTATGATTGGCGGAGTCCCATTGTGCACCCATTCCATAATTGCATCATCCTCGTCATGCACGAACTCGATGCTCTTGGGAAAGCCGACTGTTGTCAGGCTGCTCTGGTCTGCCTCAGTCTTCTTGTACCACTCGGGCCACAGACCGACGTTGACTGTGTCCGACGCACCCCATTGAATAAGCCCCGACGCTTTCTTGAGTCCGAGTTCCTTCCTCTTTTTATTAACCGGACCTGATACGAATGGATCAAAGAGCACGTTGTCGGCAAACTTGTAAAAGAAATACTGTGAGAGGCGGGACCCGTTAGGATTGTGTCCCCCTGGCAGTGTCGGAAGAGAAATCGTACTGCGCACCTGTATCGGCGAGAACAATAGTCCGATGTGCTGCACGCCCAAATGCTCGGCAACAGTCTTGGCAGCATACATCAGTGAGTGGGAGATGATCGCATCGCACCCGCGTGCCTCACGCAGAATCGGATCAAACGACGCCTCGAACAGGATCTTGGTCGCCTTGTTGAGAACCATCAGCCCCTTGTATGGATTCCAGAGGTTCTTGTGACTGAGTAAGTCCTGACGGTTCTGCTTGGTGGTGGTCTGGACGAACCTCAATCCCTTCGACGTGATGAAGTCCTCGTAGTATCCATTAGTCAGAAAGACGACCTCGTGACCGTTCCGTTGGAGTTCCTGTGCGACCGATGAGAAGGGGAGAATGTCGCCCCACGTACCGTCCGTAGCTATCAGATATTTCATCTAGCCATTATGGAACATGTGTGCATATAATACTAGGCATATGCTACTGCGACTGTTGAAGATATCGAGACCCCGCTTCTGGCTCTATGTGATAGGGTCCTTTTTTATAGGTATCGGCGGGGTCATGACCGTTGGTGAGGCAATCGTGCTCAATCCTGACGTGCTGCTGTGGATCCTCTACTTCACGCTGCCTGCCAATCTTTTTATCTACGGCATAAACGACATTGCGGACTTCGACACGGATCAGTTCAACGAGAAGAAGGGAACGTATGAGGTTAAGGTTACCAAACGAGACGTGCGCATAATCCTACTGGCCATAGCTGCATTGCATGCATTTTTTATACCACTGTTCCTCAGGTCTACTCAGGTTGTCCTTGGACTATTTATCGTTTTCATTTTGTTCAATATCTTTTACTCACTGCCACCGCTTCGTCTCAAGAGAATTCCATTCGTGGACAGTGTTTCAAACGGAATCATCTGCGTCGCAATGGGACTGATGGGGTACTACCTGGCAGGAGGAAACGCATTCCCGTGGTGGGGAGTTGCGGCAGGGTTCCTGTGGTCCGCGGTCATGCATGCCTATTCCGCAATTCCTGACATCGACTCGGACAAACGGGCGGGCATTCGTACTATAGCGACGGAGCTCGGTGCCAAGAGAACGCTGCTCTTCTCGTTTCTCTCATATCTTCTTATCGGAATATTTTTGTATCTTGGCGGTCACCATAACCACGTGCTCCTGATCGTGCCATATCTGATTTTGATTCTGCTCAGTGTGCGGGAGCTAGGGCACAAGTCGAGCGTCTTCGGTACATACCGACTATATCCGTATGTTACGTACATTATAGGGATGTCCGTATACGGCCTCAGCGTGTATTTTTAGCCCACATGTAGGGCAGTTTTCACCAGTTTTATTTGGCCAGCAATCATGAGATAATCGCTGTACATGAAAAAGATTATAATAATCGGCGCAGGTCCAGGAGGACTTACTGCGGCCATGCTTCTTGCCCATAAGGGGTACGAAGTGGAGGTGTTTGAAAAGGGGAAGGTAGTGGGAGGAAGATGCAGCCCGATCAAGGTCGACGGATATACGTTTGACGTCGGTCCTACCTTCGTCATGATGCCTGAGCTGTTTGACGAGATATTCCAGATGGCCGGTAGAAGGAGGGAGGAGTACGTGCCGTGGAAGAAGCTCGACATGCTCTACACCCTCAACTTCGGCTCAAACAAGATGAACGTGTTCGACGACAAGGGTAAGTTGAAGGAAGAGATCGCGCGTCTGTATCCGGGTGACGAGATTGGGTATCAGAGATATCTGGATGGCGAAAAGACAAAGTACGAAAGAATGTACCCATGTCTGAAGCTACCGTACATGAAGCTGACCGATTACCTCAGCTGGAAGCTTTTGCGTGCGCTTCCTCACATGGATCTGGGCAAGTCGCTGTATGACGTCAATCTCAAGTACTTCAAGCATGAGGAGATGAGATTGGCCATGACGTTCCAGTCCAAGTATCTGGGTATGTCGCCCTGGACATGTCCTGGCGCATTCTCGATTCTCTCGTACATCGAGCACACCGGAGGAGTGTTTCATCCGGACGGCGGCGTTCACAAGATTACAGAAGGACTCGCACGCGCTGCGCAGGAGGATGGTGCGAAGATCCATCTCGATAGTCCGGTTGAGAAGGCTGTGTTTACGGACGGCATGCTGACTGGCGTGCAGGTAGGAGGCGTGGTTCACTCTGCGGATGTGGTCATCATGAACGCCGACTTCGCGTACGGTATGAAGAATCTCTTTCCTGAGGAGGTTCGTCCAAAGACGACCGACAAGAAGATCGACTCGTATGATTACTCATGCTCGACGTTCATGATCTATCTTGGGATCAAAGGCACGCTCGACCTGACGCATCACTCGATTCATTTTGCCAAGGACTATAGGAAGAATATCGAACAGATATTTGACGGCGTGCTGCCGGACGAGATTTCGTTCTATATCCATAACGCGTCTGTGACGGACCCAAGTCTTGCGCCCGAGGGTAAATCTGCCATTTACGTGCTCGCACCTGTGCCCAATCTCAAGAATTCCAAGATTGACTGGGAGATCGAGAAACAGGCGTTCAGGGACAGGGTTATCGCAAGAATCAAGGAGGTGTCAGGAGCCGAGGACTTGGAGGACAGGATCGAGGTGGAGCGAATCATTTCGCCTGCAACGTGGCAGTCAGATAACATCTATGGAGCGGCAGTGTTTAATCTGTCCCACACGCTCGGACAGCTGCTGTACTTCAGGCCGCACAACAAGTTTGAGGAAATACCGGGACTGTATCTAGTAGGAGGAGGAACGCATCCAGGGAGCGGTCTCCCTACGATCATTGAGTCAGCGCGGATTACGGTTGATCTTATATCAAAGGATTTGGGAAAGGAGTAGGTCATGTTGATGTGCTAGAATATCCCAATGAATTTCGTATTTTCACTCATGCTGTTTGTCGGTATGGTCGTTGGGCTCCTGCTGGGAATGCACGTCGTCGTGTACAAAGCACTAGTTTCGGTATTTCAGGTCACGAGTGAAACATGCCTGCTGTGCATGAAGATCTCCCTTGGTTTCTTGGGTGCAAGTTTCATTGCCGCTTTTTTCATCTCTTCGAAGTTCAACACGTTTCTTACTCGCTTTTTTTATACAGTCTCCGTGACGTGGTTGGGAACGGTGGCATTTCTTTTCTTTGCGTCTTGTCTGTACTTCGTGGCATCACTATTTCTTGCGCAAAATCTTGAGCATTTACTGCTTGTAGGAAAAGGACTGCTCGCAACTGCACTGATGATATCTATATACGGCGTATACAACGCTAACAGAATCGTTATCAAACCTGTTTCGATCAAATTGAAAAATCTACCAGAGTCATGGAAGGGGAGAAGGGCGGTGTTTTTGTCAGACGTCCACCTGGGACAGGTCCGTGGAGTCGAGTTTTCAGAAAGGATTGCACGCAAGATTAAGGAAATTAATCCTGACATTATTTTTAATACGGGAGACCTGTACGATGGGCTAAAGGTCGATCCCGTTGCCGTCATCGAGCCGTTCAAGAAGCTAAATCCGCCGCTTGGAACATTTTTTGTCATGGGTAATCATGAGGAGTTTGAGGACAATTCGGTATATGCAAAGGCAATCGAGGCCGCAGGTATTCGTGTTCTCGACAATGAAGTAACCGATGTCGAAGGTGTGCAGATAGTCGGAGTTGACTACCTGGCGACCTCACACAATGACGCTTTTGTTAAAGCGTTGGGTAGCATCACCCTTGATGCAGACCGGCCGACGATACTGCTCAAGCATGTGCCAATTCATCTAGAGACAGCAGAAAGGGCAGGAATAGATTTGCAGCTTTCAGGACATACGCACAGGGCACAGATTTTTCCGCTCAGTCTTATAACAAAAATTATATTCAGGGGATATGACTACGAACTCAAGCCGCTAGGCAACATGCAAGTACTCACAACGAGCGGAGTAGGGACATGGGGACCACCGCTCCGCGTTGGCAGCAACTCCGAGATCGTGGTGATTACGTTTGAATAGCCCAAACCAATGCTTGTGCGTCAACTGTGGGCGTTATATAAATTTGATATAATCCATATATGAAACTCATATTCCTAGACACCGAAGGAACCGGCGTGGACACCAAAACCGACAGGCTCTGTCAGGTCTGCTACAAGGTGGATGGCCAGATTAGGACAGAATACTTCAAACCACCCGTGCCGATTTCGATCAAGGCCATGAGCATTACCCACATCACCAACAAGATGGTGGAGGACAAGCCACCCTTTATCGGGAGTCAGATGCATGAGGAGTTGGGGAAGTTGCTGGCGGAGGGTGTATTAGTTGCACATAACTGCGCGTATGACGCGGCAATCCTGGAGAACGACGGACTTTCCGCACCGAACAAAATCTGCACCTACAAGGTCGCGCAGTTCATGGATCCGGACGGAAAGATTCCGGAGTATAACTTGCAGTACCTGCGATATTTTCTTGGATTAGAAATTGAGGGAAACGCACATGATGCCGAAGGGGACGTGCTCGTATTGGAGGGCGTGTTCAATCGGCTGTTTGCAAAAGTGCGAGAGGGCGTTGCAAGTGATGACGCTGCAATCCAGAAGATGATTGAGATCACAAACACGCCTACACTCTACAAGAAGATTAATTTTGGAAAGCATATCGGCAAGAGGATAGACGCTGTTGCCGTTGAGGATCGAGGATATCTGGAATGGTTGCTTAAGCAGAAGCTTGAGAACCCGGACGGCGAGGACGACTGGATCTTTACGCTCAAATACTATCTGGCGGATAAGGGCAAGTAATCTAAATCCCTATCGCTGTGGCCGGTTTTCTTTTATGCTACACTTATCATATGAAAAACTTCATCATTACAGTATTGCTTTTAATAGTGATCGCACTTATCGGATATAGCGTCATGGACAGGAGGGATGAGATAGCCGCACAGAACCAGACGGCAACATCTACCAACGAGGTAATCCCACCTGCAGCCCTGACGATTATGGCTGTTACCGAGTCACAGGTCACACTCTCAAACGGTGATTCGATCTCAATCGAAGACTTTGCTGACGAGATTGAGGTTGCAAAGGATACGAAGTTCGGCAGCTCGGACAGGATCAAGGCAGCGAACATCTCTCCGGACAAGAAGCGACTCTCGATCGCTATCGGAGGAGTTGCGCACGATTTCGGATGGATCTACGAGGTAGGCACAAAGAATCTGTTCCCAGTAGTATTCCAGTACGGAGGCGGAGTCGAATTGTCAGGATGGAAGACTTCTACAGAGGTCGCATTCAATGTAACGACACCTGAGCCAAAGACGATCGAGCAGATCATCGACCTCGATAATCTCGCAGAATATCCGAAGATTTAGTTCGCACAGCACAATTTTGATGACACAAACTAAAAGCCGCCTCTCATAAAGGCGGCTTTCAGCAAGCAAGGCTACATCTATACATTTGTGATCCATTATTTTTATTGACGTGGGTTTCTTTGACACAGTTGTAACGCCGCGTCCTTGGAATCCCTTTGTGAAAAAAAGTGGAAAATGAAAGAAAAATAACCTACTTATAGTGTACTACTATTTGGAAAAAATGTGTCAAATAACAAACTGCATGAAAAGTGGATAACTACGAATAAGGTTGATAAAAAAGGCTTAATATGGCATACTCAGATAATACTTTTTCTTATAAATCAAGCATGGAACACAAAAAAACACAAAAAAATAGTGGAAATAAAAAAACCGAAAACAATACGGGTTGGGGAAATGTTGCCACATGGTACGACGGTCACCTGCAGGATGACGACACGTATCACGCAAAGGTGATCGTTCCGAACCTCACACGGCTTGTCGCGCTTAAGCCAACCGAATCATTGCTCGAGCTCGGATGCGGGCAGGGATTTGTGCTTGAGAAGTTTTCTAAATACTCTCCACACTTAACGGGAGTAGATATCGGTGCTGAGCTGATCGCGATCGCACAGAAAAACAATCCAAAAATTTCATACCATACAGCAAGCGCAGATGACCAGGCAATTCTGAAAGGGGAAACGTTTGACGCGATCATGATTGTGCTCGCCCTGCAGAACATGAAGAACCTGAGCGGAGTCGTCGACAATGTTGCTCGACTGCTCAAAGAAAACGGACGAGCATATCTCGTGCTCAACCACCTTGCATTCAGGATTCCGCAGAACAGTGATTGGCTGTTTGATGACAAGAAGAACGTGCAGGCCAGAAGGGTAGACAAGTACATGAGCGAGACAGAGATCTCGATCGACATGAACCCGGGCAAGAAGACGAACAAGGAGATGACGAGCTCGTTCCACAGGCCGCTTCAGGTGTACTCCAAGGCCTTCGCGAAGCAGGGACTCGCCATTACCAAGATTGAGGAATGGATCTCACACAAGGAAAGCCAGAAGGGACCGCGAGCCCTAGCGGAGAATGCCGCTCGTAAGGAGTTTCCGATGTTTATGTGTTTGGAGTTAAGGATCTGTAGGTAAGCTTACTTGCAGGCGCTTTTTATATTTTCAATAAATTCAGAATCGAGTAATTGTTCCCAAGGGAGGAAGAGCGGGGAAGGCAATGTGTCGAAATTGAACCAGTCCTGATCAATGTACTTGTCAGGTTCTAAAATCGTTGCCTCTCCACTGTCGTAATCGGAAAGCATCCATATGGTCACGTAGTGCTTGCCTTCGTTGTTAAAGATGTCGTTGGTTATTCCGCCTAAGCGAATGTTTTGTATCTTGACGCCAGTTTCTTCCAGTACTTCGCGGGCCGCTGTGTCTGCAAATGACTCGCCGAATTCCAGGTGACCTCCGGGCACCGACCAGGTCCCTTCTCCGTGTGATCCCATCCGTTTTCCCATTAGAAATTTTCCATCCTTAAATACAAAAACGCCAATTCCTATTCTTGGATTGACGTTTGTGTTTGATTCCATTGCAACGATAAGTTAATTATCCCAAAAGCTCCATCACCACCTTCTTGATATCTCCACCGTCAGCCTGTCCCGCAGTCTCCTTAACGACTGCTCCAATGATCTGTCCCATTTTGGACTTATCACCTCCAAACTCGGCAATCTTTGCCTCTGCAATTGGCCTGATCTGCTCAACAGTCATGAGGGCAGGGAGGTACTTCTCGATCACTGCAAGCTCAGTCTTCTCGCCGTCAGCTAGATCCTCTCGTCCTCCTGATACGAACTGCTCGATCGCGTCCTTTCGCTGCTTGGAAGCCTTCTTGATAACGTTGAGCGCCTCGTCATCTGTCAGCGTATCCTGTGGCGTTCGCCCGATTGCCACCAGCTCGTTTGTAAATGCAGACAATAGTCCTCGGATAACGGTCAGTGACACCTGGTCCTTGGCCTTCATGGCCTCCTTCATGTCCGACTTGATCTGTTCGATGATGCTCATATGTTTTAAATAAGGGTAATGTCCTCATACTATCACAGCCGCCAGTATGTTAAAATATGCCCATGACTACGATTTTATTGATAGCGATTGCTGTACTTTTGGCGGCAGTTCTCGTTTTTTTATTCATTCTTTCTTCCAAAATGTCCAAGCCACAGGGGCCTGATATGGCGCCGAACTTTACGCTCATCCTGGACCAGATTAACCAGATCAACCGAACGGTCGATGCCAAGATCGGTGACTCGCAGCGCATGATGTCCGAGACAGTGTCCGACCAGTTCAACAGATCGCAAAGATTGATTCAGGACATTAACAAATCAGTGACGGACCAGCTGATCACCGTATCCGAAGGAGTGACGCGCGTATCTGAATCTACCAAGCAAGTGTTTACGATTGCAGACCAGTTGCAAAACTTGGAAAAAGTTCTCAAGAACCAAAAGCAAAGAGGAAACCTTGGTGAGGCGGGACTTGAACTTATCCTGTCTAACATTCTTCCTCCGACCGAGTACCATCTGCAGTACGGATTCAAGAACGGCGAGATCGTCGATGCCGTCATCATGACCAAGGAGGGAATGATTCCTGTTGACGCGAAGTTCTCACTGGAAAACTATACTCGCCTGGTGAACGAGACTGACGATGATCGCAAAGCTGATCTTGAAAGAGATTTCAAGAACGACCTCAAGCGACGTATTGACGAGACTTCCAAATATATCAGGCCGAACGAGGGAACGCTGCCGTATGCGTTTATGTTCATTCCTGCTGAGGGAATCTACTATGACCTCTTGGTCAATGAGGTGGGTGCTACAAAGATCAACACAAGAAGCTTGATTGACTACGCCTATAACGAGAAGAAGGTGATCATCGTGTCTCCGACTACGTTCGTTGCATACCTGCAGTCCGTCCTTCACGGACTCAAGGCGCATAAGATTGCGGAAGGTGCCGACCAGATCCGCAAGAACGTAGGGGAGCTCGGCAAGCACCTCAAGGCGTATGAGGACTTTCATAACAAGCTTGGCAAGAACCTGGGTACGGTTGTGAACCAGTACAACTTCTCAAACAAGGAGCTGAAGAAGATCGACAAGGACATTTTGCGAATCACAGGTGACTCGGCTGGACTCGAGCCGATGCTGGTAGAGGAGGGGATCAGGAGCGAGGACGAATAAAAAAGGGCGCCCTATACGGGCGCCGCTTGTATTAAACGAAAAAGGGACCCGGCTTACGCGCGGGTCCCTAGGAACGTGAGAACATGAGTAGGTGGGTTTGGTTGGTCAGCGACCTTGGTTGGCGACTGCTTGGGCGTAAACTGCGTTGTGCCGCTCACAGATTTTCATCACGAGGCATCCTGTGCCTACGAGAAGTGCTGCGAGCGCTCCGTAGAAACAGCAAGTCAGAGCAGTGAAGGGAAGTACATTTTTCTTACCATCATCCTGGGCGTTCATGGTTTAGGTTTCAGGGGTTTACTAGCCATTTATAATGCTACGCCTAAAACCTAGACTGTCAATAGGAAAGGGTCCGAGCGTGTGCGCTCGGACCCTTTTGGTCAAAATGTCAGCTGTTACTTTATCATGTGATCGACTGTATATCCTCGGCCGTTGGCTGGGCCACCCTTGATACTGTAGGCCTTGGCTCCTGGGGGAACAACGAGGCGGAAACCGTCTTTGTCGTGGTCTGTGATTATGATAATTCTGGACTCAGATCCTCCGAGCGGACTGTAGCTTGTCGACGGCGGAGCATTGCCGATGAGTTCATGGGCAGTGAACCACTGAAGAGTTCCTTTGAATCCTTTGAAGACAAGCAATCTGGTCCCTTTTTCCAGAGTGACGAACCCTCCAGGATCCGTGAGTGCTGCCGCAAGGATCAGATTCTTTTTCTCCTGCGCGGCAATCTGGGCCTCGGCGGCCTCGATCTTTTTAGCTTGGAGGTTGATCTGTTGCTCTTTGTCACGCAGGGCTTTCTTGCCAGTGGTGGCGATAAGTGCCAAGGCTATGACAAGTAGCCGTATAAGAATCTTGCGAGTAAGTGGCAGGCTAGAGTGTTCTGTCGTGTCTGGGGTATTCATGCTGTGTGGGGCTGGGGTTCCGTATCAAATTACAATATTTTTAAATAAAGTCAAACCCTGTGACGCGGGGAGGTGGTATCCCTTGCAAAACCCATAATATAGGGTAGAATAGCCGAACATATGAAAAAAGCCGTTGAAACAAAGGAATACGCAATCGTTGAGGCAGGAGGAAAGCAGTACGTAGTTGCTGTTGGAGACCAGCTCAAGGTTGAGAAGATGTCAGACGACGTCAATATCGGGGACACGATCACTATCGACACTGTTCTCCTGACGGACAACGGTTCTGAGACCATCATCGGCGCTCCGTTCGTAGCCTCAAAGGTACAGGCCAAGGTGCTCGACATCGCCAAGGACAAGAAGGTCCAGGTGATCAAGTACAAGCAGAAGAGCCGATACTTCGTGAAGCAGGGACACCGACAGACGCTCATGAAGGTAGAGATTCTCTCAATCTAGTTCATATCTTTTCCTACTAGACAAAAACCCGCCAAAAGGCGGGTTTTTGCTTGCGTAAGGTAGGAAAGTATTGTCTTTTTCAAGAAACAGTCACGCAAATATCATGAGAAATGAGAGTGTGGAAAAAGTCCAATTTCGATATGCTATGATTATCTCACTATGAGGAGCAGATTTACAAAAGCAGAGCGCGAGGAAGTAGTAACCAAAGGCTTTTTGGTGGATTATCTGGACGATTATGTCACGAAAGATTATCTAGACGAGGTTCTGCGTGAACAGACTAACCATATCGAACAGCGCATTGAAGTCCTGATGGAAAACCAAATGCATCAGTTGCAGATCTTGTTTGAGACTATGGACGAACGGTATGTTCTGCGGCGTGAGTGGTTGGCGTCACAAGGGTCTTCTGCGTAAATGCTGCTTCTCAAATCTACCCCCGATTCTTCAACGCGTTCTTGATCGTCTCGGTATCCACGTACTCGATCTCGACACCGGTGGAGATCCCTCGTCCGAGCATGGTCACGTTCAGGTCAGGCTTGTGCTTCAGGATAAGTGTCTTAACTAGGTTAGCCGTATGGTCTCCCTCCGGGTTTACGGGTAGGGAAATGATGACTTCCTCGGACTTTTTAGTATTGATCAAGGCTATCAGCATGTGCGTATCGATATGCTTTTCAATATCGCGGTCCATCACGGCGAGCGTCGTTCCCAGCACGAAATAATATCCGTCATAGGTGTCGGTCTTCTCGATTGTCTCCAGGTCAGTATCCTTGGCCACGATCATCAGCATACCAGGATTCCGCTTGCTGTTGGAGCAGATATCACACATCTGCGTACTACTTGAGAAGAACCTGTTACATTGCGGGCAATGTTTGGTAAGCGTCTTGAGGTTTTGGATTTCGACCACCAATTTTTCGGTGTACGCGCGATTTTTTCGCAGCAGAAAGAAAACGAAGCGCTTGGCCTGTCGCGGTCCGATTCCCGGAAATTGTCTGAATAGCTCAGAAAGCTCGTCGATATGGTTCATGTATTAAAAGTTATCCAGTGAGTTACCGTAACTGGAGTTGTCGATGTCCACAAATGTCGACTTTTTATCGTCGAAGTACAGGTCACAGATACCAACCGGTCCGTTTCGGTGCTTCTCGATCATGATGTTGGCGATGTTGGGCTTGTCCGAATCATCATTGTACTTGTCCTCGCGGTGAATGAACATCACCACGTCGGCATCCTGCTCGATTGATCCCGAGTCTCGTAGGTCGGACAGTCGAGGCTTACCTCCTCGTGACTCAACGGCTCGAGAGAGCTGGGAGAGGGCGATAACGGGCACTGCAAGCTCCTTGGCCAGTCCCTTGAGGGATCGTGAGATCTCGGTCACCTGGGTCACTACGTTGTCCGTCTTGACGGTCGAGCTCATCAGCTGGAGGTAGTCCACAATGATCAGTCCCAAACCCTTCTCGCTCTTGGTTCGGCGGGCGATTGATCGCATGCGAAGGATGTTGATACCGGCCTCGTCGTTGATGTAGACAGGCGCGTCAGAGAGGCGAGAGATGGCCGCTCCGATATCCTCGAAATCACTTTCCTTGAGTCCCTTACCCGTACGGATGCTCCAGCTGTCCACACCGGCCTCTGCGGAAACCATTCGGTCCACCAGCTGGTCGGCAGACATTTCAAGTGAGAAAATCTGCACAGGAACCTTGTGGTTAAGGGCTGCTTTGCGGGCAATGTCGAGTGAGAGGGAAGTCTTTCCCATGGAAGGTCGTGCGGCAAGAATGATGAGGTCAGAGTTCTGGAATCCCGATAGCTTGTTATCGAGTGCGCGGAATCCCGTCGGAACTCCTCGAATCGCGTCACCGGACTTGTGCAGTCGATCGAGTCGGTCGAATGCGTCACCCACGATCTTTCCGAGCTCGTATACGTTCTGCGATCCTGCAGACAGGTTGGTCACGTCGAAGATCTTCTTTTCAGCCATGTCGAGTATCTCGGTGAGGTCCATCGACTCGTCGTATCCGAGTCCCATGACGTGATCTGCAGCATCCAGAAGGTCTCGCATGATCTTTTTCTTGATGATGGTCTCGCAATAATGCTTGATGTTGGCCGTATTTGGTACAAAGTCCATCAGCTCACCAAGATACGCCGCGCCTCCTGCGCGCTCGATCAACCCTGTGTCCTTGAGTCGCTCCAGCACGGAAACTGAGTCGATCGGAACGCTCTTACTGGCAAGTTCGACGATCGTCTCGTACACGAGCCTGTTTCGGGCAGAGTAAAACCCGGTTGCCTGGAGTACGTCGGTCACGTCATAGAGGCAGTCAGGTCGCTGCAAAATTGCACCAAGAACTGCCATTTCGGATTCGAGACTTTGGGGTGGGATTTTGAGGGAATTTGCCATGACTTTAACAGTATCAGATGGACTCATTGTACAGGAAGTGAAAAGTTATGCACAGGTGTTAACACCCTTTGTTTATAAGGTAAAAGCAAAAACTACAACACAGATTTATAACTTCTCGATTGTGAACCCGATTTCTGTATCGGTATCCTTGACCGCATAGCCTGACTCGGCAAGTTTCTCCCGTAGCGCGTCAGCGAGTGCAAAGTCTTTGGTAGCTCGGGCGTGCTGACGCTTTTGAGCCATTTCAATAATTTCTTGAGGGATTTCAACGCTGTCTGTATCTGCTGGTCGCACATCGCTAAATCCAAGCTTCAAGACTTCGTCAAAATCTAAAAGTGCGGCTTTTTTATCTGGTGCGGAAACGAGAGAGTCCTTCATCAGTTCCCATATGAGCGCAATTGCCTTTGGGGTATCGAGGTCTGCATTAATAAGTGCGGTAAATTTTTCCTTGTATCCGGCGTCTGTCTTGCCAGTCCCGGTTTGCTGTGCCAAAAACGTGTACAGCTTATGTAGGGCCTTTTGCGAAGCCTCAACCGCATCGTATGTAAAGTTTGAAAGTGTCGAGTAGTGCGACGTATAGAGCCAATACTTGTAGGCGAGGGGAGAGATACTTCTTGCCTGCAGGTCCTCTATATACACCGTGTTGCCGATGGACTTGGAAATCTTCTGGCCATCAATCGTGATGTGATTGACATGCAGCCAGTAATTGGCAAGAGGGGCATCGTTTGCACCAACTGACTGCGCGATCTCGTTGTTGTGATGGGTAGGGATGTGGTCTACTCCTCCTGTATGTATGTCAAAAGTTTTGCCCAGGTATTTCTCAGCCATTGCCGAGCACTCGATATGCCATCCGGGGAATCCGACTCCCCATGGTGATTCCCATTCCTGCAGGCGAGATTCCTTGGAGAGCTTCCACAGGGCAAAATCGGTCACGCTGCGCTTCTCGTCGTTTCTTTCGACGCGTGCGCCTTCCTGCAATCCCTTTATATCAATATGTCCAAGCTCGCCGTAGGCGGGGAACTTTGCGGTATCAAAATAAACGCCATCTGAAGTGACGTATGCGAGACCCTTTTCCTCAAGCCGCTTGATCATGTCGATTTGCTCCTGTATATGATCAGAAGCGTGTGGAAATTCGATGTCTGACGAATCGATGCCGAGTGCCTGCGTCGCAAACATGAAATAGTCAGTGTACTTGTGCGTGATTGACTTCACGTCCTGCTGTTCCTTTTTGGCCTGCTCTTCTATCTTGTCTGCTCCGTCGTCACCGTCGTCTACGAGATGTCCGACATCAGTGATATTGATGACTTGCTTAACCCGATACCCGTTGTACATCAGAACGTTCTTGACCAGGTCGGCAAAGACATACGCGCGCATGTTGCCGATATGCACCTTGCCGTATACGGTCGGACCGCAGTTATACATGCCGATTGCCTTTGAATCAATCGGTTTGAACTCGTCTGTCGTTCCTGTAAGAGTGTTCTTGAGTCTAATCATGTTGTTATAGCCAGTTCTTTCGCTTGAATATCACGGTAGATATAATGGTCAACACTAGCATAATGAGAACGATTATCCAAAAGTCGAAAAGGTGCCCGACGATTGGGTTGTTGTCTGTGTTCATTCCAAAGAGTCCCGTGATCAGGTTGAGGGGAAGGATGATGAAGTTGACGACGGTCAGTGTTTTCATGATCTCGTTCTGCTTGGTAGAAAGGAGGGAGTCATTGGTCGTGCGCAGTTCGTGCAGATAGTCCCGAGCAGACTCGATGGAGTTCTCGACCTTAAGGTACTCGCCGGTCACCGCACGCAGATAGAATTGGAATTCCTTTTCAAAAAGCGTTTGTCCTGCAGTCTCAAAAGAGGTAAGGATGTCCTTGTGCAGGCTAAGCGACTCCTTGAAGTAGAGGATTACGCGACTCATCTTGGACAGCTCTAGCACCATGTCACGCTCGTGTCCCTCGAAGATCTGGTCCTCGAACACTGACAATGTTGTCTTGATGTCATCTACCTTTACATAGAGGGACTTGTAGATGTTTCGAATCATGTGATAAAAGACGAAGCCGGCGTGCTTGGTCAGGTGCTTTCGCTCGAGCAGGGAATCAGACTCGAATATCTTGGAGAACTCGAGCAGGGTATTGATAGACGAATATCTGGTGGTAATGATGAAATTCCTACCGATAATGAAGTCGATCTCGTCGATGCGGTGCTTTACTCCCGTGTGCTTGGGATTGAACTGCGTAGGGAAGTGGAGGATGAGGTAGATGTAATCCTTGTGCATGTCGACACGTGACCTGTGTGTCGGATTGAGCAGTTCCTCGGCAACGACCGGGTCGATTGAGTACTGCTCGATCAGCTCGCGCACCTCGTCCCTGGTCGGATTCTCAAGGTCAATCCACGTTACCGTGTCGTGCTTATAGGTGTACATCATGATGATGAAAGTATAGCACTGAATGGCAAAAACTACTTTGACTTTTTGCACACAAATTGAGATACTGAACCAATGAATTCAAAACTCCGGGGACAAATTTTTGTTGGAATTTTTGCAACCGTTCTGATCGGTTTTGGTGCGGGATATTTTGCTGGAAACCACTCTTTTCCTTTTTCTGCACGGACGCAGGCGAGCGAGCAGGCGGACCTGACCGCTTTCTGGAAGGTGTGGAACGAGCTCAATGAGAAGTTTGTTTCTGCATCGTCGACACAGGTAATTTCTGATGAGGAAAAGATCTACGGAGCGATCTCTGGACTCGTGGACTCAGTCGGTGATCCGTATACCGTATTCTTTACGCCAGAGCTCAAGAAGGACTTTGACGACTCCATTAACGGGACGTTCAGCGGGGTAGGGATGGAGGTTGCCATTCAGGATGATTTCCTGACTGTTGTCGCACCTCTCAAGGGGTCACCGTCCGAAAAGGCCGGCATGCTCCCAGGTGACAAGATTGTCACAATCGACGGTACGGACACGCAGGGTATGAGTGTGGAGGAGGCGGTAACGATCATCCGCGGAGAGAAGGGTACAATCGTGACGTTGGAAATCATCCGAGACGGTGAGGCGGCGCTTAAGGAGGTCAAGATTACTCGAGACACGATCGTCGTTCCTACAATCGAGACCGAGACAATTGGCGACGTGTTCGTTATCAGGCTGTATACGTTCGGTACTGGGGCAACGTCCGAGTTCAGAGGCGCGCTCCGACAGTTCGTTACCTCCAAGAAGTCAAAGCTCGTACTTGACCTACGAGGTAACCCGGGAGGATATCTTGACGCGTCAGTCGATATCGCAAGCTGGTTCCTGCCCGCGGGCAAGGTTGTGGTATCCGAGGACTTCGGATCTGGTGAGGAGGCTAAGGTGTTCCGCAGCAAGGGGTACAATATCTTCAAGTCCGACCTCCGAATGGTCGTTCTGATCAACGAGGGATCTGCCTCTGCGTCCGAGATCTTGGCGGGCGCACTCAAGGAGCATGACGTTGCTCAATTAGTTGGGGAACAGTCATTTGGAAAGGGATCCGTGCAGGAGTTGGTAGACATTACTCCGACGACCGCTCTTAAGGTGACCATCGCTCGGTGGCTCACGCCAAACGGCAACTCGATCTCGAACGGGGGTCTGACTCCTGACCACGTTGTCGATTTCGACACGGAGCTGTTCAAGGAAAAGAAGGTGGACAATCAATTGCAGAAGGCGCTCGAATTACTCAAATAACACACTGATATGAAAGTTATATTTCTGAAAGACGTTCCACGAATAGGCAAGAAGGATGAGGTAAAGGACGTGGCGGACGGATTCGCCCAGAACGCGCTCCTTCCCAAAAAACTTGCCGTAATTGCGACTCCTCAGGCAATTGCCGCTCTGGAAGCTCGCAAGAAGCAGGCTGCTGACTCGGCATATGCTCAGGTAGAGGGTATGAAGGCCGAGATTGAGAAGCTTTCTGCACAGAAACTTGTAGTCGAGCTGGCTGCAAACGCACAAGGGCATCTATTTTCAAAGTTCAAGACTGAACAACTCAAGAAGATCTTCAAGGAGAAGGGAATTACCTTTGACCTGAAGTACATCGTACCTTTTGAGCTGAAGGAGGCTGGTACGCATGTCATCAAGGTGAAGTCTCCGCACGTGACGGGTGAGTTCACGATTGAGATCAAGACGATATAGGGTGAAAACAAAAACGGCTGCCCAAAAGGTGTTGCGGAGCGCGACATGCTTTGATTCATCAAAGCAGAAGTACTCTTGTGGTGCGACGGCGCGAGCACCAGCCGTTTTTTCAGCAGAAAAATACGGCGTACCTTTTGGGCAGCCGTTTTTTCATTTTCGTACCTATTGAAGTTTAGATAACCTGAACCTGCTTTCGAACCACCTGCTTTCCGTCAAATCGGGTCTTTCGCTTGTTCGAGAACTTTACGACTCCTTCTTTGAGAGCAAAGATAGTGTGATCCTTTCCAAGTCCGGTGTTGCCACCTGAAAGGTACCTGGTTCCTCGCTGTCGCACGATAATCGCCCCTGCCTTGGTCTTCTGACCGTCGGCAATCTTGATTCCGAGAAACTTTGGCTGTGAATCGGTGAGGTTCTTTGATACTCCACCGGCTTTAACTTTAGACATACTTTAAATTTAATTTATCTAATAC
>JAYTLZ010000013.1:0-32805 GCA_043728995.1 Minisyncoccota bacterium
CCCCTCTTTTGCAATAAAAACCCGTTCCAGACGTCATAACTACTATAAGCACTACTGATTCGTATTACAGGAACTAACTTATACGTACTATGAAAAAAATCGATACCATCTTACATGATGAGGGACTCACGTCGTGGCAGAAGGACATTGTGCAACATGCTGGAGATTCCAAAACGGAGGCACATAAGAGATTCATGACCGGCCATCGTGCAGCCGATGTCCTCATAATCGGAGGAGGGATGGCAGGAATGCTGGCCGCGTACTTTCTCTCAAAGGAAGGCAAGTCGGTCATCGTGCTAGAAAAGAACATGATTGGAAGCGGGGTCACGTCCCATACTACGGCATTCTTGACCGAGGTTATCGATACTGACTACAAAGATCTCATCTCAGTCTTTGGAAAGGAGACTGCGAAAAAAATCATCGGCTCACATCGACACGCGCTTGGTATCCTTCAGAAGATCTCAATCGAGCATGACATTGATTGTGATTTTAGAACCTGCTCCAACTACATCTATGCGAATACCGAAAAACAGTTCGAGGAACTGAAGGAGGAACACGCTTCTGCGCTCGAACTGGGCGTAGACGCGCTGCTTATTGCGGGCTACTCAGGTCTGGGATTTGAGAACAAGGGACACATGGAGGTACGCAACCAGGCAAAGTTTCATCCGCTCAAGTTTATTTTTGCATTGAGAAAGCTCTGTGAGAATCAGGGGGTGAAGGTGTATGAGCATGTCGAAGCGACTGACGTACTGACCATCGAGGCTGCGCATAAAAAAGGACTGGGCCTCGATCACGAGACGGGAGTTATCGTGATGGTTGAAGATGAGATGCTGTATGCGAGCTGGGCAGTCGTTGCTACGTATGAGCCCTTTGACCAACCGCTCAGACTCTATTTCAAAAAGGGAATATATACTTCATACGTTTTAGAGGCAACAGTTCACGGCCTGCAGATAGAGGAGGGCTTGTATGAGGATATGGATAATCCTTACCATTATTTCAGGATAGACAACAGGGATGAGAAGAGCGGAACCAGCCGCATGATAATCGGAGGTGAGGATCATCGAAGTGACATTCATATCGATGAGGAAAGAAATTTCAATGCGCTGCACGAGTATCTCAATAAGATCATTCCTTCCCATGCGTATGATATTACAAACAGGTGGAAGGGTCCCATCCTTGAGCCGGTGGACGGTCTTGCGGCAATCGGACCGCTCGATGACAACGGGATTCTGTATGCGACAGGATTCTCCGGAACTGGTATGACGTATTCCGCAATCTCAGCAATTGTGCTGACTGACTATGTCATGGGCAGGGATAATGATCTGAAGGAAATATATGCGGCGAAGAGAACGCCATTTCTTCATTCGCTCGCGGTGAAAGGAAGGGATTATGTGGAGGAACTCGTTCACGGCGCGGCGTCGAATTTTTTTGGACACAGCAAACACTCGATTACGGATAGGAAGGATAGTGTGTAATAAAACCTACGTAAGACCGTCACAGATAGAGAAGCGAGATACACCTCACTTCACGTTCGCGTAGTATTGCCAAATAACACTATGAGAATATGAAAATAATAATCTTTAGCATGTTGATAGCGTTAGGGTCACTGATTCTGCCCGCGTTTTCAATGGCTTAGTCTACCGACCTTACATCGTAAATAGGTACATAAAAGAGACATACAGCAAGGGCGAGAACCGAGGGGCATCGGTTCTCGCTTTTGACGTATGGAGAGGAGTGGATAACTTCTTGCATTCTCGGGCTGAGGGTATATACTTAAGTTACTTAAGTATATACAAACAGACAGTCTGTATATATTTAGGAATGCGGGTATGAGCTAAGGATACATAATTACAATGACAGGAATTCTAAAGAAGATTCAAAGGGGCTCACACAACAGGACGACATATCGTGTGGGGCTTTTGCAGGCCAAGGCGTATCGCGTGCTCAAGCGGCACACGATGGACGCATTGACCGACGAAGGTATCTCGACGGTTGAGTGGGCCTTGCTCGGGCTCCTTTGTGATAACAAAGGCGGCATGAGGGCAGCGCACCTTGCCAAGGAATTGGGCGTAGAAGCCCCGTTTGTTACCTCGCTACTCACGCATCTTAATGGGATGAAACTGACAGCTTCCAGGGGTGATGCTCGGGACAGTCGTGTAAAAATTATTCATCTCACGGAGCAGGGCACTCGATTTGTCGAGAAGACAGAGAAACACCTCCGTGCGCATATGAAGAAGTTACTTACAGGTATTGGTATATCTGATGTCCTTTCATATATCGTCGTTCTCGAAAAGATAATCGAGAACTCAAAAGAGATTTAACAAATAACTAAAATACTATGAACAACGGAATAATAGCAGCTATCGTGATTGGTGTTGTGGTGATCGGTGGAATAATGATCGCTTCATCAAACAACCCTGATAACGACGGCGCAATGATGAACGATACGAGCAAGAACGAAGTTGTGAAGAATAATGACAACATGAAGCAGGAGGGAGTGATGGTGGGTGGAGCGCTTATGACGCCGAACCTTGATATTGTTGCGAACGCAATGAACGCGAACAACGTAACAACGGTAGTGGCCGCAGTAAAGGCAGCAGGACTGGTTGAGACGCTTCAGGGCGCAGGACCTTTCACCGTGTTCGCTCCTACTAACGCAGCGTTCAACAAGCTTCCAGCAGGTACAGTTGATACGCTCCTCAAGCCAGAGAACAAGGCGATGCTTGCAAACATCCTGACATACCACGTGGTGGCAGGACGATACACAGCTGCTGACCTCAAGGATGGCCAGATGCTTAAGACTGTTCAGGGTGAGTCACTTAAGATCACCAAGAAGGACGGCAAGATTATGGTAAACGGTTCAGCGACAGTTGAGACTGCCGATGTCATCTCTCGAAACGGAGTGACGTTCGTGATCGATACAGTTCTGATGCCAGCAAAGTAGCATTCTTTTTGCCAGCATGAGAAATCTCGTGCTGGTTATAAAGGATGGTATCCTTTGGAAATTTAATAGCGTAAAATAACACCATGATCCTACTTCTTATCTCGTTTGTTGCAGGAATTCTAACGATACTTGCGCCGTGTACGCTGCCGCTCCTTCCTGTGATAGTCGGAAGCTCGGTAACAACCGTCGACGGAAAGAAACCCGGCATGAGGAAGGCGTTCGTGATCGCTGGATCACTCGGCGCGTCAATCATCCTCTTCACACTCTTTCTCAAGGTGAGTACGCTGTTCATACAGGTCCCGGCGTCTACGTGGTCAATCGTGTCAGGAGTGATTATCCTCATCTTCGGTATCGTTACGCTGTTTCCAAAGGTGTGGGAAAAGATTCCGTTCATTGCAAAGTTGAACAGAAAGTCCAACACAGTCCTAGCGACTGGATATAAGAAGCAGAGCTTTTGGGGTGACGTGATAATCGGCGCGTCACTCGGTCCTGTCTTTTCTACATGCAGTCCGACCTATTTCATCATTCTCGCGACGGTTCTGCCGCAGTCCCTTGCACTTGGTGTCACGTATCTCTTCGCGTATGCGATCGGACTTGTCGGAATACTTTTGGTCGTCGCGTACTTTGGCCAAAAGTTTGCAAACAAGCTAGGTGGGATTTCCGACTCGAGCGGAAAGTTCAAGAAGGTACTCGGAATCATTTTTATCATAATCGGAATACTCGTTTTGACTGGCGTAGACAAGAAGCTCGAGAAGAAGCTTCTCGAGTCTGGATTTGGTGACGTCTCCAAGCTTGAGCAGAAGCTGCTGAGACTTAATGACAAAACAGAAGACACCGGTGAGGTTAAGCCTGCACCGGAATTGGTAAAGCCGAGCGGTTTCGTGAACACTGATGGCAAGGCGATTACGCTCGCCGAGCTCAAGGGAGACAAGGTCATCTTGCTTGATGTGTGGACATATAGCTGTATCAACTGCCAGAGAACTATCCCGTATCTGAACGCGTGGTATGACAAATATAAGGAATACGGATTCGAGATCGTCGGCGTTCACACCCCTGAGTTCGCGTTCGAGCGGCTACAGGAAAACGTGGAACAGGAAGTTGAGAAATTTGGTATTAAGTATCCTGTCGTCCTTGATAACGATTACGCCACATGGAACGCGTACGGCAACCAGTACTGGCCACGCAAGTATCTGATCAACGTCGATGGCAACATCGTGTACGACCATATCGGCGAGGGAGATTACGCAGAGACCGAGCGTGAGATTCAGAAGGCGCTTGTCGAGCTCAACCAACGAAAAGGAAATACGGTTGTAATTCCTACAGATATCGTAAATCCAAATGTCGCAACGCCAGAGAGATCAAAGGTAAAGAGTCCCGAGGTGTACTTTGGGGCAGGGCGAAACCAGCTGCTTGCAAACGGGACATCGCAAAAGACAGGGGTGCAGGACTTCGTTGTTCCTGACATGCAGTCACTTAGGACAAACGCATTGTATCTAGGTGGAAAGTGGAACGTCGGATTCGAGTCTGCAACCAGCGAAAGTGCCGGTAAGATTACGTTCAAGTATGATGCCAAGAACGTATACATGGTTGCACGTTCAGAGAACGCCGGCGGGATCCCCGTGACCATCAAAAGGGACGGTGTGGTGATTAAGACAATAACCGTGCAGGCCGATTCTCTGTACACCCTTATTGAGGGATCAGATTACGGAACCCACATACTCGAGATCGAGGTTCCGGCTGCTGGCTTTGAGATCTTCACGTTTACGTTCGGGTAGGGCTTTATGTACAATTTTGGTGAAAAAAAATCACCCCAGTTCGCCGAAGCTACTAAGGGGTGAGTGCTCATATTTTCTTTTTGTTCCTGCGTCTGATGAGTTTTGTGATCAGTAGCATTCCGAATACAAGCGATAACGGTATGAGGATAATGGTTGAGTAAATCAGAGCTCGGCTTCTGGGTTTTTGACCGAAAAGCGAGTAGCCGACGATTTGTTTCTCGTACTTGCCCTTTGGTTCGTGAAGTATCCATGATACGACGCCGACAATTCTTCCATCTTGAATCAAGGGAGAGCCAGATACACCTGGTTGAAACAGTCCCTTCTCCTGTGAGTCCCCGGGTATTTCTGAGTACGCTTCCCATCCAAGCTCGTCATGATTTCCTCTGATAATTGTACCAACGGTCGCGGAAACCTCTTCGAGCAAGGAAGTTGTTCTTGGATGGGTTTCGACTTCGACCACGCGCTGTTGTTCGGGGACAAACGACGCGATCCATACCGGCTTATCCGGATTCCAGTTGGCGATACCGCGCGCAACGTCCTTGTCTTGCTCAAGGCCGGGCAACTCAAAGCAGATCCCGTCAGGGCTAAGTCTTTCAGAGCCTGTAATGTCGTCAAAGGCATGAGCGCAGGTAACCACAACTACTTTTCCCTTGTTGTTGATGCCTAATGCACCGTTTGCTTCCAGGAAGATGTCGTTTTTCTCGAGCCGCTCTCGCATTTCAAGGAAAACAGGTATTGGTCTCCAAATGCCGTCGGTTGTCTGGACTAAATTTTGTGCAAAGCCAAACTGACTCAGCAGACAATAGGCGAGTAATGTGCGAATGTGCATAACTGCAGTGATGGTACAATCTTTTTAAAAAAAGTCAACCGCTATTTAATGAATCAAGCCAATAGTTTTTTAAAGACCTTTATTCCTTAGAATTCCATTATCCCCATATGCTATACTCTTCCCATGAGGCAAACAGAGGCTTTAACGCTACTTAAAATGGGGAAGAACGTGTTCCTAACTGGGCCCGCGGGTTCCGGTAAGACATACGTCCTCAACACGTATATAGAATACCTGCGCGACCGAGGAGTCGAGGTGGCCATTACCGCGTCGACGGGTATCGCCGCGACTCACATCGGAGGCATGACGATCCACTCATGGTCGGGCGTCGGCATCAAGGACCACCTGTCCGCTCGCGACCTGGATTACCTCGAGCAGCAGCAATATATGTGGAAGCGCTTCGAGAAGGTGAAGGTGCTGATCATCGACGAGGTCTCGATGCTCAAGGACTCCATGCTCGACATGGTTGATCGTGTATGCAAGACATTCAAGAGAAAAGAGAAGCCGTTTGGTGGATTGCAGATAATTTTATCGGGAGACTTCTTTCAACTTCCACCTATCGAACGATACTCGCCGCAGGTGCAGATGGAACAGGCTTCACTCACCATCAATCTCGATGAGGAAATCTCGTACCAGATGGAAGTTGAAAATGAGATCAGAACGCCGTTCGCATTCAAGGCGCGCAGCTGGAAGATGGCTGACCTGCACGTGTGCTATCTGGACGAGCAGTTCAGACAGGACGACGAGACACTTTTAAATATTCTAAACGAGATGCGAACGGGCGAGGTATCGGACGAGACGCGGCAGACTTTGATGGATATGGTCTCGCATATCGAGACGGACGAGCTGACCAGACTCTATACGCACAACACAGACGTGGACAAGTTCAACATGATGAAATTGGAGGAAATCGAGGACGAGCCTGAGATCTACGAGATGACGTCACGCGGCAAGGCCAGTGGTGTCGAGGCGCTCAAGCGCGGTTGTCTTTCTCCTGCGGAACTGGTGCTCAAGATCGGTGCACGCGTTATGTTCACCAAGAACAATCCAGTTCAGGGATATGTAAACGGAACGACGGGAGTAATCATTGACTTTGATGACGGGTTCCCGGTTGTAGAAACCAAAGAGGGTGATAGGTACGTAGCCCAGGAGCAGTCATGGGCCATAGAGGACCAGGGAAAATTGGTGGCCGAGGTGTTCCAGATCCCGCTCAAGCTGGCATGGGCCGTAACGATCCACAAGAGCCAGGGAATGACCCTCGACAGCGCCTCAATTGACCTCTCAGAGGCCTTTGTGCCCGGTCAGGGATATGTGGCGCTTTCTCGACTGCGGACGCTTGGCGGGCTTGATTTGAAGGGTATAAACAGACAGGCACTGGAGGTCCATCCGGGCGTTCTGGATTTCGACAAGCGGCTCAAGGAACTGTCCGATATCTGTACCAAGCGCATCGCCATAACGGAGGAGGCCAAGATCGAGGAGTACCAGAAAAACTTCCTGATCGCCATCGGTGCGGACCTTGAGCCGCGCAAGCGTGAGAAGAAGGCGATCGAGGTCAAGAAGAATACCTACGAGGAAACCAAGGAACTCGTTCTCAAGAAAATGCCGATCAAGATGATCTCGCTGGAGCGTGATATTTCAGAGAATACTATTTATGATCATGTCGACAAACTGCTCGAGCAGAAGATGATTACCTTGGATGATGTCGAATATCTCAAGCCGGAAAAAGAGAAAGATAAAAAGATTTTGAATAAAGTTATCGAGGCCTTCGCTGAACTCGGTACGACCAAACTGAAGCCGGTCTTTGAGCACTTTGACGAGAAGTATGATTACGAGGTCATTAGGCTTGGGAAATTGTTTGCGAACAGGGGATAGTTGGGCAATATAAAGTGGAGATTGGTAAACAGAGTTATCACCCCAATATGAAATAAATAATAAAACCCCAGCAGAATTGCTGGGGTTAGGATTTGGGTGCCAAATATCCTAAAAGCGGTTGCTGTTTTGCTTGTGTTCAGTCGTCCTTGAATTCGGGCTTAAAGATCTCCACCAAGAAGACGAACTTGTCCGTAGCTCCAAACTTGGGAGGGCCAGCTGGCTGAGATCTAAAGGCTACGTCAGGAAGGTGAGTCCATTGTACCCCCTTATCACAGGTCTGGCTTCCTTTGTCTCCGAAGAGGAAGGTGACCTTCTCGTGCCCGTGGGATTCCCAGTTCTTGGTAAACTCCCTAATCACCAGACTGTGAACGCTTGATCCCCATACTGGCTTGAAGTTGCGAGCGATCGCCGCTTCTGTCAGTGTAGTGGCCGTACGCGATTCGTGCGGGACAAGGTTTCCTCCCTCAACCATTGCGAAGGCGTAGAGTTTGCCGTCGGCAAAGACGGGAGGAAGCGTCTTGACGATGAAGTTCCGGGAGTCGTTGTCGACCCACGGAATCTCCTTGCGCAGGAAGCGCTTGAGGTTCGTAAGCCACAACTGTCCGTTAGGACCGTTGAGCTTTTCGACCAGGTCTGCGAGCGGCCCCTCTGTTCCGAGGAGCGATGATGCCGAGTCACTCATAAGTCAGCGTGTTTTTTGTTTCTTGCTACGGTATGGTCACAACCGTGCGAGCAGTCGTAGCCAGGAACCCTCGGATCACCGAGGACTTTTGGCTGCGACCGCCCAGTAAACAATATAAAAGAACATGGTATATAATAGCATATTTTATATATAAAGTCAAATAATGAAAGGTGGCGTTACAATGTGCTAAAACGCTCAAAATATGTTGATGAATATTGAAATTCTTTGAAATGTGGAGATTGGTAAACGAAGTTATCACCCCCCCTAAAACCAGAAAGCCGCATTGCTGCGGCTTTCCAGTAGGTTATAAAATACGAATTGGCTATAAGTATTTTGTGCTTGCTCACTACTCAACCCGAGTAGTGAATGATGAGAGAGTTGAGATTGTAGTGTTGCCACCCTTGTCGGTGCTTGCAACCTTGAAGTAGTATGTCGTGTTTGCCTCGAGAGTATCTACCTTGAGCTTATGAAAGTATGAGAATGAGTTGTCGCTATATGCGGAGATGTCACTCGTGTCTATGTCACTGTCCTTTTCGATCCATACCTTGTTGCTAGTCTTCTGGGTACTTATCCATGCAACTGTGACGGAGCCTGGTCCGATCATCGAAGTCCTGAGCCAGTAGATTCTTGGTCCATCAGTCGATGCATCTGCATCAACGGTACTGCTTGCGACTATGATGTCGTCATCGGCTGCTGTAGCCTCCTTGTGGTTCTTGTCAGTATTACCCTGGAACATCGCCCAGACACGTCCGAAGAATCCGGAGCGGTTTTCCTTTTCGCTCACGCTTTCATCACGGGATTTATCTTCCTTGTCTTCAGGATCGGGCTCTGTTTTCAGATCGCCCTGTACCCTGGTGTCACTTTCGATTTTTGCCTGTTTGTCGTCATTATTATTGTTTTGTACATCAACCTGTACGTTTGTATCTAAAGTAAGCGCAAGTTCCATTGCGTGGGAAAAGGAGGGAAGTGCGGTCACTGCCGCTAGGATCAGTCCTCCCAATATTGCTATTCCAAAGTGTTTGTTCATACGAAGATGGGTTATCTGTATAATTCCACATCATATGTAACGCCGAAGTTCGGATTTTCTTACAGCCCCGTATAAATAAAAAAGGACTTATATGGATAAGTTTATTTTTTGAACTGTATCTTTGACCGTATCGCCTGCCTTCTTGAGTACGTCCTTGAAGTTGTCGCCCCCTGCACCAGCTTCTTCCGTGGTGACTTCGGCCTCTGTGGCCGTTGCTTTCTCAGGCGACACTTCTTCTGTTTGTTCTACCTCATCCGTAGTAGAGCTAGCGGTGTCTTCTGGCGGAACGGGGGTGGGAATCGAGGAGCTTGCGGAACTACTTGTGGCAGGTTTGGTAACCACAGGAACCAAGGGGACTGTTGTCGTGCTGGGCACAACGCTCTTACTACTGTCCGCGGCTGTCTGCCCGGTTGCTTTTACTGTAGATGAGGTCTCCTGATCATCTTCATCTTCATCATCTGCGTCTCTGTCCCGGTCGTCTTCGTCATCAGAGTCACCTTCGTCGTCTTCATCTTCATCTCCGTCGTCATTTCGACTCGAGTTATTCTTGCGAGATTTTTTATCACGGTCTTCCGTTTCCTCCTCATCCTCCTCGTCCTGCTTGCGTTCCACTTTGTGAGGAATCACAACCTTCACCGCTTTCTTGATGGGCTCGTTTACGACAGCCTTGATCGGGTATAAAAGGTCACCTGGCTCGGACTTTTCTGCCGAAAAAGCAATGGGTGATACGAAAACTACAGCAATGAGGAAGCTGTAGGCAGTGACGGCAGCATACCGTGGAAGCATATTAAAAAAATAACTGGGAGGAGCATCGCTCAACCCAGTCTTCATTAGAAATTCGGAACGCAAAGCTTTTCGCTCAGTTCGCGTTAAAGATGGGGATTTAAGTTTTGACATAAGTCTGTGAAATTTAAATGTTTTCATATGTGTTTGGTTTTCAGAATCACTTTCAGTTTGCGTGTTGCCCGATGAATGCGGACCGATATAGTATTTGAGTCGGTGTCCATTGCTCGTGCGATTTCTCGAGGCTTGATGCCTTCGACGTGGCGCATAAGGATAAGCTCCTTGTCCTCAGGGGAAAGCTCGTCAAGAATCCTGAGCAGTGACTCGAACTCCGCGTCGTCCTCTGGCCGTTGGGCAGGGTCAGTCGGGTCAAACCCGTCCTCCGCCAATACCTCGAGCGAGACCTCTTTCTTTCGTCTGTACCAGTCTACCACTAAATTATGGGCAGTTGTATATACAAAAGCCCGAATGTTGTCGATCGCTGAACCGTCCTGAAGCGACACCCATGTTTTCATAAAAGCCTGCTGAGAGAGATCCTTGGCAAGCTCCCTGTCGCTGAGGCGATAGTAGCAGTACTTGAAGATCTTATCAAAGTGAAGGTCGTAGGTCTGTATGAATTTTTTTTCTAGGCGTCGGTTCATCATATATAACGTATGTTTTAGCCGTTCCTTACAACACAAAACCAGAGTAATCTATTAGTGTATGCAGTTTATGGAAATAAAGCAACCCAAATCGAGGTATACTGGTGCATATGTATTATGTCTATATTCTTGAGTGCGCTGATTCGACCTTATATATAGGCTCTACCAACGATATTGAAAAGCGTGTGGCTGTGCATAACTTGGGCAAGACAGGGGCAAAATACACCAAATCCCGGAGGCCTGTTGTGTTGAAATATTCCGAATCTCATGAGACCAAGGGCGCAGCGCTCAAGCGTGAGTGGGAGCTGAAGCAGCTGACAAGGGAGAAGAAGCTTGAGCTTATCGCGTCAAGTGGGTTTGTGGTTTAGGGCAAGTAGGGTAGTATCGTCCTGAACGTTCAACCCAATTTAATAATGAATAAAATCTACACGCTCGGTCCCGAGGGGACGTATGGACATCAGGTCGCGCTCGGTATCAGGTATGGCCTGAATGACCACTTTGATGACGCGGACATCACGTTGGTGGAAAGCCACCAGCGGATATTCGCACAAGTTGATTCTGATCATGACATGACGACAGGGATTGTCGCTATCGAGAACTCGATTGGCGGACTTGTCGCCGAGGTTATCAGCTGCTGGATTGATCGGGAGGTGTTTCCTGCGCTCTGCGTATTCGGTGAGGCGTTCGTGCCGATTCACCACCACCTTATGGTTCGTCCTGGTACGAAGATGAGTGACGTGAGGAAGGTCTTCTCCCATTCGCAGGCCATTTCCCAGTGCAGGAGATCCCTGCAGCAAAAAGGCTTTATGGGGGTGCCTGTATCAAGTACGGCCGAGGGAGCCAGGATGGTTGCTCAGTCCGACGAACCAGTCGCCGCCATCGCCTCGAAGTTTGCCGCAAGGCACTTTAATCTCGTAATCGTTACCGAGAACCTCGCTGATAGCGGAGACAACACGACACGATTCCACCTTGTTGGGAGAAGAAGGCATTCTGCGCCGACTGGTAACGACAGGATGGCATTCGTATTCGGCGTGCCCAATTCACCCGGATCACTGATGCATGCGCTTGGCACGATAGGACATCTGGGGGTAAACATGTCTTCGATCCATTCGATTCCTATCGGGAGAATGTCCGAGTATGTGTTCTACTGCGAATGCGACTGCCATGAAAGTGATGTGCAAGGGTCAGTTATTGTCGCTGATTTGTGCAAGAACGCCAGCTATCTTCGCCTGCTCGGATCATACCCAAAAGGGGAAAAGCCGACACCTGAGTAGAGGTTTTTGTTCAATAGCAAAGCGCGGACCGTTAGGTCCGCGCTTTTTCTTATGAGTATTTCAATCGAGAATTTTACAATCCCAGCCCTCCAAGCGTCTGCATGTAGCCTCCTATAATAGAAGGTATGAGAAACGCGGCTGCGATAAGAGGCAGAACGAAAAATGCGATCGTCGCGACCCCGGTCCAGAACATGTATTTGCGTGTCTTTTCGACTGACTTGTAAATTGCGTCGATCTTCGTGTTCTGGTCGTCCAGAGCCTGCTTGAGTTGTGGGTCCATGCCACTAGTGTATCACGGACGCGTGGTGCGTAACCCCTATGCGTGCACAAAGCGTATTTGGTATACTTGAGACATGCTAAAGAAACATCTGCCACTTATCGTGGCAATCGCATTACCAATCATTTTTATAGGAATACTGGCACTCGTTATCGCGGTACCGTCGATGAGGATCAGTCCGCAGCACGACTTCATATATATAGACATGCAGGAAAAGAATGCGCGATCGATGGGATATCCGTATGCGTATATCCAATATCGATATGAGTATGCTATCGAGGGTGGAAAGCTCACTCGACTGCCGCTTAACGGAAGACAAGGTGCTGACTTCAGGGAATTCCCACCACCAAATGAGCAGGTCGAGTACGTAGACGCACCTACTCTTTATTACTACTCAGTAACTGAGAATACGTCTCGAGAGATTTCCTTTGCCGACGCCGAGAAACTGTCACTCGTGAGCGGACCTTCCTCTCCGGACGGGTACAACGTGTCGTACGAGTACAACAGTGACGGCGTGTTCGAGTTGTTCGGATCCGATAACAACTCGGGGTATGTCATTACCAAGGGAACGGGCCGCAAGATGCTTACGGGAATGCCATCTAACCAGGATTATTACGGCGGAAGCTTTACCCTAATCGGCTGGGTTAATTAATTACCTATGGACAAAACACAACTACTTGCGCTGATACGAGATGAGGTACGAAAGGGAACGGTTACGTCTGAGGATGTCCGAAACGCGCTTTCGCAACAGGGCGAGATGTCCGTAGCGGATACTTCGAGTAATATCACCAATGTCTTCTATGTCATCGGTGCAATCATTGCGGTGATCGGAGTCGTGATACTGGTCGCACAGAACTGGGAAGAGATCGGATTCTTCGGACGAGTGGTGGTTACTGCAGGAATCGCCACTGCGACCTACTTCGGCGCGCTGTACATGACCAAGCCGCACCAGCGAATTTTGTCACAAGTGTTCTTTGCGATATCGGCTGCGCTCGCACCGGTCGCAGTTTTGGTATTCTTGCGCGAAGCAGAGATGTCGCTTACTCCCGCTATAAATGCGCTTTCCGGATTTCTGTTCGGATCACTCTTTCTCTCGGCCTTCTGGCATACCAGAAGGAATATCCTAGTCCTCTTGAGCGTGATGTATTTCTCATGGGCGTATCTTGCGACAATCGCGGGACTCTTTGACGTCACTGCGGATGTCGGCAGGTGTACCGTGATGGTTCTCGGGATTTCGTATCTGTTGGTCGCGTACTACTATCACCTCAGCCGCGAATCGACCGAAAGGGGAGAGCGGATGGAAAAGAAGGCCGTCGAGAACGTCCTGTACGGAATCGGAATGTCTGCGGTCCTTGCGCCAGCATTGTTCTTTGGAGGATTGTTTGACCTACTTTCACTCGCGCTGATATTCGGTGCGTTCTATCTGAGCGTATATGTAAAGAGCCGAACGATGCTCATGTCCGGTGCGCTGTTTTTGATGATATGGATCATAAAGATGACATCCGAGTACTTCGCAGACTCAATCAGCTGGCCGCTTGCATTGATCGTTGTCGGGTTCCTTGTTATTGGTGTCGGGTACGGAACGTTCTATGTCAACAGAAAGTTCCTTTCGACAAAAAGTACGACATAGGTTTGGTATACTGAAGGTATTACAAATAATCATTACGTATGAACAAAATCATTATTACGGTCGGTGGACTGCTTGTGCTCGGTACGATTGCCGCGGCACTGATGAACCAGTATCCTGCGCAACAATACGATACTCCCGTACCTGTCACCCCTACAGTAATCGTTTCGACAACTACCGTCTCGACCCTAAAGAATAAGACGTGGCTATGGGAAAGTTCTGTCGACGCGCGAGGTGTGGAGGCCGAGCCTGCAAACCCAGATGACTTTGAACTTACGTTCGGTGCAGGCGGCACACTCACAAGTACGACTGACTGTAATAGTCTCGGCGGATCATATTCTGTGAACGGCGAGGTGCTGAGCATCGGATCTCTTGTTGCAACTGAAAAATTCTGCAGCGAGGAATCGCTTGAGCAGGCGTATGCAAGACTGCTTGGTCTTGTTGGTTCACACATTATTGAGGGCAATACACTTACATTGATTCTCCTCAAGGACGCGGGTACTATGACGTTTAGTGCGAGGGAATAATCCGGCCCTCTCTTCTCTAAGTCGCATCCCGATATGGTATACTGGACATCTTCATGAAAAACGTCTTAATTTTCATCCTTATACTGGTTGTCGGATTCTTGGCGTTCCAGATGCTTGAGCGTCCTGCCCAGCAAGTTCAAACAGGCGATCCGGAGGTACAGAACCCTGATTCGGTCACTGCCTACATTTCCAAGAACATCTCGGCCCTTTCGCCGGAAAAGGAGGTGCTTGGCGGAACCTTTTACGTCACAAACATCACCCTCGACGCCGGAACGGGAACTGTTGAGTACGAGGACGGACACAATGCGTTCGAAGCAAATTTTTCCTATGCATTCGAAGCTGACGGCAGCGTAAACGTGACGAGTTTCGAGATCGTCGAATAAGTGGTATAGTTTATATATGAAAAGACACAAGATCACATCGAGTGCTCTCGCGCTCGCATTACTACTCGCTCTCACGATTCCTGTACCAGCATTCGCGTTCGAGAAGCTGTTTTATTACTTTGATAACGTCTACGGATACGACAATTTCAAAAAGAACTCCAAGGATGTGGACATCATCGCGCCTCAGATGTATACGGTCGGATACGACTTCAAGATCAAGAAGCCATCCACAAAGAGTCTAAAGCTTGTCCGGGAATCCAAAAAGAAAAGAGTCGACACCCTTCCACTCCTCGTGAACGCGGATTTTAGCAAGATTCTCATGTCCGACATTCTGCTTCAGCAGGACGTACAGGATGACATCATCGAGTTCATGATCGAGGAGGCAGAGGACAGGGGATACGCCGGATGGCAGTTCGACTTTGAGAATATCAACCACCTGGATCGCGACATGTACTCCGCGTTTGTTGCCAAGACCTACGAGGCACTCAAGAAAGAGAACCTTCAGTTTAGCGTTGCGGTGATTACACGATTCAGGGATTACGATCCGAACTCGTCCAACCAGGACTGGAGTTCCGCGTATGATTACAAGGCAATCGCTGCCAACTCTGACTTTGTCTCGCTCATGTCTTATGACGATCCGTACTCTGTCGGACCAGTTGCATCGTTGCCGTGGACCAAGAAGATCCTGGACTACATGATGACCCAGATCCCGAACGAGAAGATCTCCCTCGGAATTCCTCTGTATTGCTGGAAGTGGGATGACCAGATCAACATGCGGGTAGGCAGCCTGACTCAGGGTCTTGCTCTCAAGGAATACAACAAGGGTTCTAGAGGTCGCAAGAAGGGGTACGATAAGGACCTCGGAGCCTATTACTACAAGTATGAGCTAAACAACCAGAATTACACCACATGGTGTGAGAGCGAGCAGTCTATTAAGGAGAAGATGGATCTCATCGAAAAGTATGACCTGCACGGTTTCTCAGCATGGGCAATCGGGCAGGAGGCTACCTGGTTCTGGAGGCAGATGAAGAAGTACTAAAGAGCTTTTAAAATAAAGCTCAAGTGAACGCTTGCGCTGGATAGTTGTATAAGGTTACAATCTATATATGACACCGCAGGATTGGCAAAAAATGGAGGAACTGCTTGATACCAAACTCGAGCAGAAACTTGATCAGAAGCTGGACGAAAAGCTTGCGGTCTTTGAGACTAAATTTGACTATAAGCTGGCCTTGCTCGAGGCACGAATCGACCAAAAATTTGAAGACTTTGCCGTTATTGTCAAAAAGGGTTTTGACGAGCTGCATGAGAAGTTTGACCAACTTACCGTACGAGTCGAAAAACTTGAAGATCGGGCCAGGTACCGTTGGTTTTAAGGACGCTGTTCTCGTCTTGTTGACATTTAAAAATAAGACAGTATACTAGTGAGGTAAGTTAAATCTCACTAGTTTTTTGTCTTCGGCACGTAAATCGAAGATATAAAGGTTCTGTCTTTATTTGAAAACTATCTTTAGAGACACAACCTTACATCATTAGAATTTAATATATCCGCATAGCGCGGATATTCTCAATATATATGTATCAAAACAAAACAAGAAGCGGTGGATTTAGTGGTGGTAGCCGAGGAGGATCTTCTCGAGGACCGTCGACCGGATCATCGTTTGGTGGACGACGCAGCGGAGGCTTTAGCCGAGGTCCAAGTCGAGGACCAGCACGAAGAAGCGGTGGAGGTGGACGGTTTTCCGGCCAGCACATCGATATCTCTCGATTTATCAACAAGGCAGTCGTAACTGAGGAGGTTGTGGAATTCATTCCGCAGCACCAGTTTGCAGACTTTGATTTGGACCCAAAGCTTCAGAAGAACATCGCCAAGAAGAACTACGTAACGCCTACTCCTATTCAGGACCACGCGATTCCGCACGTTCTAAAGGGTGTTGACGTCGTTGGTATTGCCAACACGGGAACAGGTAAGACGGCGGCATTCTTGCTCCCTCTTATCACTAAGGTTCTTATGAACAAGGACGAACAGATTCTGATCGTCGTTCCTACTCGTGAGCTTGCAATCCAGATTGACGACGAGTTCCGAGCCTTTACAACAGGTATGGGAATGTTCTCAGCTGTTTGCGTAGGAGGAGCTCCTATCTTTCGACAGATCAAGAGTCTGAAGTACTTCAACAACTTCGTTATCGGAACACCGGGACGAATCAAGGACCTTATGGACCGACGAGTACTCGACCTGTCCACATTCACAGCAGTAGTGCTAGATGAGGCAGACCGAATGCTCGACATGGGATTCATTGCCGACATGCGGTACATGATGGACCAGATGCCAAAGGAAAAGCAGACTCTCTTCTTCTCTGCGACTATGTCAAAGGAGATCGAGCGACTGATCCACGAGTTCCTCCGGGAGCCTGTGCGAATCTCAGTTAAGACTGGAGATACAGCAAAGAGCGTTGACCAGGACGTCATCCACATCAAGCGTGGAGAGAACAAGGTAGACGTGCTTGCAGACCTGCTGTCAAAGCCAGGATTCGATCGAGTGATCGTATTCGGAAAGACGAAGCACGGCGTTGAGCGTCTTGCCGAGGCACTTGCCCGAAAGGGGGTTCGAGTCGAGTCTCTACACGGAGACAAGCGACACGCGCACCGACAGAAGGCACTTAAGGCGTTCAAGGACAATCAGGCTCAGGTCATGATTGCCACTGACGTTGCCGCACGAGGAATTGACGTCTCAGGCGTTACCCACGTGATCAACTTCGACATCCCATCAACGTACGAGGATTACGTTCACCGAATCGGCCGAACAGGTCGAGCCGGAAAGGGCGGAATGGCTCTGACGTTCGTAGAATAATACGCATCTTATGCACAAAAGGCGCACGCGAAAGCGTGCGCCTTTTGTTTTGTGGGTGATAGTATTGGGATATGAAATTACATACACAAAAGGGAAGCGTGCTTGTAGGAGTGCTGCTTACTGGTCTTATCGTTACAGTTGGAGGTTGGCTCTATCATTCAAAAAATATCTCACAGCCACCAGCTATTGAGAAAGAGACTACACAAGTTCTGGATGCTGCACCTATCCCTGCTGTCGAGAAAAAGGATGCCAATCAGGATGCTCTAAGGTTGAGGCAGGAGAAAAGTCGTACGCGTCAAAGGAGTACTTGTTGGTAACTTCGGACACATCAGTAACGGTGTACAAAAGTGGCGAACAAGTCCACGTAATTTCCTTAGAAGATAGAATAGAAAAATGGGTAGATAGCATGTCCAGCCGCAATATTGATCGATTCATTGTTGAGGATATAAACTTTGATGGGTATTTAGACGTTGCCGTGCTCACAGGCTATGCCATGACGCTTGAGGAATATGATTACTACGTTTTCAATTCTGTCATCGGAATGTTTGAACGCGATCCATTATTGATAAGTCTCCCGAATCCGAAATTCAACGCTGAAACAAAAACTATCACCACGCTTAATTATTTTAGTCCTCGGAGTGTCGAGCAGACATATACCTTTAACGGTTCAACATATGTAGTAGGTGCGGTAAAGAAAACCTGTCACAACCCAGATGTTTGCGGTGACGAGTAATTTGAAAAGTTATCCTCACAAACGTTTTAGAAAATAAAATAAAATAAAAATATTTGCTATACTTTATACATGAGTGAATTCATGCAAATGGAAATCTTTTTCTTCATCAGCTCGATCGCGGCAATTATCGCTTTGCTGCTCGTAACCGTTGCGGGAATCTACGTGTACCTGATCCTCAAGAAGGTTCATGCCATCGTCAAAGAGACCAAGGGTCTGATCGAGTTCTCGACCCAGCAGGGCAAGATCACCCTGGAGATGGTCAAGGACAAGATCGAGTCACTGCTCGACAGGGGAGGTGCGACCGAGAGGATCGTGGCGACAGCCCTGGGGACTATTATTACCAAAACTTTCAAAGGACGTGGTAAAATATCTAAAGATGCACCGAAGAAACGAACTCGTTTATAAATTAATCTAGATACATTCTATGGCATCAAAGAAACCGGCAAAGAAGTCTGAGGGACACGGTGTAGAAATCGGTCTCGCTCTTGCTGGAATAGCGACGGTTGCAGGTGCGGTATTCCTATACGGAACCGACACAGGCAAGAAGAAGCGAAAGCAGATCAAGGGTTGGACGCTCAAGGCCAAAGGTGAGGTCATTGAGAAGCTTGAGAAGCTGAAGGAGGTCAATGAGGAGAGCTACCACAAGGTAGTTGACACCGTGATCGCAAAGTACGCGGCGGTCAAGTCAATTGCTCCTGAGGAGCTTGCGGAGGTCGTAGCAGACCTGCGAAAGAGTTGGAAGCACATCGTTGCGGTAACCAAGCCTAAGAAGGCTGCTCCTCGAAAGAAGGCAGTCTCTGCAAAGGCAAAGCCTGCAGCTAAGACACCAGCAAAGAAGAGTAAGTAGTTTCGTGTGATGAATATAAAAGGAACGGGCGCCCATGGGGCGCCCGTTCCTTTTACGTTCCGTTCTTTATGAGGAGAAGGTCGTATTACTGTGCGATGTACTCTCCAGATGTTCGGTATGATGATACCGGTACTAGGAGATACTGCTGGTCTGCATTCGCTGCAGTGTCGTTGAAGTTGGCACTGTATAGCTGGGCCTTGTAACTTCCCGCAGTCGCTGCGTCGAAGAATACTGTAACCTCAAACTCTACAGAATCACCCTCTGAGACCTCAACGAATCCGTTAGAATCCTCGTCCTCGCTTGCTGAAACTGTGAATGATGTAACTCCGGTCGTAACAACGTTGTTGTTTTCGTCCAGAATCACTACGTTGAATCCATTGTTGTTCTCAGTTGTTCCTCGCTCGGCTGTAAGCTTTACGTAGGAATCATCCTCGAATGACTCAAGATTAACGGTGAATGTGTACTTACCGATAGTGTCGTTTACACCAATGGTGTCAGACTCCCTTCCATCAGTAGATACGGTCACTCCCTGGGTGGCAAGTGTATGAGTATCACCGTTAGCTGATCCTTCAGATACGATGTCATCCGCACCCTCACCCTCGACGTCACCGTCGTTGATGCTAGCTCGAATTGTCGCTCCTGAGTTGTAGTTGGATCCGTTCGCTGCCTTGAACTCGGCCTTCAGTGCAACTGAAACCTCGCTGTCTGCATCCAGAACATAATCTCCATCAATGTCGAACTGTACAGTTCGAGTCGATGTTCCCGTTCCTACAAACGACCAGTTGTCAAACTCCTCTCCGTCGATCTCAAGTACGAGATCAGAGATTAGGTTTGAAACTGCGACGCTTGAAGTAAGGTCGATCTGGATTGAATCAATCTCGACATCAGCCTCCTCGGACTCTAGTTCGAATGCGAAGATCGTGTACATGTCTGACTTATTGTCGTTCTCAACTCGTAGGGGAGTAGAGTTCGGATTCTCAGATGATGATCGAACGTTTAGCTCGTCACCTTCACCTTCGACGTCGATGTCAAAGGTTACGGTCTCATCCTCGTCTCCAACGTACTGCTGGATACCCTCGGCATCCTCGGCTCGGATTCCATTGTCCTCTACGTAGATTGTCCACTCGGCAAGGTCGTTATCAGCTCCGTCAACGTTGCCCTGAGCTGTAAGCTCTACAACGATGTTTGCTGACTCACCCTCCCGAACTATGTAATCAACGTTTGAAAGTCGGAATACATATGGCTCGTCCTCGTCTAGCCAGTCGTCCTCGTCAGAAAGATCTGCCTCGGCGATCTCGTCACCGTCGACTAGAAGTCGTACGGTATCAAAGGCCTCCCATGGATCGTTTTCCTCGTTTGAGTTATTGGCTGTGAATGTAAGATCAACTCGATTGATTCGAACGTCTCCGTCCTCAACATCGAACTCGATCTCGGCAATCTCAGCAACCTCGTTTTCCTCAACGTTGCTGTCGTTACCTCCGCTCAGCTGGAACTGCTCGAGTGAAGCCTCTCCTCCTGAAAGGTCATCATCGTTATCGTCTGGATTTGGAGGTGTTACCTTACAGTCGAGTGCAACTCGTCCTCGGGTAAGCGGTCCAAAGTATCCGACTGCAGGGGCGATGCCCTTGGCAGCTTGATATTTCGCCAGAGATGACCGTGTCAGAGCACCGAAGTATCCCTTTGATACGCCTGCTGGCATAACAAGGTGTCCTCGTGCGACCAAGAATGTCTGCAGAGCAGTCACGTCGGCTCCAGTTGATCCTACGGTCAAATCTCGAACGTAGGTGTAACATGAAGCAGTTGGAGCTGTCTGCGCGGAAATTGTCACTGCTGGAATGACAGCGGATACCGCTATCAGTAGTGCCAGCGTGGCAACTCCCATGGTTTGTAATGTTTTTTTCATAATGTGTGTTATTAAATGTATAAAACCGCTTAATACACGGTTCCACTATTTAAGACATGTGCCCATGGCCAATCTTACAATATGGCCAAAATACTGTAAGATGATACATATATAGGTGTCTTATGAATCAGAGAGATATTTTCGAGCAAGCATACATCGACTTCGGCGACCAGATCTTCCGGTACGTGTACTTTCGGATTTTCGATAGGGACATGGCCAAGGACCTAACCCAGGAAACTTTCTACAAGGTCTGGGACTATCTTGCCAAAGGGAAGGAGATCGAGAACATCAAGGCCTTTCTGTATCGGACCGCGCACAATGTGACGGTCAACGCGATCCGAGCCAAGAAGCCCGTCGTGTCCCTCGACGACATGCATGACAATATGGGATATGATGCGCCTGATGTCGATGCTGAGCAAGCGGCACGGAATGCCCGAGACGTGCATGAGGTAATCGAGTCGTTTGCCATACTCAAGCCCCAGGACGCGGACCTGATGAAGCTTCGATACGTCGACGGACTCAGCGTGCAGGAAATATCTTCTATCACTCAGATGTCAGAAAATAACATTTCGGTTAAAATACATAGACTGATCGAAAAGCTGAGAGATTACCACAACCAACATGAAACCTAATCTAGATACTCTAACAGAAAAGACCCAGAACGTCCGGCTGTCCTCAGCGGAGAAGTTCGACATGCTTCAGGACCTGCGCGCGTATGCGGATACGCATTCGGCAAAGTCTCCATACCAGGCGGCTTGGTTCAGGTCTGCCTTCGCAGTCTATGCGTCTGCATTTATTCTGGTCGTAGCCACCGGAGCGACTTCGTTTGCTGCGGAACAGGCGCTGCCGGGTGACGCGCTGTATTCGATAAAGACTAACGTGAACGAGGGTGTCGTCCGAACGCTCCCGCTTCCTGCTTCTGCAAAGGCAAAGGTTGAGATCAGCATGATCGACCGACGAATGGGCGAGCTTGAGAAGATGATCGTAACTAACCAGGATTCTCCAGAAAACGTCGATATCATTCTCAAAAAGATTGACGATCACAAGGAGGAGTTCGACACGCATGTGCTCGCACTTAATGACGACCAGGTAGAAGGTGAGACTGACGAGATCCAGGCAGAGCTTGAGACTGTCGTCGACGCTCACATTGTCGTGCTCGAGGAGATTACTTCAGAGGAAACCACTGATACTGTCGATGAACCTGTTGTCGCGGACGAGCCTGAGCCTGTGGTCACACCTTCTGCTGATGTTGATGCGGGGGACGACATGATTGCCGATGACTTTGCCACGGCCTCTGATCCTGCAGCAACAACCATGATGATGCAGGCCAAGATGATCGAGCCGGCCGTTATGGATGCGCCTGTCGAGGCACGGATGGAGGTAAGGGTAGTCGACCCGATCGTCGAGGAGATCACGGAGTTCTCACTTACCCAGATCAAGCCGTTCAGCAAAACAGCATCCGGAAACGGCGAAATCGAGCCTGCAGCCGAGGCCGAGCGCGAGAGTCTGATGAACAGAATCTTCAAGAATGCAGAAAAGAAGCTCAACATCGACATCCAGGCTTTTACTGAAACAGGGGCAGACGGGACGGGCCTGAATAACTAATTTGCCAAAAGGCCTTAAATATGCTTTAATCTAGGTCTTATTTAATTATTTTACCTAGATTATTTAGTTATGGAAATTCGAAATATTGCAATTATCGCCCATGTGGACCATGGGAAGACGACTCTTACTGACAAAATTCTGCAGCAGACAGGAATGACGGACGGAAAGGTGTCGATGGACTCAGACGCGCTCGAACAGGAGCGCGGTATTACTATTTATGCCAAGAACACCTCAGTGTTCTACAAGGACACCAAGATCAACATCCTGGATACGCCAGGTCACGCCGACTTCGGTTCAGAGGTGGAGCGAGTACTTCGATCGATTGACGCAGTGCTTCTGATCGTTGACGCGGCTGAGGGTCCTATGCCCCAGACCAAGTTCGTACTCAAGAAGTCACTTGAGCTTGGACTCAAGCCTATTCTTGTTTTGAATAAAATTGATAAGCCAGCTGCCGACGTGCAGAAGGCACATGATGAGGTATACGAGCTCTTCTTTGACCTTGGAGCGACTGACGAGCAGCTCGACTTCGAGACTGTGTACGCGATCGGACGAGACGGAACTGCCAAGCTCAAGATGGAGGACGAACTAAAGGACCTTTCGCCGCTGCTTGATCTTATCCTTGAGAAGGTAAAGCCTGCATCCGCAAGTGCGCTCGCGACAGATCCTCTTCAGGCACAGGTGTTCAACCTTGCATACGACAACTTCCTTGGACGAATGGGAATCTGCCGAATCTACGCCGGAACGATTACTGACGGACAGCAGATTACTGCCAAGGACATCAACGGACAGAACTATTCTGGAAAGGTGACGAAGCTATTTACATTCGAGGGATTTGATAAGAAGTCTGTTCCATCAGCATCGACTGGAGACATCGTTATGATTTCCGGAATTCCTGAGATCTACATCGGGCACACACTGGTAGACAATATCGAGACACCGGTTCTTCCTGCAATTACTGTTGATGAGCCTACACTTTCCCTTAACATGATGGTGAACGACTCTCCGTTCGGAGGTAAGACAGGAAAGTTCCTGACGTCACGACAGATTCGAGACCGACTTGAGAAGGAGCTTGAGATCAACGTGGGACTGCGAGTAGACCTCGATAACGGATCCGAGTTCAAGGTATACGGACGAGGTGAGCTTCACCTTGCCGTTCTCCTGGAGCACATGCGACGAGAAGGGTTTGAGATCGCCGTATCTCAGCCTGAGATTATCATCAAGGAAATTGATGGCGTAAAGAGCGAGCCGTTTGAGGAGGTAACCGTTCTGGTACCGACCGAGTTCAAGGGAATCGTGATTGAGAAGCTTGGAAACCGAAAGGGACTGATGATGGATATGCGAGAGGAGCACAGCAACACCCGAATGGTGTTCCATGTTCCGACTCGAGGACTGCTCGGATATCGAAACGAGTTCATTATCGATACGAAGGGTGAGGGAATCCTTACGAGCGTCTTCCTGAACTTTGCTCCGTTCGCTGGCGCAATCCAGAAGACAGAGTTCGGTTCGATGATCTCAATGGCGACAGGAAAGGCTCTGGCCTTCTCACTGGGAACGCTTCAGGATCGAGGCGTGCTCTACATTACGCCTACGACTGAGATCTATGAGGGTATGGTGATCGGTTACACCTCAAAGGGTGATGATATGACCGTAAACCCGACGAAGGGTAAGCAGCTTACAAACATGCGATCATCAGGAACTGATGGAATCACCCAACTTACTCCTCCGTTTGACCTGACGCTCGAGCGAGCGCTCGGAATGATGCGAGACGACGAGTATCTTGAGATTACTCCAAAGGATATCCGACTGCGAAAGAAGGCATTGACGGAGTCTGCGAGAAAGAAGGGAGGAGCGAAGGTTTAAATATAAAAGAAAGGGGTGCGGCGAAATGTTGCACTTTTTTTTACAATACCACCTCGATTAATTGGCAGGAGATAAGAGTGTGTTACCATTTGCCTATGAATAGCAAATATCACAAGTTACATACGTCATTTTTAGCAAAAGTTCTTATCAAGCATGAAGACACTTTCCTTTTGCTTAAGGATATCAATAGTGATCAGTTAAATCCTCGAGCAGGATGGGAGACTGTAGGCGGTCATCTCGAAAAAGATGAGGATTTTGAGATGGCGTTGAAAAGAGAGATATTGGAAGAGACAGGACTTAATAATGTAACAATACTCTTTCCTTTCCACACTTTCTTGTTTTATCCTGATACTGAAAAATCACTTGGAGGAGTTGTGTATCTAGCATCAGTAGAGAACAAGGATGTCGTTTTGGATATGAAAGAGCACTCGGAAGCAAGATGGTGCACGCTTAGTGAGATTGATCAGATGACCGAAAGTCGCGGTACCCAGATTGAGTTCTCGGCATACAAAAGCTTTTTGGATATCTTGGCAAATAATTCCTTGTAGCGTTATATAATCTTCTCCTCCTGCTGTGTATCACTTGCAGACTTTTCCTGTATCGTGAACGTCACATCATCCGGTTCGATTTCTACAACCGACAGATAAGAGGGAACTGAAATCATATCCTCAGTAATTTCGATAGAACGCGTGCCCGTTGCGAATCCTTTCGCGTCAACCTTTACCTCAAGCTTGGTCGGGTCGAACGCGGTGATGTCACGGCTTCGTCCTTGAAGCACGACGTTGATCTCGGTCTTGCCAGCCTCAGAGTCTACCTCGTATGCAAGCGGTAACAGCTGGAACGAGAGCGGCACGGAGAATTCCTTCTTTACGACGCCTGTCTGCATGACGAGTACGGTCCACAGCGTAAATGCTACGGCAACTGCGACCAGTTTGGTCTTGGCGTTGCTGAGGATGAAGTAATGCCAGAACCCTTGCGGAACGTTGTCGCTTTCTCCCGTGAGCTTCTTGAGGATTTCTCGCAAGGCGGTCTCGTCCTTGATGCGCTCGAGTGTACCAGCCTTTGCAATACTGATAACCCCACGCTCCTCGGAGACAACGAGGGCAATAGCGTCCGTGTCTTCTGTAATTCCTGTCGCAGCCCTGTGCCGCGTTCCTGCCTTTCTGAAGTTGTAGTTCCGGGCTAGGGGAAGGTGCACACCGAACATCTTGATCGTATCCTGCTCGATGATGACCGCTCCGTCATGTCCTGGTGAGCTCGTATCAAAGATGCTGAGAAGAAGTTCCTTGGTAATTGAGCCATTGAGTTGCTGGCCCCCCTCGATCAAGTCGTCGATTTCCTGCTTGCCTGGGAAGACGAAGATTCCTCCGATCCGCTTTTCTGCCATATAGAGTGCCGCTTCTGCAATTTCGGCCGACACGGCTCGGCTGATCGTGTGCGTTCGCGAGAAGAGGTTCTGCTGTCCAGTCGTGATCCACCTGAAAAACCGCCTTATCTCACGCTGAAAGACGATCGCGATGATAATGAAAGTCAGCGTAGAGAGTGGTTGCAGCACTGAACGCGTCAGTGCAAGGTTCAGGTTCTGTGAAAAGAAGTTAAGCGCTATCAGAAACAGCGATACGCTGAGCACGAAATATGACTTGGTCTGCTTTACGAAAAGGAGCACGATATAGATTGCGAGCGACACGATAAAGATGTCTATGATCTCGCGGCCGGTAATTGTTGAGATAATGGTGGGAACGTCCTGGATCGACGCCAGGGTCCGCAAATTGAAGATGTCCATATAAATACTATACCATAAGGGTTTTTGAGGGGGTGTGGATAGCGAGGACGATTTTGCATTGACATTTGTAAACAGGTACCAGTAGCATCTTGCTGGACTTTATATATACTTAAGTTACAAGTTTGACAGGGGATAACATAAATTGGCTTATTCGATCGGAAGAGCAGCAATTTTATGACAAGGACAAATAAAATACTAGTAGGTGTGATTACTCTATTGAGCGCTCTCTCATTGTCCTTCGGAGTCTATAAATACGTCCTAAAGCACGATTATTTTGTATACATGCACGCTCCTTGCGAAGTGGGTGGTGAGTTTACGTGTTTTACATATGAGGAAGAGGGTGAAGTGAGTGACCCATATCTAAAGGTGTACCGAAAAGCATACGAGGCTGAGACATGCGTCGAAAGTAGGGAGTGTGATCCGTATGCATGCAGATCTGACGAGGTCGGCTGTCTTTTGATTACCTGCGATGAGGAATCCCTTGAGGAAGGGGAGTCGTGTGCTGAGGCAGAAGAAGAGATCCTGGAAGAAAATGAGTCGGAAGAGGATGTTCCAGAAGGGCTCGAGGTGGAGACAGACGAAATAACCAGCCAAGACCTATGATATTGACATTATATAAAAAGTACTATATAATGATGAAACGTGAATGTAGCCAACTAAATAACGTTTAAACAGCCATGATAGAGATACTTTTAGGTGTAATAATCGCAGCAACGCAGATCGTAGGATACTACTATTACTATCTCTCAGTTAAAAACGGCGTGCGGCCGAATACTACGATGTGGAGTATCTGGGCTTTTGGAAGTTTACTTAATTTTTTTAGCTACTCTCAACTCTCTGGCGACTTCGTCAAAGACATACTTCCGTTATCTTGTAGTTTGGCCTGTATAGCACTATACATTCATATGCTAAGTAGGGGTAAGTTTCAAAAGCTTACCAAGAGTGATTGGGCAATTGTGTCTGCTGATGTGGTCGCTGTGGTAATCTGGTTTGTAACAGATTCTGCCCTCATTGCAAATATTGCATTTCAAGTGGGAACAATAATTTCCTTTATCCCTGTATATAGGGAAGTTTATGATGAGCAAGAGAATGAAACACAGCTGCCGTGGCTCGTATGGTCAGCCGCTTACTTTCTCGACATCATTTTGGTAGGACTAAGATATGAGAAATGGGGAGATTTGGTTTATCCAGTCGTAAATTTTGTTTTGCATTTTCTAATGTGGCTTCTTGTTTTTGTGCATTTTTACATCAAGCGAAAGAAAAAGAGAGATATTGAAGAGCATCTGTACGTGGCAGAAAGTAAAGTTGCGGGTAAAGGTTTGTTTACATCAAAAACTATATCAAAAGGAGAGGTCGCCTTTACGCTAAGAGGTAAAAAGATCAATTATCGTCCTAAAAATAAGGAAGAGGCCATGTTGTTACCAAACATTTTTGGTTTAGACAAGGATATGTCAATTGACCCGGTTTTTCCTTATGATCACATAAATCATAGGTGCGAACCAAATTTAGCGGTTGAGGAAGACGGCTTAAGGTTTGTTGCGATACGCGATATTGAAAAAGGGGAAGAAATAACGTTTGATTACTCGATTTCAGAATATTCAGATTGGGAAATGCCTTGTGAATGTGGCTCGGTATATTGTCGAAAGGTAATCCAGTCTATCGATAAATTACCAAAAGAGTATTTTTCTAATTATTTTCCGTACATCCCTGCTTATTTTCAAAGAGTATACATCAATAATTATTGTAACAAGCACGAATAATGAAAAAAATATTACTAGGAAAAAGTAAAATTGCTGGCCAGGGAATCTTTACCCATGAGCCAATTAAAAAGGGAGAATATGTATGTCGATTAACCGGTCGAAAATTCCATTGGAAATACAATGAGTTGACTGATAGGGAATTGGGTGCGAATTGGTTTGGGTTAGGTAAAGATGTGTGGGTTGATCCTGCGTTTCCGTTGTCACACATTAATCACTCATGTGATCCGAATCTCGGAATGAAGGGAAGAATAATGTTCTATGCCTTGAAAGACATTGGTGCAGGTGAAGAGCTTAATTTTGATTATGCGATCTCAGAAGAAGAGGATAGTTGGAGAATGAAGTGCAAATGCGGCTCCAAGAAGTGCCGCGGATACATGACTGCGATTCAAGAGATGCCCATAAAGGTGTTTAAATCTTACCTTCCGTACATACCTTCCTATTTCCAAAAAGTATATAAAAGATATAATAAGGTCCAAAGTTAAATTATGGATATACTAAGCTGCAATTGGGATACCGCAAAATTTCTGATATTTTCAGAGAATGTCTTTGACCCACTCATCTATTATTCTCATTTGCTACCATTAATTAGTTCGATCGTGCTGGGGTTCTTCGTTCTGTTTGTTAATAGAAGAAGCAAAGTTAATATTTTGTTTTTCTTATTGGCTATCACTTTCTCTGTCTGGGTATACTTTGATCTTATTTTGTGGGCGTCTGAAAAAGCTGAGCTAATTATGTTTTTTTGGTCATCGATAGTCTATGTTGAGTATCTTATTTTTGTACTTGCATTTTTGCTCTGCTACGCTTTCTTATATAAGAAAAATGTTCCCATCGGTTACAAAATTTCTTTGGCATTACTTTCTTTACCATTAATTTTCTTTGCCTACTCCGAATATTCTTTAATTGCTTATGATCTTACAAATTGTGACCGAGAACCGTTTGAGGGAGCGGTTATAACATATTTGTATCTTACCGAACTTGTTATTTTCCTAATGACATGTGTCACTACGATACTTTATTTTAAAAATAATAAAGACAATAAGGATAAAAAGCAGAATATAATTTTTTCTACCGGACTTCTTATCTTCATGCTGCTGTTCTTTTTGGGTAATGTGGCATTGATTTACTTAGGTTCAAGCTACGAACAGTACAAGCTCTTCGGAATGCTTCTCTTCCTGGTGGCACTGCTGTTCATTATTGTGCGATTCAAAACATTTAACGCTAAGGTTATCGGAGCACAAGCGCTCGTGTGGGTGATGGTCATCCTGATTGGGTCACAGTTCCTATTTATTGAAAGTAGCATTAATATTGTGCTTAACTCGCTCACATTCGTTGCTGTATCTATCGCAGGACTCGTTCTAGTACGTTCCGTTAAGAAGGTAGACCATCAGAAGGAACTCCTCGAACTAGCCAACCAGAACCAGGAATCCCTTCTGCACTTCATTACGCACCAGGTTAAGGGGTACATGACTAAAACTCGAAACATCTTTGACGGGATGCTGTCGGGCGATTACGGACCGATCACAAATGACAAGATGAAGGAGGTAATCAAGCACGGATTCGACTCAGAGACGAAAGGCGTTGAGACTGTCCAGGCCATCTTGCGCGCATCGGACCTCAAGACCGGAAGAACTGAGTTTACTAAGGAACCCACCAATCTTTCAAGCCTTGTAGCAGGCATTGCTGAAAAGGCAAAGGAAGCTGCACTCGACAAGGGTCTCGACTTCAACTTCCAGATCGAGCCGAACCTGATGGCGAATGTCGATGCGCTTCGCATCGGTGAGGTGTTCAAGAACCTGCTGGACAACGCGGTCATTTACACCACAAAGGGCGCAGTGCATGTCGACCTGATAAGTGAAAACGGAAAGATTCGATTCGCCGTTATCGACACCGGATTCGGTCTAACTCCGAAGGACAAGGAGCGACTCTTTACCGAAGGAGGAAAGGGTGAGCACTCAATCGACGTCAACATCGACAGTACGGGATACGGACTCTTTATAGCAAAGCAGATCGTGCAGCAGCATGAAGGGCGAATCGGCGCCCGCTCTGACGGTCGGGACAAGGGATCAGAATTCTTTGTCATCCTGCCCAAAATGCAGTAGGCTGGGTATATGAGAATAGAAAAAGCCATTTTTGCGGGAGGATGCTTCTGGTGTACGGAGGCAGTCTTCCAGAACCTGAAAGGCGTGACTGCGGTCGTGTCTGGATATATTGGTGGGGCCAACGCTAATCCGACGTATCAGGAAGTATCTGCCGGAACGTCAGGTCACGCCGAGGCAATCGAGATCACCTTCGACCCGGAGCAGATTTCGTTCAAGGAACTTTTGTACGTATTCTTCTATACGCATAACCCGACGACGGTAAACCAGCAGGGTAACGACATTGGCGCGCAGTATCGATCCGGAATTTTTTATACAGATGATGGACAAAAGTTAATCATTGACGAAGTCATCGGCGAACTTGAGGGCGAGCACGTATTCGATATGCCGATCGTGACGGACGTTCTTCCTGCCACGGAATTCTATCCGGCAGAAGGCTATCATCAGAATTATTTTAACGAGAACGCGGACAAGCCGTATTGCCAGATCATCATCTTCCCGAAGATCGAGAAGCTGAAGGCCAAATTCTCACACCTGCTCAAAGATGCTGGAGGTATATAAGAAAAGAGGTGAGACGCCGCTTGAGGCACTCGAAAGAACGCGAATTGAAATGCCTGAGCTTGCCGAGGAGACATTGTCCTATGCGGGAAGGCTTGATCCGATGGCTGAGGGGATTTTGCCCATCTTGGTCGGAGAGGAAGAGAACCGAAATAGAAAAGAGTATTTGGGAAAGGACAAGCAGTACGTCGCGCACTTCATGCTGGGATACCAGACTGACACCGGAGACGTGCTCGGTGTTTTGGAAAAGAGGGACGTACATCCTGTTGACGAGTCTTTGATCGAGGAGGCATTGCTTGATCTGCAGAGCCTGACGCAGCAAACATATCCGTGGTATTCGTCCAAGACGGTCGACGGCAAGCCACTTTTTGAATATGCGAGGGCGGGGGACTTCTCGATCGAGAGACCGACACGTGAGATACAGATAAAGTCAGTGGCAGGAATCGACATCAGCAGCGAGTCTCATGTCGGCCTGATCAAGGATATCATTTCGGATATTGAGCTTGTAAAGGGCGACTTTAGGCAGGCACAGATTCTGGCAGGCTGGGATGCTGCAATCGAGGGCAAGATGGTACAGATGGTGTCTTGCGTGCTGGAAGTCTCATCGGGCACGTATATCCGGGCACTGACCGAGGTGCTGGCCCAAAAGCTGGGTATTCCCGTTGTCCTATACCGCCTGATTCGAACTGGTGTAGGAATTAGTATGACGAGAGGTTTTTGAATTAATAGTGTTTTCGCATCATGAACATAAAAACAGATTTTATATTAGAGCACTTGAATTTGAAAAATGAGGGTCTTCTAAAGGAGCTTGCTGTTCTTGTTTTGAAACCCGACTGTGCACAAGGGGAGATTGGCCAATTAATGTCTTTCGCTTCTGAAAACGGTTTAAAGCTTTTATCCACAAGGCAATTGAAACTTTCCGCGTCTGAGGTTGTTGCCTTGTACCCAGAAACATTCTCATATTCAGACAATGATCTCGTGTTCGGCATTGGATGGAAGGAGGAAACGCTCCGATATATGACCTCGGGACAATCGATTTGCTATTTGTTCACGGGGGAAAATGCTATTGCGGAGCTTGCGCGATTTAAATATTCTCTCCGGGAAAAATATGGAAAGGTAACGCGGCCCGACTCCCCGATGTCTCCTGAGGATTTTAAGAATAAGGTTATAAGAAACCTTGTGCATGTCGCAGACAATAACGAGACACAAAGCGCAATCTGGATTCTTTTTTCCTAAAGTGTATGTGGTAAATAAAGAAAGCCTTCGTGCGACAGGGTCGCACGAAGGCTTTTGCGTATATTGGTCAGAACAGTCTTGCCTTTGGAAGGATTTCGGTACGGCCAAAATAGGGGATCAAGATGTTGGGAACAGCGACGCTGCCATCCTCTTTCTGATTGTTCTCGATGATTGCGAGCATGGTTCTTGTGATGGCCACGGCCGTCCCGTTCAATGTATGGACGAATTCGGGCTTGCCACCATCTTTTGGCTTGAACCTTGTCTTGAGTCTGCGGGCTTGGAAGTCGGTACAGTTGGATGTCGATGTGACTTCGCCGTACCCACCATCCTTTCCGAAGAAGGGCATCCAGGCCTCGATGTCATATTTTTTGTAGACTGGGGCACCGAGATCACCCATACACATGAGCATCACCTGATAGGGAAGTCCAAGTCCTTGGAAGAACTCCTCCTCCACCGCAAGCATGAGTTCGTGCGCGCCATTACTGGTTTCAGGATGTACGAGCTGATACAGTTCGACTTTTGTAAACTGGTGCACTCGGTACAAACCTTTGCTTTCACGACCACCGCTCCCTGCTTCTGTTCTGAAGCAGTGACTGACCCCGGCAACCTTGATGGGTAAATTTTCTTCAGGAATTGTCATTCCCGCAAAATATCCGCCAATAGGTATCTCCGAAGTTCCGATGAGACTGAGTCCTCCTTCGGTGAGTGAGTAGATCTGACTTTCGGGACCTCTGGGCGTGAAGCCTGAGGCCGTGATCATTTCGTCCCTCACGAGTTCGGGCGTGGACATTGGTGAGAATCCGTATTTCATGGCAAGGTCGAGGGCATAGCTGATGAGCGCGAGCTCGAGCAACACACCTTCGTTCTTGAGAAAGTAGAATTTCGAGCCTGAAACTTTCGAGCCAGACTCAAAATCTAGGATATCCAGAATCTTGCCG
>JAYTLZ010000014.1:0-40051 GCA_043728995.1 Minisyncoccota bacterium
GGTCCGCCGCGCTTTTGTAATTGCCAATACCCAATTTAGTGTTATTATTTTGCCGATACATGCAAACAGTTCCTTCCGCTACAACGTTACTCGTCTGCGGTTTTTTGTTCCTTAGACTTCCTGCCCAAGCAGAAGGATACGGAGTAGAGCCCACAGATACTAAGATCACCGCGATCCTAGATTGCCCCCTCAAGGTACTCGACTTGCTCAAAGAAGGAAGGATTATCAACCACGACGAGGCCACCCTAGCCTGGTCGGAGTTGTCAGAAATCGCTAGAGATCACGCAAAGGCATTCATCATCAGCCTTGCCGCAACAGTCGAACGGGACACGCTTGCCGCGCACAAGGAGTGGATGAGTTCCGGCAACACGAGTCAGAGAGGCAATCCGTACTTTTCCCGTTGGGAAAAGAAAGCGCTTCGTAACCAACAGATCCGTAACCTTGCCTCGCGGCTTGGCATTACGGTCTGTCCTTGGTCGCGTCAACGCACATGGAACTAATCGCGATGAAGACAAAATGGCTGGCCCGCATACGGGCCAGCCATTTCTTTTTATACAAATCTTTTTATACAAACTACTTCGCCACCAACACCGCTTCCTCAAACTTAATAGACAGAACCTTGGACGCTCCGTCAGTCATGGTGATTCCGAAGATCACACCGGCGCGTGACATCGTCTCTCGATTGTGCGTAATGAGGATGAGCTGCGAATGCTTGGATAGGTTCTCAATCATGTCTCCGTATCGCCTGCTGTTGGCCTCGTCGAGTGCAGCATCTGTTTCATCCAAAATGATGAACGGCGGAGGATTCACTGATGACATCGCAAACAGGAGTGCGATCGACGTCAGTGCCCTCTCTCCTCCCGAAAGCATCATCAGACTGCGAACCTTCTTACGCGGCAGGTTCACATCGATGTCGAGTCCTTCCTCGAACACTTCCTCGGCATCCTCTTCCCCACTGATCTTCTTTTTCTCCAACTTGAGCGACGCCTCACCTCCGTCGAACATCACCGAGAAGAACTTCGAGAACTGCACGTTGATCTTCTCAAGCCCTCCCCCGAACCGTTCCGCGATCTCGACATTGAGATGCTCGATCACTTTTTGCAGGTCAGCAGATGCGGTCTGCAGGTCCTCAAGTTCCTTTCGCAGGAACTCATCGCGCTCTACGGCCTCCTGGTACTCCTTCACGACGTCGTCGCTCGCACCGACACCCATTTCCTCTAAACGGATCTTGAGACGCTCCAGAGCCCTGCGACGGTCCTTCTGCAGTGACCTCTGCTCGGTCAGCACCTCCATGTTCTCCTTGTGCGCGTATTCGCTGACCATGCGGCCTGCCAGCACGATCGCCTCCTGTATCTCTCGATTGAATTCCTCTTCGTCCATCTGTAGTTCTCGTTGCCTGTATTGCAACGCAGAGTAGGTCGAAGACAGGTCAGTCTTCTGGTTCATCAGCTGGATGATCTCGACGTTTGATACTGGCTTCTGTGCATTTTGTAGTTTGTTCTGCAGATCAGACTGCTTTGTAGAAGCAGTCTCAATCTCTGCCTTAATCTTCTCAATCTTTTCCTTGTTACTCTCAATTTCCTTTTCCAAAACAGCAATCTTGCCCGACATATCTGGAGCATGCACCTCTTCCTTTTTTTCTCCAGATACAAATGATTCGAAGAAACGTATCAGCTTATCGATCTGTGCCTTGACCACCTCTATCGAATCAAATTGCAAGGACTTCAGTTCCTCGATCCGCGACTCAACATCACTCTTTTTCAAAATGATCTTTTCCTCCGTATGTACTGGGGCACTGTTCTGCAGGTCGTTCAATGTCTTTACCTGACCTTCCAGCCCTGCAATCATGCGTACCAATTCGTATTCAGAGTCCTTCAATCTAGAGACCGCGCTTCGCACATCCTGCATCTCATTTCTCAACGAATCCTCCTCGCTCGTATCCCGCTTCTGGTTGGAAAATGATTCTATTTGTGTATTTAAATGTGCAAGCTGCGTCTTTACCGTCTCCAATTCAGCCAACTCACTCTTTGCATTCTTAATATATGTAAACTCCTTGGAAAGATATTCTTGGTACTTGTCAGAAACCTCGCGTCGCAGCTCGACTGCCTTCTCGACCTTCTCGACCTGCTTCTTCAGAAACCGCAGGTGCGGCGCGATCTCACGGCGAAGCGATTCTACCTGCGTCATGTTCTCGACGGTCTTCTCAAGTTTCTTCTCGGAATCCTGCTTGCGGTACTGGAACAGCCGCAACCCGAGCGCGTCCTCGAGCATCTCCTTCCGCTCCTTGTTGGACGTATTTAGAATTCTATCGGCCTCACCTTGCGAAATAATGTGATGCCCGGTTGACCCGATGTTCGCTCCCGCAAGCAATTCCTGCACGTCCTTGAGACGCACCTTGGACGTATTGATCAGATATTCGTTCTGTCCGTCACGGTGCACGACTCGCTCGATGATTACCTCGTCCAGATCAAGCTTGAGCAGACGGTCTCGGTTATCAAATGTAATCTTTACGGATGCTTTATTCTGTCTCGAGATCTTGGCAGTCCCATTAAAGATCATGTCCTCGCCCTTCTTTCCTCGCATGGACTTGAGTGACTGCTCACCCAGCACGAATCTGAAAGCCTCCGCAACGTTCGACTTACCAGATCCGTTAGGACCAACAATAGATGAGATTGGAGTTTCAAACGAAAACGAGTCCTTCTTGGCAAAGGACTTGAACCCGGAAATCTCGAGAGATGTGAGACGCATGGCAGTATTGTACCAACTTATATGACTTTGCAGAAGATTTTTGACTGGATAATTACGAAGCGCGTATCATTGACGTAAACGTATTTATACTGTATTATTATTGAGCTGTCCCGGTTACCAAACCACAGCAATGTTACAAATAGTTCAAAGAAAAAAGGAAAACAAGTGGGCATTCGTGCTCGGCGGACTCAGGATCGAATCGGAACTTGGATCACTCCTCGTTCTTATCGAAACATTCCAACGACTTCAACAGGCCTCAGCCAGGCCTCCACTTGAAGTCGTCGCAATATTCCACCGTCACAAGGTCTACCTGAACGTCACTGACATCAGGCAAGAAGACGAAGATACGGAATCCTACGAGATTCGCGGTACGGTTACGCAGACCAGTCGGTTCACACCTGACATCAAGCGTTTCACGACCGTCAAAATCATAGGATGCCGTCCTGACGGAATCGCGGAGGCAGTCCACCGCAAGCATCGATAACCCACGCACCCAAACGAAGGGGCGACGAACATCACGTTCGCCGCCCCTCTTTTTATATAAAATCAAAACCGCGAACTACACTGTCGGCATCCACTCCTTCTTCTCGAGTGCCTTGCGTGCAGCTTCCTGCTCGGCCTCTTGCTTGGACTTGCCCTTGCCTGTCGCGATAGTCTCCTCACCAATCTTTACAGCCACGGTAAAATACTTGTTGTGGTCAGGACCCTCCTCGTGCGTCGTCTCGTATACAGGAGTGATGGAAAGCGTCTCCTGGGACTTCTCCTGGAAGAAGCTCTTGGCGTCGATAAACGACCCGTTCTCGACAATGCCATCCGTCAGTGATAGCAGGTATGTCTCGATAAACGTGTACGCGGCGTCATATCCCTGGTCCAGATACACAGCACCGATCACAGCCTCGAACGTGTCTGCAAGAATGTACTGACGAGCTCGCCCCGTATCCTTTGACTCTCCTTTTGAAAGAAGCAGGTATTCGTTGAACCCAAGTCCGGTCGCAACTTCAGATAATGTGTTCGTGTTCACGAGCGCAGCTCGGAATGACGTCAGCTCCCCCTCGTTTCGCTTGGGATATTTTTTATAGAGAAAGGCAGTCGCTGCCAATTCCAAAACGGCATCACCCAGGAACTCCAATCTCTCGTTATGGTCCTTCGCGCTCTTGTTCTCGTTGATGAACGATCGGTGCGTGAATGCCTGCTGGATGAGTTCCTTGTCGTTGAATGTGATGCTTAGTTTTTCTTCTAGGATTGAAAATTCAGGTAGTTGCATAGGTTAGCTCTTGATGAGAATCTCGATCGATTTGGTTATCAAAGGCACAATATCATTGTAGAAGTTTAAGTCAAGAATCTCAGAAGCGCGGAACCACCGTGCGTCGTCGAGTCCTCCGGACTCGCCAAGCTTTACGTCCTCGTAGTTTGCTTCAGCAAGATAGTACAGAACGTGCTTTCGGTGCTTGCCCTTCTCAGGATGGTTGGCTACGTACTCGTTTTCTCCGAGCACATTTCGCACCTCAGTGACCGTAAGGCCGATCTCCTTCATGATGACACGCTTTACGCCGTCAGCATCGGTCTCCCCTTCCTCAAGTCCTCCCTTTGACAGGGTCCAGTGTCCGAAGACGTCGTGCACAAGCGCAAAGTACAGATCTGTACCTTGTCGCGCGTAGACCACGGCTCCAACCTTCTTCTCGACCGGCATGTCCTCGAAGGCGATCTCCTTCTTGCGAGCAGCACCCTGGTCCTTGCCAGGCTCGCCGATCTCCTTGTAGACCGCACCAAGCACTCCGTTCACGAACTTACCGCTGTTCTCACCACCGAAGCTCTTTGCAAGCTCGATGGCCTCGTTGATGGCAACCTTTGGCGGAACCTCTCCTCGGTCAGAGAAAAGAAGCTCGTACAGACCGATGCGCAAAACGTTTCGGTCTACTGTGGATATCTTTTCGATCGGCCAGTCCGGAGCGGCCTTGTTGATGATAGCGTTTAGGTCTTCGGTTTTGGCGATGACACCTGAAAGGAGATTCTTCATGAACTCAAGATCTGCAGCGCTGTCCGCGAACTCCGCGATGTTGCGGTGCAAAATATCAATCGACTCGTTTGTAGTGATTGTATTGAAGTCCCACTCGAAAAGAGTTTGCAAGACTATCGATCTTGAAAGGTGCCTGTTTGCCATACTAAAGTGCTAATTGATTACTCACTCAATTATTTTACCTTCTTTTTTGTTTTTGTCGATTTTACAGAGGCTACTTTTTCAACAGGTCGGATTGCTTGCTTCCCCTTGTAGATCCCGTCCTTGGTGGCTCGGTGTCTTAGGTGGATAGTTCCAGTCTCCTTGTCAGTTGTTACTGCTGATGCTGTGAGAGCGTGGTGTGAGCGCCGATTTGCTGTGTGCGCTCGTGTGTGTCTCATTCGAATAGTCATAGTGAGAATACGATAGCAGATATTATGGGATAAGTCAAAAGGTGTGGATAGATGGAGGCGGCAGGGTGGAAAATGCCCCGCGCCAAAGGCGCGGGGCATACTGCGAAGGCAGCGACTTACTCACTGATTCCGTAGTAGAAAGTCTCGGAACTGACAAACCCCTGATGCAGGTTGTACGCAATCAGCTCCACGCGGCTGCTTCCGTCCTTGCCTATCCCGAAGCACATCTGGTACTCACGGTTGCCGATTTTGAACGGATCATGGCAGATCCGTTTCCACAAATCGGTTTCGGGAACCAAATGGGCATCACGGATACCGATCCCTTGGGGAAATATCGGAAACTGTACGCGCAATAGAAGACTGAATACTTCTGTTTGCGTGAAAGGACGTCCCCTTGAGCTTTCAATTTTGTCTTTGATCATCCCGAGGGTAACGAGCTTGATGGCAGGCAATGAATCATGAGGACGATCGATCAGCCTTAGTACCTGAGCACGAAACACGGTTGCGCTTCGCGTTGTTCTTTTGATTCTGGCAATCTCTGCGTCAGGCACCGCTTCAACGTGGCGAGTGAAATGATACTTGGCATCTGGATCAGATCTGCCAGTTCTCGGAAACAACTTACGGACAGTCTCCCATGAGTGACTGACGCGCTGCGGCTGCGTCATCTTTGCCTCGGACAAAAGCGTCGGCAGGTGCAACAGAATAAGTGGCGAAAGCACTATCCCGCTTTTTGCACAGATTTTCTGATACCTTTCAGCAGTCATCTTCTTCATGACGTAATTGGATATGTGGGTTGTGAGAGTGAGTTCCAAACAGGATGTAAGGAACTATGGTGGTCACTTCATTAGAGCATCCATTTAACCTTTCACCAATCTGCTCGCCTGTGGATAAAACAAAAAGAAAAGGCCGGCAAGGGGTAAACCCCTTGCCGGCCGATATTTAGAATCTCGGAACTCAGCAGAAACCGCCGCGCGTACGGACACATCGCGACAAGAAACCGCGTACACGTCTCTCAAACTGGCGATACACCAAATACTCGACTAGGCCAAACGCAAATCCAGCTGCCAAACAGATCAGTGGAGCCTCTCGGTATGCGCCGAACCACTCCGCCACTACTCCAGACATAAACCCAACGAATGAGCACGTAAAGATCGCGAGGCGAGCTCTCGTGTTCAGAAGAAGGAAAAGCCGCGAAAAGAATATGAGGACAAACAGTGTACCCGTCACAATTCCGATCCGACTTTTTCTATAAACCTTCCGGGACAATTCCGGGACATACTGAATAAACTTTCCGATTCCCAGACACGTGAATGCGACGATCGATAGCACCATGCCGGTAAAAAGAATCGATATCCCAATCGGATTGAACATCAGCAGGCTATGGAAAGTCTGCTTAAGGCTCTTGGTGCAGTCTTTCCTATGGCGCCGCCTTCCTAGTACCTCGCAGAGATACACATCCTCGAACGGGTCGTCCTTAGGCTCAATAAGTGCGCCAAAAAATATGATGCCTCGAAGTACCAATGTAGACAGAAACCCGACGACGATTATCGTCATCCAAAAATCCGCCGTGGGTTGTTTGAGATGGATCGCAAGAAAAGCGTACGAGAGCGTCATGGCCCATGAAAACAGAACTGCCCAACGCATGAATGTAATTAACCGCTTTGTCCGACGCGTGATCTTCTGATACATCAGATCTTTCTTGTTCTTTCTGACTCGCGTCCAAGCAAGCCATTCTTCGTGCTGTGTTTGTTTGCGGCGTTTGCGGCTGTGATGAGCAAAAACTGCCTCACCGAATGCAGACTTGATTGCGGTTAGCACATCGGCTGGCCGGAACGCTACGAGTCCGAAAATAACGGAAAGGGCGAAGCCGATCAGGACGCTCGGTCCGAAAGACAGCTGGTACTCAAGGTGAGCGTAACGATAGGCAACGAATCCGGCGAGGCCAGACAGGCTGCCAACAAATACCCAATGAATCGGTGAGTTCGACGTATTTTTTGTGTTCATGATAAAGACCAGGTTGAATCCTCACCACTCTACGCCGCGACCATTACTTGTCAACCTTGCACCAGCCTGCACGGTGCTCTGCACACAGACCGTTCAGCACCAACGCTTCCTTGTGCTTTTTCGTCCCATACCCTTTGTGTATATCAAATCCGTACGCGGGATATTTCTTGGCGAGCTTTTTCATATGGCGATCACGAGTCACTTTCGCGACAATCGAAGCGATCATGATGCTCGGCTTGATGCTGTCACCTTTTATGATGACGCTCGCCTTTTTCCAATCTCCTTCAGGTATTTTTAATGCGCCGTCCATTTCCAAAATAGATTTCTCGCACAACTTATGCACGTCCAACTTTTTAAAACATTTCTGTATTCCATTCTTGATCGCAAAAACGATTCCCTTTTTTGAAATGATATCAGCGGAAACGAGCGCAACAGCGAACTTCAGTTTGCCTTCTTTCTGCATTTCAGAAATCATCTCGAACAATTTTTCACGCCCGACCTCCTTCACCTGCTTGGAATCGTTCAGTCCCGCCTTTTTTAATTGAGAAAACACTGCCCTGCTCGTGGATTTTGGAATAAGAGAAACGCCGACCGCGACCGGTCCTGCCAACGGCCCCCGTCCTGCCTCATCTACACCAATAATGTATTCTTCTGTCCACTGCAAAGCGGGCTTCATAGTGTGTATAATACCAGACATGTCCAAGCCGTTTGCCCACCTCCATGTCCATAGCCACTATAGCCTTTTGACGGCTCTGCCCAAGATCAAAGACCTCATTGCAGCTGCCAAAGCAGACGGCCAGACTGCCCTCGCCCTGACTGATAACGGAAACATGTACGGGACCATCGACTTCTACGAGAAATGCCGCGAGAACGAGATTAAGCCGATCCTCGGAATCGACGCGTATGTTGCCCTCCGAACACGCAAGGACAAGGAGCGAATCGACGCCCGCCGGTCACGTCTGATTCTTTTGGTAAAAAATAACCAAGGATACAAGAACCTCATCGAGCTCGTGACCGATTCCAACATGGAAGGTTTTTACTACAAGCCGCGAATCGACAAGGAAACGATTGAGAAATTCCACCACGGAATGATCGCCATCTCCCCATCGTTCAATAGCGAGATCGTGAACGCGCTCGCGATGAGTAACGAGACGAAGGCGCTCGAGATTCTCGATTTTTACAAGAAGACATTCGGTGATGACTTCTATATGGAACTCACACACCATCCGGAGATCGACGGACACGATGCGCGAATGAGCCTTCTGCGTGACTTTGCCAAAAAGACGAACACGAAGTTGGTCGCCGCGTCCGACGTCTACTACATCAAGCCAGACGACCGCGATGCGCGCAGGACGCTCATGTCGGTACAGAACTCATTTGGAGGAGATGCCCGCTCTGACGACGACGAGGACTTTTCTTTTATTACGCAAAAGCAGGCCAACGCGTATTTCAAGGAGGACCAGGACGCGCTCGCCAACATCCAGGAGATTATCGACAAGTGCAACATCGAGTTGGAGCTCGACAACTGGGTGTTCCCCGCTATCGATCTCGACGGACGAGTAGCCAAGGACGTGCTCAAGGAAAAAGCGTACGCCGGAATCGAGAAGCGCATGCTCGAGCGGACAGATGAACTCATTACCCGAGTGGAATACGAACTGGACGTGATCGAGACCAAGGGATACTCGCCGTACTTCCTCGTAGTGTCGGACCTGCTTCGTTTCGCCAAGGAGAATGGAATCGAGTCCAACACTCGAGGATCCGCTGCCGGATCGATGGTTTCCTATTTGATCGGAATTACGACGATTAACCCGATGGAATACAACCTTCCGTTCGAGCGATTCCTCAACCCTGATCGACCATCTCCCCCTGATATCGATATGGACTTCGCTGACAACAGACGCGATGACGTGATCGACTATGCGCGTCGCAAGTACGGCGCACACAACGTGGCGCAGATCGGTACGTTCGGAAAGATGCTCGCGAAGGGTTCGGTGCGAGATACCGCCCGAGCCATGGGATTCCCCTACGAGATCGGAGACATGGTTGCCAAGCCGATCCCGATGGGAGCGCAAGGATTCCCCATGACGATCAAGCGCGCATTGGCGGACGTTCCTGAATTCATGGAATTGTACAAGACGAATGCCGATGCCAAGACCATTATCGACATGGCCCAGAAGATCGAGGGTTGCGCGCGACACATCGGTGTCCATGCTGCGGGAGTGGTTATTTCCCCTACGTCAATGACTGACTTCGTTCCTGTCCAGATGGATCCCAAGGGCGAAGGCAAGATCATCACGCAGTACGACATGCATTCGGTTGAGAAGGCCGGACTCCTCAAGTTCGACTTCCTCGGACTCAAGAATCTCAGCATCATCGCGCAGACAGTCAGGATGGCCGACCGAATTTATGGAGAAAAGATCGACACGGATCTCATCCCGCTCGACGACACAAGGACGTACGAGATGCTTGCGCGCGGTGAGACCGAAGCGACGTTCCAGCTCAACGGAGACGGCATGACGCGCTTCCTCAAAGAGCTTAAGCCTTCCAACATTCATGACATCAACGCGATGGTGGCGCTCTACCGACCGGGACCGCTCGCCTTTATTCCGGATTACATCGAACGAAAGCACAATCCCGAGAAGGTGTCGTACTTTGATCCGAAGCTCAAGCCGTTCCTCGAGCCGACGTACGGAATTCTGATCTATCAGGATGACATTCTTCTGATCGCCGTAAACCTTGCTGGGTACTCATGGGGAGAGGCCGACAAGTTCCGAAAGGCTGTGGGTAAGAAGATCCCGGAGGAAATGGCAAAGCAGAAGGAGAAGTTCATCAAGGGATGTATCGAGATCGCGGGATTCACCGAGGACAACACGAACAAGCTGTGGGACATGATCGAGACATTTGCCGCGTATGGATTCAACAAGGCGCATGCCGCTTCGTACGGACGTATCGCCTACGTCACTTCATACCTCAAGGCCAACTTCCCCGTACTCTACATGGCCTCTGTTCTTACTGCCGACTCCGGTGACGTCGAGAAGATCGCGACCATGGTACACGAGTGCGAACGTATGGGTATCGAGGTTCTTCCTCCTGATATCAACGAGTCGTTCGCGGAGTTCGGCGTGGTGCCTGGTGAGCGTGGCAAGGAGGTTATCCGATTCGGACTGACGACCATCAAGAACTTCGGACAAGGAATTGCGGATGCAATTATTATAGAAAGAAAGGCGAACGGAAAGTTCAACGACATCGAGGAATTCTTCACGCGCGTGATCGATCGTAATTTAAATAAAAAGTCAGTCGAGGCCTTGATCAAGACTGGAGCGTTCGACAGCATCTTCCCTGATCGCGCTACCCTGCTGCATAATCTGGAGAATCTTTTGAAATTTAATAAAGAAATCGGCAAGACCGACGAGGGACAGGATTCGCTGTTCGCATTTGCTGGAATAGAAATGTCTCACCTGCACATTGAGCCAGGTCCAGTAATTTCAAAGACTGAAATGCTCGCATGGGAAAAAGAGCTGCTCGGACTCTATGTTACAGGCAACCCGCTTGATCAGTTCAAGGATCTGATCACCGCAAGCGGCCACAACATCGCCAGCATCAAGGAGAAGACACGCAACGGCGCCACCGCCGTTGTCGCTGGACTGATAGAAGAAGCCAAACCAATCCTCACCAAGAAAGGAAACGCCATGGCCTTCCTCAAGATCAAGGACTTCACTGACTCGATCGAGTGCGTGTGCTTCCCAGAGGTGTATGAAAAGTTCAAGGACATCATCGAGGGTGACGGCTGCGTTGCGGTAAAGGGTGCGCTGTCTGAGCGGAACGGCGAGAAGAGTATTTTGGTGGATAAGATCAAGAAGCTGGAGTAAGGTCATCCGGACTTGATCCGGGATCCAGTAATAAAGACTTTCTAACGTACTTTCTTGACATTCATTTGAGGCTTGCTAGACTGAATGCACAAATACCTTCGGGCCTTCTCACGAGTACGATCGTGAGGGTAAAAGAAAAGGTCCTTCAAAGTAACGCTTTGAAGGACCTTTTTACATTTTCAAACGACGATCTTTTCACCCCAATAATAAAGTCACTCAAGCGTTTTGAATCCACCATCCGCACTTGTGACAAAATGCATGATTGTATTTGTCCATCAGTGAATTCAATAAGGATGTAATATCTGTTATGATCCTTTCGAACAGTGGACAATGGCAGGGTCCAAAACAGATTATTATTAAACTTTTTCAAGATCAACACAGGCCGTTCAAAATAATCTCCCTTCCCGTCTTCTTCGTCGCCGATATTGAGTCCAAGCTTGCACCACCACACGCTACCCTCCTTTGGATATTTAACGCGACTGCTGCCATGGGTCTTTTTCTTTATTCTATTCCAACTGTCAAAATCCTTCATTCCTAAAGGATACTAAGACCCCATAAATTAATGATAAATTAAACATAAAGAAAAAACTGCCTGGAAAAACACCACGTGGGCTTGCGCGCATTCAATATTGCAGTAGTATCGATTCAAACATATGAAATCGCTCCTTGAACAGATCGAAGAAGTTGGCAACAACATTCCAAGTGCACACCATAACCAAGAGAGCCTTGGAAGTTTCCAGCGGCTAATGTACGGTGAAGTGTTCAACTCAGTAACCAACAGGCCGCACAATGGCTGGAGGATCATTGGCGCCAACAAAGGACTGAAGACCGTTTGGTTTGAGCACGATGACGGCACCAAAGTCTTTTTTCATACACCACCCTGATTACAACGGGCCCGGAGCAAGCGCTCCGGGCCCGCCTTTATTTCCCCCATATTTTTGCTACTATACAAAGCATGTCTACCATACAAGAAAAGCGACACTCACTCGCCCACCTGCTCGCGCAGGCCGTTTTGAATATCTATCCGGATGCCAAACCAACCATTGGGCCAGCCACGGACAACGGCTTCTACTACGACTTCGACTTCGGAACGCAGAAGGTTACGGACCATGACCTGGGACGAATCCAGAAGGAAATGAAAAAGCTCCTCCCAACCTGGGACGGGTTTGTCGCCATTTCAAAATCTGCTGACGAGGCACGCACAGAATACGCACACAATCCCTACAAGCTCGAACTGATCGAGGAGATCGCCGCACGAGGTGAGGAAATCACTTTCTACAAGTCCGGAGAATTCACTGACCTGTGCCGAGGCGGCCACGTCGAGCACATGAACGAGATCGATCTTGAGAGTTTCAAGCTGGAACGAATCGCCGGCGCGTACTGGCGTGGAGACGAGAAGAACGCGATGCTTACGCGAATTTACGGATTGGCTTTTGAGAACAAGGATGAGCTGGACGAGTTCATCGCAAACATGGAACTCGCAAAGGAGCGAGACCACCGCAAGCTTGGGAAGGAACTCGGAATCTTTTCTTTCGACAATGACGTTGGCCCAGGACTCCCACTCTGGCTTCCAAATGGAGGAGCAATGATTGAGGAACTTGAGAAGCTTGCCAAGAAGACCGAGTTCGAATACGAGTACGAGCGTGTAAAGACCCCTCACCTTGCGCGAGAATCAATGTACCTGACATCCGGTCACCTTCCCTATTACGAGGACTCCATGTACCCACCGATGGAATATGAGGGTGGAAAGTATTACCTCAAGGCCATGAACTGTCCCCACCATCACAAGATCTTTGCTTCGGAACCACATAGCTACAAGGATCTACCACTTCGACTCGCTGAGTACGGAACGTGTTACCGACACGAGAAGTCAGGAGAGCTCTTCGGGCTGATGCGAGTACGCTCAATGCAGATGAACGATGCTCACATTTATTGTACGGAGGAGCAGTTCTTCGACGAGTTCAAGAAGGTTATCGAAATGTACTTGTACTACTTCAAGGTATTCGGAATCGAGAAATACGTAATGCGACTGTCAAAGCACTCAAAGGATGGCCTTGGCAAGAAGTATATCGACGAGCCTGAGCTATGGCTCAAGACTGAAGACATGGTTCGCCAGTGTTTGGTGGATCTCAAAGTACCGTTCGTCGAAGCCGAGAACGAGGGAGCATTCTATGGTCCAAAGATTGATGTGCAGATCTGGAGCGTTATCGGACGAGAGTTCACTCTCGCGACAAACCAGGTAGACTTCGCTGTACCTGGACGATTCGGACTGGTATACACGGACAAGGACGGAACACAGAAGACGCCGCTCTGTATCCATCGAGCACCACTCTCAACTCATGAGCGATTCATTGGATTCCTCATCGAGCACTACGCCGGTAACTTCCCTTTCTGGCTTGCTCCGCAGCAAGTCGCTGTCGTACCAGTAAAGGATTCCAACTTTGACGCGGCGCAGGAAATCTACAAGAAGCTTCGATCTCTTGGAATCAGGGCAAAGATCGACCTTTCAAGCACGGGATTTGGAAAGAAGATTCGAGATGCCAAGAACCTGAAAGTCCCCTACACGATCATTATCGGAGACAAGGACATGGAAGCTCAGATGGTTACGCTCGAAAGTCGAGATGACGGCCAGCTGGGACAAAAGACTCATGATGAAATAATCGACCTGTTCAAGTCGCTTCAGATCTAATCGCCGTTCTCCCGCTTCCGCTGAATACAAAAAGAAAAACCACCGATCTCTCGGTGGTTTTTCTTTTTAATAGATTATGCTTTCGCGAGCTTGTTTGCTTCCTTGAAGTTTGCGATTCGATTCGCTACCTCGGACTTGCCCTTCTTGTTTCGAAGAACCATGGCTCCGGCGGCACTCCAGGCGAGCAGAACTGCTACGAATGCGATTCCCTTGGCTACATCCTCAGGTCCAGTATATGGAACCTGGTTCAGGTAGACAGATCCGACAGTCGGAGGAACGTATGGGATTGTTCCGGTCGTGATGTTCACGTCTCGGTCATCCTCGTCCTCGTCGTCTCGAACTCGCACCGTACACGTATCACGAGCCACTCGTCCCTCGTCGTCAGTTACCCTGAGATCAATCTCATAGGTTCCCTCTCGATCGAATCGGACAGTAATCTCGTCATCGTCTCCGTCGGCATCTCCGGACCAGTCGTACTCGTACGGTCGGTCACCTCCCTCAACTCGTGCCTCGAGCGTTACTCGCTCGTTCCTGTCGACAGTCGTTCGGGCTGGTACGCAGATCGCGTCAAAGTCCTCAGGCTCGTCATCCTCCTCAACTCGTACCTCACACTCAGCAGAGTCAGTTCGACCCCGTGAGTCAGTCACTCGGACTGTCGCTCGGTAGGTTCCCTCGTCGTCAAATCGTACAGTGACGATTCGGCTTGATGAGGTGAAGTCTCCTGTCCATCGGTATGTGTATGGAGATCGTCCACCGTCCACCTCGGCCTCGAACGTTACTGACTCGCCAACCTCGACCGTTCGGTCGGATGGGATACAGATTACGTTTAGGTCCTGTACTGGTGGCTGTGGTGGCGGATTACAGTTTGTCCGACATGGCTCTGGCCGCGGATTACAGTTTGATCCACAATTGTTCCCCCCGTCGTCGTAGTAGTAATCATCGTCATAGTAGTACTCATCATCGTAATAATAGTCATCATCATAGTAGTACTCCTCATCGTCGTAGTAGTATCCGTCGTCGTATGAGTAGTCATCGTAGCCGTAGCCAGAGTCCCACGAGTAGTCATCGTAGCCGTAGCCAGAGTCCCAACTGTAGTCATCGTAGCCGTAGCCAGAGTCCCACGAGTAGTCATCGTAGCCGTAGCCAGAGTCCCACGAGTAGTCATCGTAGCCGTAGCCAGAGTCCCAACTGTAATCGTCGTACCCGTATCCGGAATCTTCCCAATCGGCAGAAGCAAACTGAGGAATTATCACGAATGCAAGAATCGCGAGAACTATACTGATTTTTTTACTAAAATTTTTCATACCTTTTTATTAATTTGTTATGGTGATAGTATATCACATATACAGATTTTGTCAATAACTAAAATGAGGGCCCTCGAAAGGGCCCTCATGGGTACAGTTTATAGGTAAACTGTCAAAACGTGTCATTTGCCACCGGCAACGATAACCACAGGCTTGCGTCCAGGACGGACAGACAGACCTTGTGGGACGTTGCTTAGGCTCATCAGCTTTCCAGACGGGCGCTGGGTTTTGAAGTCGATATCGCCGAGCGGACCTGTGTGGTCTGCACCGACGGTAATCATCTTGTCACCCGGGCCATAGAGGATGTAGAAGGTTCCGTTGGGGGAAGTCTTCTTTTGCACCCTGACTACTTCCGGCACATCGACGTCGATCGTTGGATCGAATTCGGTGCGGCCGACGTCACGAGCTTCGTCTTGAGCTTCGTCATAGCGGTTTGATCCTGCCGAGCCGGTTGTGCGCGTACGTCCTTGTGGACGTTCAACACGATCAGCTTCCACCTCTTCGCTCGCAGCTTCGACAGATGCCTTGCGGGCATCTTCGAGTGCGGTAACGCGGTCGGCTTCAGCTTTTTTCGCATCTGCATCAGCTTTGGCTACCTTGGCCTTTTCGGCCTCGAGTTGCTGTTCAGCCGCCTTGGTTTTTGCCTCGGCAGCCTTAGCAGCGGCATCCGCTTTCTGCCATTCGTCGCTCCGGTTTTTCAACTGGGCCTCGAAGGTGATCTGCATCTCCTTGGCTTGCTCATCGAACGCCTTCTTCGCCTTGGCGATCTCGGCCTCGAGCTGTTGCTTGTCGGCAGGGTTGGCAGTCTTGTTGGACGCATCGGCGGCGGTCTTCATTTCGATTTCGGCACGCGACTTTTTGATTGCGTTGCTAGTCTCAATCTCCCCGAGAAGCCAACCGGTGCCGATGACGGCAACGATGATTGCAAGGATGATGATCAAGGACCACTTGATGATGGATCCCATGAACTCCTTGAAAAAGCGATTAGCGGGTTTCTTCTTGCCTGGTGTTGCGGCTGGTGTTACTTCTGTTTTCATAACGGTGTAAAAGAACCACTTTTCCATTCTCAAGCATCTACATATCGTTTATCACCTACCAAGGCGATAAAGTGTCCATTTCGGTACACGTGCACGTATGTGTCAACTTTTGAATTGATAGGTCCATACCTTTCTTCAAGCGATATATTAACATATTATATGAAAAAGTCAATAGCATATGCCATTATTTGCAATTAATAGCTTGTCTCCAGCGAAATAACCAGCATTTGACAAATATAATAGAAATGGTATTTTTCATTTGAATTCAACGCCAAACCAGACAGTCCTGAACATGAAAAAGTTACACTTGCTCCTCATATCACCTATTGTCCTTAGTTTAATTGTGTCCTGCGCTTCTTCCCGACGGCCCAACCATGAACCAGCCGCCAACGCTGCCCAGCCTGAACTGCTGGGTACGCCGGTGGAGATCGACTTAGGGACCCACGAGGGTTACGGCTACCGGAATGGAGCTGTCATCAAGTCAAAGGCCAACGACATCTACCCCAATATGGTATCCATGATCGACCTTGACGGGGATGGCTCGTTTGATTCAGCTCGAGAGCAGTATCTGCCAGGAGACGGAATACGGACATTTTACAACCTCAAAGCTGCAAAAGGTGTCTCACACGTCGAGAACACACTGAGTGAGAGGAAGGTTCTTGCGTACTTTGACCTGGGTTACCAGGTCAAGGAACGAGCTCGAAAGATCGCGCAGCCCAATCCTCCGCCGAAAGCAGTCCAGGTCAACGACTCGAAAAAGCAACGGCAGGAATTTGATCCGGTCGGTCCAGCAAGCAAGAGAAAAGTTACCCAGCCTACACCGGTATCCAAGGTTTCTAACCTGTCGACAAAGAGCCGTGCACCCAAGTACGCCACTCAGTCAACCAGCTCAACCAAACTGTCCCCCACCGCCAAGCGACGTTACGATAAGTGGGTTGAGGCGCAAGAAGCAGCCAAAGCAGACGGCAGGCCGTTGATTGACCTGGACGAATATCCCGGTCCTGACGCAATTGTCGAGCCCACAAGCACGGCGGACAACTAGGTTGTCCTATCAAAAACCAATGGCTCTCACGCATTTCAATATGCATGAGAGCCATTTTCTTTATATACAACTACACAACCTCCTTCAGTTCCGCTTCCACGACCCACCTGTCCTGCTTCTGTCCGAACGTATCGCAAGTAGAGATGGTCAGTGTCCTTCCTCCCTTGTCGAACTCCACTAGGACGTCATTCTCGCTCGCCTGTATCACTGATTGCACCGCATAGATATACTTCTTACCTCCACTAGTCAGCACGATTTCGTCCCCTGCCACTAGATCCTCCAGATTATTGAATGTCTTGTATGCTGGATTATTCACCACCTTCCAGTTGGTACTGTGCCCGAAGATGAACATGTTCCCGCCCTGGAGCGTTCCTGATCCTGGATAGTAGGTTGCACCTCGTGCAAGCGCTGCATCTAGTACTGAAACATCCGCGCTGCGAGGAGCCTGGATTACCGAAGACACGCCGATCTTGGCGATCTCGATCTTCTGCGGGACAAGGTTAGCGTCCTGTGGAGTTGCCGGCTCGTCATCTACTGGCTGTTCAGGCCCGTCCGTGACAGTTACTGGCGGTCGATTGCCCCCGAACTTGAACTGCTCAGGTACGAACCCTGCAAGTGCCAATATCGCGTATGTCCCCATAAAAATAAGCAGGGTCATTCCTGCGAGATGAATGTAGTCTTTTGATTTCATTGCGCAATTATACAACACATTTTGTATTTGACAAATACTGTTTGTGTTTCATTATCAAAATGACTAAATTGACAAAGGCACGTTTTCCTATAACTTGTTCCTTAGACATGAACAAACCCTACAAACCGTTGGCGCTCGAAATTTTTGGAGCGAGGATGCAGCGTATGATCAATGCAATCCGAGAGGACCCCAAAAAAAGTATCCGTGATGCTAATCCGGAAGGAAGATGGGGGCTGTACCCCGCAAACCATAAAAAACTGTTGGCCGAACTGACTTCCGCTGTTCACGAAGGACTGGATGACTGTGCATTACACACAACATTCCTGGATCGTTATGCACTGGCAGAAGTCAATCTTCTAACCACTGTGCTTTTAACCGGACATATAGGACCGGATAAGCTACACGGCGCGTACGAAGACTTTAAATCCTACCCAGGCATGGCCGACTTGTCAGAACGAGACTTTTATTTTTTCGTTTCGCACATATTACTAGACCACATACAAAAAATTAGAGAATCCATCTAGGAACTGATTTTAATGGCCGCGCGCAAGCGCGGCCTTCTTTTATAAAGCAAAACAAACGCTTTCTTGTAAAACTGCCCCGTTTTGGGTATTATGTCACTAATGCGTAGATGGCAGAGCGGTCAATTGCAAGGGACTGTAAATCCCTCGCCTTCGGGCTACGTGGGTTCGAATCCCTCTCTGCGCACCAAAGTTCCAGGCCTCACGGCCTGGATTTTGTATTAGGTTTAGCCCGTTTTTCAAATGTGCTATGATGAACGGATGCTACGGATACCCGTCACATCTAGTGACATAAAGTCGATAGGTTACGACCCTGATAATCTTATACTTGAGATTGAATTTCTTTCTGGAGGAACGTACAGATACTTCGGCATTCCCCCGCATCTGCATAAAGAGTTTATGCATGCAGATTCGAAGGGAAAATTCCTACATGCCTTTATCAAGTTTAGCTACCGCTACCAGCGAGTATAAATCTAGGCACCGAATGTTTAATCCCAAGACCAAAAGAATAGAGGAAATTGCGAAGATTAACCCTAACCCCATAGTTCAACTCGAAGGACTCTTTGGACCAGTCACAAGAATGTATATCGACTATGCTAACGTTCGGCCATGGAGCACTAAGCTAGGCTGGCACGTAGACCTCGGAAGGCTCAAGCAATTTTTCGATTCATTCGATACGACAGACGCAATAACTATCTATAATGGGTATATAGAAGGGGACATTCGTTCCGAACAGGAAATAAAGCAAGCAGAAAAACAGAAATATATAGTGAGGACAAAACCAGTAAAGAAGATGCGGCTCGCAATCGACGCATCGAGCATACCCAGCGACTCTACCGCTCTCTTGGACCAGTTCGTCAAGCGTTGCTTATTGAGGAAATTTGAGCTGGGAACTGTAGAATACCTTAACGAACGTTTCAGGGACATGAACAAAAAGGGCGAGTACTTTATCGAGGATCGCAAGTGTAACTTTGATGTTGAAATAGGAGTAGACATGTTGATGGATCACGAGAAAGAAATTGCTGACACATTCGCTCTCTGGAGCGGAGACAGCGATTTCTTTGATCCACTTGAGAAACTGCTCAAGGCAGGAAAACGAGTTATTCTCTTCGCGACCACAGGAAAGGTTTCCAGAGAACTATCCCTCCTTAGAAGCCAGGGTCTCATTATTTTCGAGGTTAAGAAGATAAGGAACTTTATCTGCTGGAAAAAAGAGGTTCAATAAAGCAAAAGGGACCCGGTGAAGGGCCCCTAAGCTCTAGAATTATTGACTTTTAGGTCAATAACAGTATAGCACTCGACTTGTCATTGTCAACTGATTGAAGACTGCCAATCTTTTTCTTTATACCCAACACATTTTTTGATATACTTTCCCCATGACTACAGAAATACCAACACAGGCACCAAAGGCGCCGGCATTATCAAGCGAGAGAAAAGCTTTTATTGGAAACCTTCTGACTATCGGAGGAGCAATCTTCCTCCTGGCAGGACTGATGTTCTTCATCACACTCATGTGTGCACTCAAGCTCAAGCTTGATATCCTCACATCATTCCTTATCGGATCGCTTATCGTAGGAGTCGCGTCGTTTGCGACAGGACTTTCACTCGTAGGTTCAAAGATCAAATAGTTTCAAACGCATTTACAAAAACCCGATGTGTGCCCAAGGACGCGTCACTTGATTCCATTCATACAAAAAGCCCGACCGCTGTCCTGCACAGCATCGGGCTTTTTGTAATGAGTTTAAAGTATTAGGCTAGCGCACCCTCAGTAATATCCTTCTCCTTGTAGACAGACTTCTTGCTTCCCTTCCCCGTCACGTCAAACGTAAAGCTCTCGCTCTTAACTGAGACAGTCACGGTGCTTGAGTCACCAAGCCCCTTCGCGATAATCAACTGCGCGAGCGGATTGAGGATTCGGTCCTGGATCACGCGCTTGAGCGGTCGTGCTCCGTACTGCGGACTGTATCCCTCCTTGGCGAGGAACGTCATCACGGACTTCGCAAGCTTGATCTTGATGTTCTTCTCAAGCAGCCTGGTCTGCACCTTCTCGATCTGGATGGTCACGATCTCCTCGATCGCCTTCTCCGACAGGATGTCAAAGATGATAATGTCATCGAGTCGGTTGAGGAACTCTGGTCGGAAATGATCCTTCAGTGCCTTCTCCACATTGACCTTCGTCTCCTGATACTGCGTCTTTGTAGACTTGTCTGATGCAAATCCGATCGTCTCCATTTTGTCGATGTGCTCGGCTCCGATGTTCGAGGTCATGATGATGACCGTGTTCTTGAAGTTCACCGTACGTCCCTTCGAGTCAGTCAGTCGTCCGTTGTCGAGAACCTGCAGAAGGACGTTGAACACCTCCGGATGTGCCTTCTCGATTTCGTCAAACAGCACGACAGAGTATGGTCGGTGCCTGATCTTGTCCACGATGTTTGCGCCGTCGTCGTGTCCCACGTATCCAGGAGGTGATCCAATCAGTTTGGAAATGGAATGCTTCTCCATGAACTCTGACATGTCGATTCGTACGAGCGCCTTGTCGTCATCGAACATGAACTCGGCAAGCGCCTTGGTCAGCTCTGTCTTACCCACTCCGGTAGGTCCGAGGAACATGAACGATCCGATCGGCTTGTCAGGATCAGAGATACCGGCTCGCGATCGCTTGATCGCATTTGAAATCTTTCGCACAGGCTCGTCCTGTCCGATGATTCGCTTCTTGAGCTCGCGCTCCATGCGTGCCAGCTTTGAGATCTCGTGCTCGAGCATTCGCTCGACAGGAATCCCTGTCCAGCGTGCGACGATAGACGCGATATCCTCCTCGGTTACTTCCTCTCGAAGAATCTTTCGTGACGTCTGCAGTTCCTTGAGTCGCTTCTCCTGCAATCGCAGGTCGCGCTCGATCATTGGGATGGTTGCATACCGAATCTCCGCAGCCCTCGAAAGATCAGCCTTGGCCTCCGCCTGCTCTGCCTCTATCCGAAGCATCTCAAGGTCGCCCTTGAATGTCTTAATATTAGAAATAGCCTCCTTCTCGTTCTGCCACTTGAGGTCGAGCTCCTTGATACCCTCCTTGAAGTCAGCGATGTCCTTCTCGACCTTGTTCAGTCGCGCTCGCTGTACGGCAGTAGGCTTCTCCTCCTTGATCAGTGCCTCGCGCTCGATCTCGAGTCGCATGATCTTGCGTCGTCCCTCCTCCAGTTCCTCTGGCATGTTCTCAAGAGAGATCTTCAACGTGGAAGACGCCTCGTCGATCAGGTCAACGGCCTTGTCCGGCAGAAACCGGTCCGTAATGTATCGTGACGAAAGATGCACCGCAGAGACGATCGCGTCGTCCGTAATACGCACGCCGTGATAGAGCTCGTACTTCTCCTTGATCCCTCGCAGAATAGCAGTCGCATCCTCGATCGAAGGCTCGGCAACGCTCACCGGCTGGAATCGTCGCGCAAGTGCGGCATCCTTCTCGATGTATTTCTGGTACTCCTTGATAGTTGTCGCTCCAATGGCCTTCAGTTCACCTCGTGCAAGCGCTGGCTTGAGCATGTTGGACGCGTCGAGTGATCCCTCTGACGCTCCTGCGCCTGCTAGCGTATGCATCTCATCGATAAAGAGAATGATCTTGCCCTGCGCTTGCGTTACTTCCTTAAGAATCTTCTTGAGTCGGTCCTCGAACTCTCCTCGATACTTGGTTCCGGCAACGAGTGCTCCCAGATCAAGCGATACGAGTTCCTTGTCCTTGAGTGACTCTGGAACCTCGCCCTGTGCGATTCGATTCGCAAGACCTTCCACAATCGCGGTCTTACCAACTCCTGCCTCTCCGATCAGGATAGGGTTGTTCTTGGTTCGTCGTGAAAGGATCTGGATGATGCGGTTCACCTCCTTGTCTCGTCCGATCACTGGGTCGATCTTGTTCTCGCGTGCCTTCTCGGTCAGGCTGACGGTGTACTTGCGGATGGACTTCATGGACTTGGTAGTCTCGGTCAGTTTGGCTCGTCCTGTCTTAATCTCAGAAAGAATGTGAAATACCTGCTCATGCTTTACCTTGAACTTGGCAAGGATGTCCTTGGCCTTGCTCGGCACCTCAAAGAGGGCGAGAAAAAGATGCTCGGTAGATACGAACTCGTCCCCGAGCTGTGCCGCTATCTTGGTCGAGTATTCGATTGACTGCGCGAGCTCCGGCGCCAGATATACCTGGAACGAAGGAGAAAGCGTATGCCCAAGGTCCGGCACGTCGATCGTGTCGAGGAGGCTGTCCGTCATGAGGTTAATGTCCACCTCCAATTTTTCCAGAAGCGAGCTGACAAGGCTTTCTTCCTGCAGTATAAGCGCAAGAAGCAGGTGAATCGGGTTCACGTGGTTCTGTCCTCTCTCAATCGCGAGCTCATGTGCGTGCCTAATTACCTCCTTGGCTTTTGATGTGAAATTCTTGAATGGTTGCATAGGCATATAGTTGGATTAGAGTATTAGTATACAATGTTTTTATAAAAAATCAAGGACCTACGACGCCGGTATCTGGGACCTGAAGACATTGGCTGGCATGAACGTCGCCTTGTCCTCTACTGCCGCTGTCTTGATCCCTACAATTGATCCCTGCAGGTTCAGCAGCACGCTTCCGACCAGTACGTTGGTCGGGTCCACGGACGTCTTGACTGACGTAATCGCACCGTCGGTTGTCGTCGGTAGGCTTGTGACTGAGGCTGTCGACACGCTGGTATCGCGCGAACCCGACAGGGATATCACGCTCTGGGCAAGCTTGAGCGTTGAAGAGTCTCCGAACGTCGCAGGTACGAAGTTGCCCGGTGAATCTCCCCGGATCTCAAGCGTGATGAAGTCCGCTGTCTCACTGCCTGACTTGTACCTGACGACGTAGGACTGCGTGCCAAGGCGTACGGTGTACTCCGCGACCTTGCTGACCATCCTCTTGTCCACGACGATGTTGCCCGCTGAGTTTACGATGATACCCATGGTGATGAAGTCCGTGTTCCGTCCGGAATAAATCCGCACGATGCTCAGCTCGTTCTTAGTTACGGCATTGATCGTCTGGTCCTCTTGGTTGACGACGACAGTCACCACCTCCTTTTCGGGCTGAGGGGTCTGCGTAATGATGTTCTTGATCTGCTCGATCGGCTCATTGGACGCAACTGTCTCGACAGTTCGCTCGATCACCCTATTAATCGTCTGAGTAACGGGCCCTGGTCCCTGCTGCATGAGCGAGACGACAGTTATACCGGTAGCAATCGAGGTAACGAAGCTTACCAGCAAGCACAAGAGGATGATCTGCTGGGTGTTTAGAATCATGGTTAGATTCTAGCATTTTTGACGAAAGAGTAAAAGAAAGGGCCCGCGACTTGCGTCGCGGGCCGGGAACTCACTCAATTTACTCCGACTCAAGACCAACACGTGAAGATGTGCTACCGGCACTTTCCTCTCCAGATTGGACCAGGCCTCGTTCAGCGGCCCTCATGAACTCACGAGGGTTATGGGTACTGAGTAAGTCATCGCCATCTTTTTCATTGATGAAACGTGCAAACTTTTCCGCAAGCTCAAGGGGCGTAGTTTTCTCACAATCCAGGTCGCATACCCATGTAACGTCTGGCTTCTTGATCTTCATGCCGTCCGATGAAAGTTCGAGTCGTGCAAAGAAATGTGCCCCTTTGCAATCGTCATCGGAACCGACTCTTGTTCTGCATTCGACTTCGAAGTGGACATACGCGATCTTGCCCACAATCTTTTCATTCATGACTTCGACCCGCTCGTAACGCGGAACGTTAACCCCGTTTGGGATGCCAAGTGGATCACGCCCGATCTGGTCTCGCACAATTTCCTCGCAAGCACTATTGATAAGGCCTTTGGTGAAAATGTTCGCACGAAATCCGATCACCTGATGCTGAATCTTCTTTTTGTCAATTTTTCCCGCGATCAGACTATTAAGCAAACGAGAGCCTCGCACTTCGGCATTCATTGTTTTTGAATACAACAACCTAAATGGGTAAGCCATCACATCAAATACGAGAGCTGGAAGAACATATATAAGCCAATAATGGGGATAGACCACTCCGTTAGTAATAAGGGCCGGGACGACTGCTGAAATAAAACTTATACCAAGTGCCATACCGAACCCAACCGAAACAAAAGGCAATGCCAATAATGCACCGAGAAAAATCGGTAGAATAAAAATGCATACACCTAGAAAAAAACTTATGTCTTCGTAGTCCAGTGCTCTGCCGTAATAATCTGCCAGACGTCTTGAAAAGTTGGTTACTTTCATCTATGTGTTGGTTTGAGTTGAGAATGAAACGAACTATCGAAACCAACAATAAAACTTTATTTATATACTGTCAATGTTCTGCTTTCGGCATACAGCCGCAAGAAGCCGTACTGCTTTTTTAACTTCATTCACAGTCGTATTCCGTCCAAAAGAAAATCTCAGTGAGGACGCGGCGCACTCCGGCTTGCCAATCGCCTCGATGACTTGTGACTTAGGTGTCCCCTTCGCGCTGGCACATGCGGTCATGGCAGAACAGTTCACACCGAGCTCGTCCAGCTGGATCACTGCAAAGTCAGAATTGAGTCGCTGTATACAAATATTGAGAATATGTGGGACGCGAGCACTCTCGTTGCCATTCAGCTCGTATGCGATCCCTGTTTTGGAAAGTTCGTCCAAAAAAACTGCGCGTAAATTTTCAAAATACTTGGTGTCTCTTTCCTTAGAAGTTTTGGTCAGCGCAAGCGCGACAGACAGCCCGATAATCCCCGACGCGTTCTCAGTCCCCGACCGCAGTCCGAACTCCTGTCCTCCTCCATATATAAGCGGTTCAAGAGGAACGTGCTGCTTGCGAATCAGTAGACCAGTCATCTTGGGCGCATAGATCTTGGAGCCGTCGATCGAGATCATGTCCACACCTAGCTTTGACATCCCAACATCCTCGGTTAGCATCGCCTGGCTTGCATCAGTATGTATAAAAGGATACTGGGTGAAGGGTCGCTTCAGCTTGTTCTTGTACCTCTTGATCAGGCTCGATACCTTATGTATCGGCTGAATCGTACCGATCTCGTTGGACACCATGATCACCGATATCAGAATCGTTCGCTCCGTCAGCTTCTTTTCCAAATCCTGCGTGTCGAGCGTACCCCTCTCGTTCACGAGAACAATATCAATATCGATTCCCATCTTTTTCAAAACAGGAATGCACTCAGAAACAGCAGGGTGCTCAATTTCAGAAAACAGCATGTGCGGTTTGAAATCAACATGCTCCACGGCATGCCGTGCGAGTCCGAGTATCGCCAAGTTGTTCGATTCTGTTCCTCCTTGGGTAAAGATGACTTCGCTGTCCTTAGACTGAAACATACGTGCAATCTCAACACGATGCGCTCGAATCTCCTTCTTCACCTTCTGCGCATCCATGTAGCTGGATGATGGATTAAAAAACTGCTCCGTCAGATACGGTCGCATGGCCCTCACCACCTCGGGCGCAACCGGCGTCGTTGACGCATAGTCCAGGTAAATGTTCCTCCTGTTTATAAAATTATTTAAAAATGAGTTCATACTGTATAATCTTCAATTATGTTAGGCGTATTTGACCAGACCACGATCCTTTTTGCAATAGCGTCAGCTATCATTCTAATCCTTGCAGGTTGGATTTCCTATCTGCATTACCGGTTCAATCGACTCGTCCGAACGGCCCACAAGGACAATATAGAGAAGAGTCTGGTCGAGATCTATGACTATCTGGAAAAGAACCACAAGCAGAACCATGACATAGTCGCATCACTCAAGGTGCTTGATCGCAAGGTGCACACATCTCCAAGAGGACTCGGTCTCGTCCTCTTCAAGGCGTTCGACGGCGTAAAGTCCGGCGGCTCAAACAGCTTCGCCCTTGCACTTATTAATGAGAAGGGTGACGGCGCGATCGTCTCGACACTCCATTCCCGCGACCGCGTGAACGTCTATTCCAAGGCGATCCAGGGCTTTAAGGCGCTTGTTTTGCTTACCGACGAGGAGCAGGACGCCTTGACAAAAGCCCAAAAATCTTTAAGTTTGTAGTATAACTTCCATATTCTCATGCCCAACACTTCTCACACAACAGAAGCGAGTATTGCTCGCCCGCCCGTAGTCGCCATCATGGGACACATTGACCACGGCAAGTCTACCTTGCTCGACTTCATCCGCAAGTCGAACGTCGTTGCCAAGGAGGCCGGTGGAATCACCCAGCACATAGGCGCGTACGAGGTCGAGAAAGACCAGAACGGAGAGAAGAAGCGAATTACCTTTTTGGACACTCCTGGACACGAGGCATTCTGCAGCGTGCGTGAGCGTGGAGCCAAGATCGCTGACATCGCGGTGCTTATCGTTTCTGCCGAGGATGGCGTAAAGACACAGACCAAGGAGGCATTGAACTGCATCAAGGACGCAGGACTTCCGTTTGTTGTCGCAATCAACAAGATCGACTCACCTAAGGCAAACGTCGACATCACCAAAGCGTCACTCATCGAGAACGAGGTATATCTCGAAGGACTTGGAGGAAGCATCTCGTATGCGGAGATTTCTGCCAAGACAGGACAAGGCATCGACGATCTGCTCGACGTCATCCTATTGACTGCAGAGATCGAGGACTTCAAGGCAAACAAGGTATCTGCCGGAACAGGATTTGTCGTAGAAGCCAACAAGGACAAGTTCAAGGGAGTGACGGCAACGCTCATCCTCAAGGACGGTACGGCTCGCAAGGGCGACTTCATCGTGACGACTGAGACATACTCTCCTATTCGATCAATCATCGACCAGAACAACAAGCAGGTCGATTCGATCTCTTTTTCTACGCCTTTCACCGTTTCTGGATTCGACCAGCTGCCCGCAGCCGGTGAGCCTTTCCAGATCGTGAAGAACAAGAAGGATGCAGAGGAATACATTTTGAATAATAAATCGAACGTAAAGGTGGAGAACGTAACCGAGAAGGCCAGCGACGATCACGTGTACCTGCCCGTCATCATCAAGTCTGATGTAGTCGGCAGCAAGGAGGCCATCGAGTTCGAACTACGAAAGATAAACGTCAACCACGTAGCGATCAAAGTCATCAGGTCAGAGACCGGTGACATCTCGGAGTCCGACGCCAAGCTCGCGCTGACTAACGACAAGACGGTCATCATCTCCTTTAACGTAAAGACAGACGCGCAGGCGCGAAGCATCATCGAGAGGAATAATACTCCAATCAAGAACTTCTCAATTATTTATGAGATCCCTGCGTGGATCAAGGAAATCGCGGAGAGCGTGCAGCCAACCGTCATGAAGGAAGAGGTTGTTGCAGAGGTAAAGGTGCTCAAGATCTTCGGAGCGATCAAGAAGCTGCAGATCATCGGTGCCAAGGTTCGAACAGGAACGGTCGAGAAGGGTCTCAAGTTCAAGATTATCAGACGGACAGAGGAAATCGGTCACGGCGCACTCAAGGGACTGCAGCGAGCCAAGCAGGAAGTGGACAGCGTACCAGAGCCTGAGGAGTTCGGTTGCGTGGTTGATACCAAGATAGAACTGGCCGAGAGCGACATCCTTCAGGTACTTAAGATGATCCAACAGTAATATGTCAGACTTCAGACAAGAAAAGGTGGAGCAGCTCATCCAGCGACTAGCCGGAGAGTTCATCGAGCGAGAGTCCAACAGGAACTCGCTTATTACCGTTACTCGCGTATATATCCCGACTGACCTCAAGACCGCGTCAATCATGTTCACCGTGTTGCCCGAGGGACACGAGCAGAACGCGCTGAACTTCCTCAAGCGATCCCGCGGAGACTTCAAGGACTATTTCAAGAAGCACGCCAAGGTGGGACGAATCCCCTTCTTTGACTTCCAGCTCGACAAGGGAGAGAAGATTGCTCAGCGAATTCGAGAGCTCGAGACTGAGCAGGATGAAGTTAAGCCTGAGGACTCCCCTGCGGCCTAATTATTCATACCGTCAAAAACAATACGGCACACTGTATACAGGGTCACTAGACTTTTATAATATTTTGGATACTATTCTAGGCAGATTACCCCAACCAAACAAAGGAGACACAATGGCAGCAAAGACAAAGGATTTGGCATCATTATTTGGCAAAGATCTTACAGGATTCAAAATCATTGAAACTGTCGAGGTCTATCGTCTCATTCAACCCGGTGCATATGGCACGGGAGGAGTACGCAAATATTCGTTCGGTTATTTTATCAATTCGAAATTGGCCGGTTTACTTGCAGCGACAAACAAGAAAAAAGGATACCAGACCAGGAACGCCTTAGTACTTACGAACGGCACGGATACCTATGATCTTGAAGCGCGAATTAATATCCAGTTTGCGGACGAGAAGGTAACAGCTCACGACCTTCGCCAAGACGCACTCAGGGTCCTTTCGTCTGAACAGCGTCAGATTCTCGAAATGAAACATTGATAAGACCAGCAAGAAAAAAACGCAGCCCCGTCACGCAGCAGCCTGACGGGGCTGATTTATACCTAGAAATAGGCGCCAGTTTCTGATATAGTGTGCACACAAAAGGCGTGGTGGCGAAGTGGTAACGCTGGGGACTGCAAATCCTCCATGCGCGGGTTCGATTCCCGCCCACGCCTCAATTGGCACGACATGTTGCCTTTGTTATACTGAAACTATGAATATCAAGACATTACTCAATAAGATCTTTAAGTCCCGCGCAGAAAAGAGCGACGAGGCTTTTGACACAATCATCAAGGACGTCTACAAGAAGCACCACAAGGAGATAGAGTCGCTCCGCAAGCACGATCAAGGAGAAAAAATAATCAATGCACCCGATCTGCGACAAATTGGTTAGGGTTTTTGAGGAAGCGCTGTATCAAACAGGCGAAGTTGCTTTTCCATTACAAGAAATTCACAAGGAACGACTTAACACGATTGTAAAGACCGTATATGCAAACTATTATGAAGTGGACAGATTCCCCGGCCTCAAGGAAAAGGCGTCGGCTTTCTTTTATTTGATTATAAAAAACCACCCGCTTACGGATGGCAACAAAAGACTCTCTGTTATGTGGCTCAGGGTGTTCTGTCGAGATAACGAACTCGAATTCGACATCGAAGACCACATTCCCCTCGACGAGCTTGCAATCTCAGTTGAGCGGACAACATTGGGGTTAGAAGATGCAATACCGTATATCCAAGGTGCCCTATGGAATCAGTAATTTGACAAATTATATACTATTATATAATCATACAAGAGATCGCCTTGTGGCTCAGAGTGCTTTATCACTAGAGCTTTTTGAGCCATAAGGCAATCAAACCATGAGAAAACAATTGTTCATCGCAGCCACACTCGCCATCGCATACGGCATCCTTTATTTCACATCGCTCCAGTCTGTCCTCAAACGGGATCACCTCAACCGATATCAAAGACTTACGAGTCAAGACAAGGAGCTGGTAGATCGTTACGAGGCTTCAGTACGGAAGATCCAGCCCGGAGATCTGGTAACGGACGACACCGGTACGACTTACATCGTGGAAAACTACCAAAGTACAGGTCGTTGGCGAATGAAGGCCAAGGACGGTACCATAAAGTACCTGAGCGAGGCTTTCGAATCAGCCCACAAAAACCGCACGTGCAGTTTCACTCATCGCAGTGATCCGCACTATGTGCAGGCCGTTCACACGTTCAAGCTGGAGTAACGCCCCAGCTCACACGATCGCTGACAGTGGTCAGCAGCGCCCCGTATCCACGGGGCGCTTTCTTTTTACGCCCTGGTCAAATAGCCTTTGTTCTGCTACTATATTCCCTACATGCCGGGGTGGCGAAATTGGTATACGCACCTGCCTTAGGAGCAGACGGGGCAACCCATGGAGGTTCGAGTCCTCTCCCCGGCACAGCGCGTTTGTTTTTGAAATAGGTATAGTAATCTGTTAGGATTAACTGTACCTTGCTCGGGTGGCGGAACTGGTATACGCGCACGACTTAAAATCGTGTTCCGAATGGAATATGGGTTCGACCCCCATCCCGAGCACCATTGGTAAGTCCACTTAGCAATGTTAAGATACACCACATGCGCCTATAGCTCAGTCGGTAGAGCAGTCGCCTCTTAAGCGAACGGTCGTAGGTTCGAATCCTACTAGGCGCACCTTGTCGGACAGCAAGTTCGAAATCAATTTTAACCTTATTTAGAGCCGTATAATCGGTTTATTTTGCATGTCTTCTGTAGGGCTAGTCGGACGGAGTTCGCACCTTTGACAGACCTCGGTATTCGTACTCGAATTTACATATTGCCAAGGAAGTGTTAGTTTGGTTCTGAAACAGTCAGAGAAGGCACAGTTGCCTCCTCCCTCTCAAAAAACAGAAAACAAACAGAAGACATGACAGCGACTTTTCGACTTAACCCCACGGGTTTCCGAGTTCCCGCCCTTGAGGAAATCAGTGACGACTTCAAGTCAATGTTCAAGAAACATTACCACTGCATCCCGGAGATGGAGGATACCGACAAGGTGGCATCCCTCCTTCTCTCATCTTCCTGTCTCGAAGAGACAGGCGGAGGAGGAGAGATTCTGCAACGACTCATCTTCAAGATGCAGGACGAAGAAAAGGATATGTACAGCCAACGGCTTCCTGGTGCTGCCAGTTGGTGGGCACAGCTCCTTCTCAGACTCGGAACAGAACCCTACGACCTTGGCATCTTCAGCCTCGAGGATCTTGGATTCACGGATCCGAAAATATTCGAACGAGCAACCGTCGCAGACCTGGTGGAACGCGGCAGGCAGCTCGGACTGCGGCATGTTCCCTATCCCTCTGTAGCGGCACTCGTACTCGCGAAGCCGAAAGTTTCCTGGGGATCAGGAGTGGTGATCATGACCGAGCCCGTAAACGTCATCTGTGGCGATCTAGGGTGGCGGAACAGACCTCCGTACCTTAAGTACTGGTTGATCGAGGGAAGAAGCACCGAGAGCGTGCTTCATTACGCGTATGGAAACCCGACGCGCAAGATAACGGAAATGGAAGACGAAAAAATGGTTTTCGGTTCCTGTGCCACGGGAGAAATCGACATTCCCTCTCCGGCAAAACTCGGCTTCATGTTCGTCGTCCCACCGGGATTCAGACTGCCGCAGCCGAGGCCTCAGCAGGTAATCGAGGTGATCGAGTCTCCATCCATCACGCTTCTTGCGGACACGCAGATGACTGAAGAGGTTCAGATATTCGCCCTTCCGTCCTGCAATGATGACAGCGAGCTGATCAGTACGGCCTCCACAATGCAGGAAGCCGTGCTCGTCTGAATGTTCGGTTTACCAACAAGGCGCAGCGGTACCCCGCTGCGCCTTTTCTTATGCGGCCGTCGACGCGCACATTGGACAGGTCCCGACTAATGTTTTAATATCACGGAAACTGATTCAATCAGACCAGAACACCAAAATACAAACAAGAAAGGAATCCCGACCATGACCTCAACAAGCTCGAAACTCACGCTTGCAGACTTTGACAGCTCATCAACCATCACGCACCACCTCCTGCCCGACGAACGCCTCTTCCTGGTAACGCATAGCGAAAACGGAAAAGGGGTATTCTCGGCAGCGACGGAGTCATTGATAGTCCCCTGCGGCACGGAGACGGTCAACATCTCGCCAATCGAAACGCTTGTCACCGGATCAAAAGTCCTGTGGCTCGTCACGCAGAAGGACGAGACCGAACGCGTCTACGCATCCGCAGGAAAAAGGTGTGGGAGGATCGGTCCGCTTATCGAGCTTAAAAAAGGATGGAAATTGGACCGCGCACTTTCCGACGACATCCTTCTTCTCTGGGTAGAGAGTAGCCGTCCGAACCGTCGCTATCGGTTAGCCTTTCTGAAATCCGGCTCAAATGTGCTGGATTTCCAGACTAACTGGACGCAAATACATATCGGAAAGATCATCGTACGCCCAAACAGAGATTTTATCATTCCGTTTCAGCGAAAGGACGGCGTCTACCCCCGTGGGCACATCATCTTTCTTATCAACAGTGAGTCCGAGACCATTGAAAATTACACCTTTGGTCAGTGAGCACGGACTCGCTAGATACATGGACGCAACGAAAGCAATCGTTGCGTCCTTTTTTCTTATGCAGCCTTTCTCCTTTCACCTGTGGATAAGCCTTTGCCAGCTGTGCGAACTTTGTCCAACAAGGCGCACCTAATATTCGATACGTCGAAATTCCTATTATAGCCTTATTTAGAGCCATGAAATCATGGTAAGTTTTTGATTTTCCGTAGGGCTAGTCGGACAAAGTTCGAACCTAACCGAAATACGCATCGATTCTATAAAATGATATGATGACCGCATGGAGAACCTATGGGAGAAAGTAGTCCGGCTTCTGGACGAGCTGGAGGCTGACGGAGACCTGGAGAAGGCGAAGGCGTTCTACGAGAGGCACATCAGGGCGCGGGAACACTCCGAGAAGGACCTCGACATCGCCCTCTTCGAGCTGCGCGAGGCGCTCTTCGTGCATCCCAACTTCTCACCGAGCAGCAGGCATCGAGATCTCAAGACCTCGATCGCGATAGTCAGGGACGAGATCGGCCCGACTGTGAGGATCGAGGACTACTTCGAGAGGTTCGACTTCGAGGCGTGCAGGCTCGAGATACTCCCATCCTACGACTCGTGGGAAAACAGCCCCGGGCTCGCCGACTACCTCGCGGGAAACACACCCAAGGAACCAGCGTTCGATGAGTGGTGCTCCAGGATGGCGGCCGCGAAGGCGGAGGGCAGGAAGTACAAGAGGCTCCGGTTCGTGACCTTCCCGCTCATCGACTCCGTTAGGTACGAGATAGACGCGTGCTTCCGCAGATCCGCTATGGCCGGCGAGGAGATCAAGTACTTCGCCCATGCGCCCGTCCTGAAGGGCGCGCTCGGCACAAAGGACTTCTGGCTGTTCGACGGCAAGGAGCTGGTCATCCTGGATTACAGGCTCAACGGCACCTTCTGCGGAGCGAGGCTCGCCTCCCCCGAGCTTGCCAAGGATATAGCAGCCTGGTGGGAAGGAGTCTTCGAGATCGCGGGACCGATCCGTGACCTTCCCTTCTGGGGCGACCGGGGCAACCGTACTGCCGAGAAGAGGCGGCGATAAATTTAATTACTCCATAAACAACATGACAGGAATAGCTATCCCATACCAATATGCTAGTATCAGCTTATGAAGTTATACATCGACACGAATATCTACTTATCTTTCATTAGCCCAACAAGCGACATTAAATCTCTCATAAGATTAAAAAAATTAATAAACGAGCAAAAGGTTGAGCTCATTCTACCCTCTCAAACGAAACAGGAATTCATCAAAAACTTCAAAAGCAGAGTTGCTCAAGAAAAAAGCAAGATAGAGAACGCAAAATCATCCATCGAAATCCCAAACCTGCTTAAAGGAGTGAAAAGACCTTCAAAAGAAGAGAAATCAATAATTAAGCAGATTGACGATTTAAATAGTGATCTGAAGATTTATCACAAAACAAAATTAAAGGATTTCAAAAATCACATAGACAGCACTGAAAAATTGTTAGATGAAATATTCACAGCATCCACGTTCTTTGAATATACAGACGACATCGTTCAAAAAGCCTTAATTAGGTATGCAAAAGGACTCCCGCCAAAGAAAAATGATTTTAAATTTGGAGACTCTATCATCTGGGAAACCTTAAAGGACAATATTCGAAATGAAGATCTGGTCATTGTAAGCCATGATGGAGACTTTGCAGAGAATTCAAATAAACCCCTTAGGATTAACAAGACTCTCGCTGCAGAATGGAAAAAAGAAAGAAAGAGAAAGATAAGCTTACATAAAGTGCTTGGCGAATTCATCAATACGCTTGATAAGCAGGATGTTGTTGATTCTGATACCATTGACCGTGAAATCAAACAGGCTAACGCCCTACACAATCAGTATGTTATTGCTGCTAACGATCAGCCTGCTTATATCTTAAATAACGGTAGTCTTTCCGTGCCCAACATTGGTGCGGCGACATACAAAATACCAAATGCAAGCAATTTGGTCATAAATCCAAATTCAAATCTTGCCAATCTTTCCTCTTACAGAATTAACTATCAAGAAAATGATTACAGCGCTTACATCTTAGGCAACAATAAAAAATGCTCTAAATGTGGCAAAGACTTTTTCCCGGGACTGTTAAGTGTTAGTGACAATCTTTGTGCGGAATGTACGCTTAACAAATATCAACACTGGGATTTTAATTAGACCCACTGATCCAATCTTGCTGTGGACAACTTTCAAAACAGGTTCGAACTTCGTCCAACAAGCTGCACCCAGTAGAACGGCCCTCTGAGGCCCAAAATACCCTTTATTTTCAACGTAAATTCATCACGCGAGCCCGACCTCGGACTCTTTTATCGTAAATGGGCCTTTGTTAGAGCGGTGCTAGGTCTAGCAACGAAAATGGGTTTTAGTCAAAAAGCGTTACGGCGTATGGAGCACGAAAAATGAAAATGCCCACGGCGCACATGGCGTCGCGGGCACTTGGATGTAGGAACGGCTCAGTCCTTCGGAAAGCGGTCGTCCCGCTCGTAGGTATCGGTCCCGGGAGGGACGAGCTTCCATTTTCCTTTCCGCAGGACGAGCACCCCGTCGAGCTGGAGCAGCTCGATGAAGTCCGAGCCGGTGAAGCCCGGGAACATCTGCCTCTCCCCGAAGAGCTTGGCGAACTCCTGCTTCGAAATCCCGTCGCGCAGGCGCGGGAGCATGTCCCTCATCAGTTCCCCGACTTGGTCCGAAATCCCGGCACAGTAATGGTCGACGAAAGTCGTCTCTTCTCCGTCCTTCTTCTCCGTGGTTGGCATGGTCGTATTCCTTTCTTGGTTGGATGATTCTGTTCCCATTTAACCACGAAGGGACTCCGATGGGAAATGGCCCCCTTGTACTTCCCCGCCCGCCGCGGTAGTGTCAGGCGCATGAGTGAAAGAAGAAAGTGGGAGATATCGGACAAGGCGCTGGCGGAATTCCACAGGATCGCTGTGGCCGAGACCGGCGTCGACGCCACCATGGACCAGGCGCGCGAAGTCGCGGAGTGGATGCTCTCGCTCGCCGACAACGTCGCGGGGCACAGGCGGTCGGTCCGAGCGATGGAGGAAGGGCTTGCCGGCTTTCCCGACGGGTACGAGCTGCCGCCGGACTCAGGGTACGACTGCTGGATCTGCGGCGGCGGGCGGCGGGAGTTCCGCGAGGTCTGGTTCGATAGGACAGGCGTGAAGTGCGGGCCCTGCTACATGACGTTCCGCAAGCGCGCGCTTCCCCTCTCCGTCGCGACCGACCGCGAGTCGTGGTATGACGACTGGGACCTGAAGCGCAGGCTGGGCATGACCTCGCGCATGATCGCGGTAAAAATCGGGAGCGGCGAGCTGATCGCGCGCACCGTGAAGGGAACAGGGTTCCGTATTTTCATGATCAAGGAGAACCCGTCGCTTCCCTATCCGAGGCCAGACGTGGTACGATTGCGTCAATGAGCAGGCCCACGCCCAAGGTTTTCATATCATATTCCCACGACAGCGAAGCGCATAAAGACTGGGTGCTGACTTTGGCAACGCGTCTGATGAGCAACGGCGTCAATGTCGTCCTTGACCAATGGGACCTTGAGCTCGGCGGGGACCTGCCACTCTTCATGGAATCTGGCCTGACCTCGGCCGACAGAGTCATCGCGGTGTGCACAGGAGCGTATGTCGAGAAGGCCAACGCAGGCAAAGGTGGCGTAGGCTACGAAAGGATGATCATTACCCCTAGCCTTATGAGGAACATCAGCGACACGACTATTATTCCCGTGATTCGCAACAGCGAGGACGCCCCTACTCCCACGTTCCTTGCCTCAAAGCTCTACATCGACTTTCGAAACGACTCGGACCTCGAAGCCGGTTACGCGCGGCTTATAAGGGAAATCCATGGGGAAGGCGTGAAGCCGCGTCCCGCTCTCGGGCCAAACCCCTTCGACGACGACGTCAAATGGCGCGAGCCAAGGCTTGAGTTCTCAAGCGAGCGCTACGTCTCGCCTACCCTTCGCGGCGTCGTGACGTTTGATTACTCAGACAACAACGGGGAGTTCGTGCTCGGATCTGGAAAGATGGCCTTCGAAACGAAGTGGTCCAGCGCAAGCAACGACTCCATCCATTCCTACGTCTGGAATGAAAACATCAGCACAATGGCAATTGCATTCGGAGTCGAGAAGATCAGCGACATCCGCGACGCCGGTGTCTTCAACACCTCTTCGACGAGCCGGACACCCCGCATCAACGAAATCATCGTCTGGCAGAACTCCGCTGGCTACTATGCGGCAGCACTCATTGTGGCCGTCTCCTGCCGTTCGCACGGCCGGGAAGGAGACAGTGTAACCTTCTCCTACGTGGTCCAGCCCAACAGAACCGGCGACTTCAGCAATTTTGATGAGGTAGAAACTGTTTGATAGCCTGAACGAGCCTTATTCCTAAGCAGCCTCCCTCCACTCCCCTGTGGATAAGGGTCTGCCAACCGTGCGAACTTCGTCCAACAAGGCGCACCAAGTCGGACAGCATATCCACGTCTCATGCATCCTGTTTCGTGTTACCATTTACATATGAAAATTCTTATGATTCTCACCGGCTTACTCGTTATCGGTATTTTTTATGCATATCCGTTTTATAGGACGACCAAGATAAGTGCAAAACTAGAAGAGAACACAATTCCTTACGAGCAAAGCCCTGCAGATCCAGACATGACTATCCTCATCGCTGGTGATAGTACAGGCGTCGGAACAGGTGCAACGGAAACCCAAGATTCTACGGCTGGCAGAATCGGGTCACTGTATCCGCGCGCAACGATCACAAATATTTCAGAAAATGGATTAAAGCTTGAAGATTTGGAACAAAAACTGAGCAGCGTATCTGATACATATGACCTCATCGTGCTTCAGATTGGAGCGAACGATATCGTACGACTTTCTTCCTTCAAAAATATCGAGCAACGAGTTGAATCTGTACTCACGCTTGCAGAGGGCATTGCGGACAACGTCCTAGTCCTGACATCAGGAAACATCGGCTCGTCCCCTACCTTTAGGTGGCCGCTCTCAGCACTGATGGACTATCGGACCCGGAAGGTGCGTGAGATTTTCTTGTCAAAAATTTCAACGCACCCAAAGATATCATACGTAGACTTATATAAAGAAAGAAAGGATGACGAGTTTTCAAAAGACCCTCAGAAATATTACGCAGCGGACAAATTCCACCCAAGCAGCAATGGCTATGCGATCTGGTTTGAGAAGATGAAAAGCGTCCTTGCGAGCAAATAACAAAGTACTATATTTGACTTTATAATTAAACATGGTATTATATGTAAAAGTCAGAAAGGCATATTGCCCTTCCCTTTTCAACACACGTTTCCTATTATGAAAATCATCGGTGCAACCTGGATGGCAGTTCTCTGTGCTGTAAATGTCTATAGCTACTTCGAGAAGGGCAAAGAGACACTTCCCTTGAGCATGGCGGTATTCACTGGACTGATGTTCATCGTATTCCTTGCATTTCCAACAAGGAGCAGCTGCACATCCTCAACCCCTGAAACTAAAACTGGCGAAAAATAACTTCGCATTCAAGAAAGCCCAGCGTAACCCGCGGGCTTTTTACTTATACTAGGTTCACCTGCAACAAACTACGCTACTTACTCTTCCGTATCCCCTGCACAATATTTCTATACCCATCCCTCTCCACAATCTGCCATGCCTTATAGTACTCGACATTTTTCTCTGAATTTGATTTGGATTTCTCTACCTCTAATCGTTCTGGTTCATTCAATACGTCTCTGAACAAGTACTCTTCAACGGCAAACACATACACGTGACTTCTTGTACTATCTGTCTCTTCCTCATATCCTTTTATCAGTCCAATATCATTAAATAAATTGTGAAGTAGCTCGTGCAGCAGTACGCTGATGAACTCCTTCTCATCATACCGACTTCGAATAACGAGCGGTGCGCTCATGTCCCTGTCTGTCGCGGCAATAACGAATACCTCGATGTGGTTTCGAGTAAATTCCAAGCCTATCTTTTCCAACCCATCAAAAAAGGCATCCTCGTACTTAGCCCATTCCTGCTTGAACAACATGATCTTCTCATTCACCATGTCATCGCTCGGGAAAGCGAAATCAGGATACTTCTGCTCGATAAACACCTTGAAGAAGGGCTCGAGTAGCTTTCCTCGTTTGATTGTTAGTTTTGGTCTCATATCAGTAATAGTAGCATACCTATCCCGCTCGACATGCTAAGGAGGATTCGAACCTAAACCCACCCTTCACCTTTCGCACCTTCTTCTTTCCCAAAAACGATATATACTACCCATATGGAAAACCAAATAAAGATCCTCATCGTTGAGGATGATGACCTGCTGCAGAGTGCTCTCATGAGCCGATTTCAGACTGAGGGATACAACGTATTAGTCGCAAATAACGGCGAGGAAGGGCTTGCACTCTTTCTGTCAGAAACACCCAACGTCGTGATCTCGGACGTCGTCATGCCCAAAATGGACGGCGTACAGATGTTTGCACAGATAAAGGAGAAGAGACCTGACGACATGACTCCAATCATCATGCTCACCAACTCAGATGACATGAACAACCTCGCATCCGCGCTCAAGAACCACACGGTCACACACCTCCTCAAGTCAGGTCTCAAGCTCGACGACCTAGTCAAGATCGTAAAGGAAAAACTCGGACTGTAATCCGAGTTGTTCTCCATTTTATATTTAGATACTTATTTAAATGGAAACCTGACCGTAAAGGTCGTGTCGTCTTTTGATGTCACACCGATTGATCCTCCATGTAGTTCCATGACCTTCTTGACCAAATACAGTCCAAGTCCTGTTCCGTCCTGCCCTGAATTGATGGAGCGCTCCGTTCGATGATATCCGTCAAAGATGTGCGCTATCTCGTCATCCGTCATGCGGTCGCCGTGGTTAGTGATACTCAACGCATGATGTGCCGCTTCCTTTTTATATGAAATTCGTACCACTGTCCCCTCGTGCGCATACTTGATCGCGTTTGAAATCAGGTTAAAGACCACATGATGGACCTGTTCGCGGTCGCAGAAGATCAGCTGCTTAGCAGACAGGCTTTCCTCAACCATAATCGTAATCCTCCGCTTCTGCGCGGCAAACGTCATGCTCTGGGCGATCTCCATTATCATCTGTCTGATTAGCAAATCCTCCTTCTTGAGTCCCTTGGTGGAAGCCTCGATCTTAGTAACAGACAACAGGTTGTTAATTCTCTGCAAAAGGTTGTTGGAAGTATCAAGCATCAGATTCAAGGTCTTCATAATCGCAGGCGCGAAAGCGTTCTCCTTTGCCTTGACCATACCCTCGATCGCCCAACTGATACCCGTCACTGGTGTACGGATCTCATGCGCTGCAAGTGAGAGGAACTCCTCCTTCTCCTCGATAAACTTGATCTCCCGCTTGAGGTTTTTTCTGATGGACATCAGGATGACCATCAGCACGAGCGCGACAAGAAACGGAATGACAGAGTTTGCGATTGCCTGGAAGAAGTACGGCTGCGCAGGCGTGTCGATTCCGAGCACCGCGATCATGCGGCCGTCCGGCAAGAAGATTGGCACCAGTCCAGACAGCCAAAATCCGTACTCATCATCCGCGACGTCGATGCTCGCGACACCCGTCTCGAACACGTCATTCAGAATTTCTGACGGTTCCTCATACAATTGTCCTGGATACGAATAGTCCTCGGACGACGGGTCCTCTGAGTCCACAAAGAAGAACATCTCACCGTCAGG
>JAYTLZ010000015.1:0-10943 GCA_043728995.1 Minisyncoccota bacterium
CCGCTTGTACAAAGCGGGTCAGCTTCCTATAATGCAGAAAGCTTCCAGAAAGAGGCCATCTGCATCAACAACCTACCGGCAAGAGTGTCGCACAATACATCTTTGCGACACTATATATACAAATAAGGCTTTATATACTGTAGCTTGAATCCGGCCTGATTCGGTACGGATTATCCTCGAATGCTTTTTATCACTCCTCTCCTCTATCGGCTGGTCGTGAAATTCTCCATGACCTCAATGTCCTCTTTTTATTTAAAATCAAATCTCGAGCAATCTGGAGGCTCAGAATTTATCCCCCGAAATAGGGGACTCTCTTCCCTATTTTCAAATATCGGATATAGTGGCGTCTATGAATGCTCTTCTCCACGTTTCGTTTTTGGCGAGCCAGTCAGGTTTGAGTGTCACAATGCCCAGTATTCTTTGTGCAATTGTAATCGGAATTCTTTGGAGTTTGTGCTGTATATACAAAGGACGAAGAATTAACCAGCGTGTTAAGCATCAGAAAAAAATAGAATTTTTTCTTGCCTCACCTCCGAAAGTGTTCCGTCCGGATGTATTTGATCCACGCTGTTGGGTGGTTGACCATGAACTGGTATGCTCGATACCGGACGAAATCCGTACAACGCTTCCTGAGCCAGAGGCTAGGTTTGTGCTGTGGTATCAGGCGCAAGCCAAGGCGGGCAATCTGTCACAGATCCAGCTTCAAGTTGATGAAGATGAGTGTGAACCATCACAATCCGAATTGTGCAGTAGTACCATGAAGATGTGTGAATTTCTTACTCACGAACGTCCAAAGGATTTTAAAAAGATATGAATTCCTCAGGGCTTGTTTTTAGGCGCCCTTCCGATTACGGATGGGCGCTTTTATTTTGCGTGAGTACCGGCCACGTATCCCGTGGTCCAGCACAGCTGCAGTGAGAATCCTCCAGACGGCCGTCTGATGTCGAGCAGGTCTCCCGTTATCAAAAGATTCGAGATCTTCTTGGAACGCATGGTCTTGGTATCGACTTCGCTCAGGAGAATCCCGCCGTCCGCGACGATAGACTTGTCGTAGCCCTGGAGCGCATACACGTATATCGGCATCGACTTGAGAAGCTGCGTAAGCGACTTTCTGAAGTCCTTTGACACGGAATGGATTGGAGTCTCTGTGTCGTACGGCAGGTGTTTTTGTAAAATCAGTTCGCCCTTTGATAATCGCGTAATTTCTGGCAGGACATTCTTGAGCTTCTTGTTCTTGTTTTTCTCGAATACGTTAATGATCATCTGGTCAATTTCCTTATGATTTTTATTCGGATACAAATCTATCTGTGCGCTAATTGCGCCGCTGAGCAACGCGTCCTGCAGCTTGCCGGAGTTATTGAGAATAGTCGGTCCGGACAATCCTTCGTGTGTGCACAAAATTCGTCCTGTGCATGAAAAGTATTTCTTGCCATCGACATGTACCGTAACCTTGACGTCATCGAGCGCTGTCCCGGTATGCGCATGAATCCACGAGTCGGAAACTTTCCATGGCACGAGTGTCGGCGTCGGCTGCTTGACCGTGTGTCCCAAATCTTCAAGCCAGTTGAATCCGTCCCCGGTAGAGCCTGTTTCCGGATGGGAGAGTCCGCCAGTTGCCAGGATATAGGAATCGGCAGAGTAACTCTCCCCTCCCTCAACCTCGACCGAGGAGATCATTCCGTTTGTGTGATTTATTTTTGTAACTATTGTAGACATCATCAGTTTTACGCCAGGTTGCGAGCAGTACTTTTTCATTGCAGTGGTCACGTCAGTCGCCTTCTCACTTTTTGGAAAGGCACGGTTACGATCCTGGACTACTATCGGTAGGCCACGTGCCTCGAAGAAGTCGATCGTGTCCTGCACACCGAACTGGTCGAACGCGGAATGCAAAAACTTCTCGGCATCGCCGTAGTTCCTGAGCATCTCCTTGGTATCGAGTGTCGCGTTCGTGATGTTGCAGCGACCTCCGCCGGATATCGAAAGCTTCGCGCCAAGCGTCTTGTTCTTTTCGATCAGAAGCACCTTCGCTTCCGGGTTTAGCTCAGTGATTCGGCCTGCTGCCATCATTCCTGCTGGTCCTCCTCCTATGATTATGGCATTATAGTGCGTCATATCGGCCTACTATAGCATATGGTATGATAATTGCATGAACTCATACCTGCGCAAGCACTGGGTCTCAATCCTGGTAATTATCCTCATTGTCGTCCTCTCAATCGGAACCTTTTTCGTAGACCTGGATGCCATCAGGGAGTCAATCGAAAACGCAGGTGTCTGGGCACCCGTTTTGTACATCTTGGCCAAGACATCAACCGTAGTCTTTGCTCCGCTGTCTGGAACTGCGTTGTATGTATTCTCAGTCCCGCTCTTTGGATTCTGGCACGGGGTGCTTTACTCATTTATCGGAGACTTGATCGGAGCGGTTATCACATTCTACCTCAGTCGCCACTTCGGACGACCTGTCGTTAAGTATTTTGCCGGCAAAAAGAATATGGACTACATCGAGTCAGCACTTGAGGTTATGTCTACTCCAAAGGGATTCCTGAGCATGCGAGTTGCCGCGCTTAGCATGCCCGAGATTGCCAGTTATGCTGCGGGACTGACCGCAATCAACTTCTGGTTCTTCATAGCTGTGCACATGGCTGTAGATATCATTCCAATTCTGGTTATGTCATCACTTGGACTTTTCTTTACGAATGACCTACCACCTTGGCTGATCGTGAGCGGCGTAATTGCGGCTGGACTCGTAACGGTTGTAAGCATTGCGATCTTCGTCTTTATGCTCAAGCGACAAAACAAAAAAGCGATCGTACTAAGAGCGCCGTTGTTGCACCTGTCGAGAAGAAGACGATGAACTAGCGCTACCTGTTGAACACGTCCGTCACGAACTTTATAATAAATTCTATTGCGCGCACGATGAACTCGAATACGCTTAGGATAAATGGTTTTACTGAATCAGTCCATACGCCGAGCGGACTTTTGCCTAGATATAAAACGACAACGACGAAGATAATAATGAGCGCGATGATCTGGACGAAGCCGGCTGATTTTTTCATGGAGAAATTATAGCACAGTACTATTACAAGCTCGGCAGGTAGGTCATCGGATCAAGGTAGGCATCGAGGTCGGCAAACGGTCCTGTGGCTGCGGTTGCAGCGCACCCTGCCCCACCTGGTTTGTATGTGCCATATTGCCCTATTTTGACTCCCTGAGAGGCGTAAAGCGTCAGGTGGAGGTGAGGTCCGGTGCTGACTCCCGTGTTACCAGACAGGGCTACTACTTCCCCTGCCTCGACACGCTGGCCGTTAGATACGAGGACGCTCGAAAGGTGCGCGTACATGCTTGAAAGCCCGTTGTCGTGATCGATGAGTAGCCACTTACCCCAGGCGTAACAGCCGGGATACGCATCCGTGTTTCCTGAGCCACGAACGGTTCCTCCTGATACGGACTTGACCTTGCTGCCAACAGGAGTACCGAAGTCCGTTCCTGGGTGGTATGGGCGTCCGTAGATTCCCGGGTTCTGCTTGGCAAAGTCTGAGCCTCCAAAGTGCTGGGTTATGACGATCCGCTCGAGCGGCCACACGAGCACGCCGTTACCCGCATCCGGGAATGACTCGGGATCGATCATGATCTTGATCTTGGACTCGATATCGCGAACGAGCGTCTCGAACTCCTCGTGCTGGCGCTCCTTTTCCTTGAGAATTTCCTCATACTTGGCCTGCTCTCCCTTGGTTGCTGCAAGCAGTGACGATTGCGTATTCTGCGTTGACGCTACGGTATCGTGCTGACCTGCGAGCACCAGGCGCTCCTTCTCAAGGTCATCCTTGGTGCGCTGTTCCTCGTTTTTCTTTTGCTCAAGCTCGCGATTGAGGTTGAGCAGCGCGTATTTTTTATCAATCAGTGCCTCCTTGAATTCCTGCACCTGCGCTACCTGCATCATGAAGTCTGAAATGCTCTCTGAATCCAGCATCATTTCGATCAGGTGAACCTCACTGAACCTGTTGAGGCTCCGCATGGAAGCGGCAAGTCCCTTTTGGGATGTGGCGATTTCTTCCTGCTTGTCGGCAACCTCGATATCGATCTTCTTTATATTGAGCTCGCTCTGCTTGATGACGTTCTGCGTCCTTCCAATGTCGCTCTGCAATTTCCTCTTGGTCGCGTTCAGCGTGTTGATCTGACCTTGTATTTCTCCGGCCTTGGTAGAGGTTGTCAGGATGAGCTTTCGCTGCTCCTCGATCTCGCGCTCGATCTGCTTGATCTTGTCAGCGTAGTTGTCGATCTGCTCGTTCAGTTCGTCCACCGTTTCGGCAGATGACAAATTAGGAGAAAAAGCACACGCCATGATGAGCGTGAGCATAAGCAAACTGATTGAAATGAGATTCGTCCTAAAGTCGGTCTGCGGCATTCCTTAATCTTACCAAACTTTTTTCCTTTCCGAGAATTGACATGAGGGAGAAAGGGTCGGGTGATCGGTCCTGTCCCGACAATGCGTACCTGGTTGGCCACAATACTGCCCCCCTGCCCTTCTCGCTGGCGTAGTCCCACAATGCCTCTTTCAATTTTTCTGGTGTGAAGTCCGAGTCGTCCAGTGCTTCGATTGTAGAAATGACGTGCGTGAGAAATTCCTTGGCTTGCTCGGGTGTTGAATCCTTCCAGACAAGCTTGCCCATGTCCTCAATTGTAATGTCATATACAAGGTGTCCGAGTTCCCCTGTAGGAGCAACGAGGTTGGCGATGTCTCCGAAGACCACTACTCGCTCGCGGATCAGTGCAAGAATCGTAGGATCTGAGATCTGCACGCTGCTGTATTCGTTCACGATTTTCGCAAACTGCTCGTCTGAGATTTTCTTGATGTACTCGCGGTTGAACCAGTCTAATTTTTCTGTATCAAAAATAGCGCCTCCCTTTTGCACTCGCGAGATGTCGAACTGCTCGATCAACTGGTCAGACGACAGAACTTCTTCATCTCCTTCAGGATGCCACCCCATAAATGCGAGGAAGTTCACCATCGCGTCCTTCATGTATCCCTTGTCACGGTAGTCGGTCAGTGCGGTCGCACCGTCTCTTTTGGAAAGTTTCTTGCGCTCCTTGGACAGGATAAGCGGGATGTGAGCATAGATTGGCTTAGTGGCACCTATTGCTTCCTGAATTAGGATTTGCCGTGGTGTATTTGAAACATGATCGTCCCCCCTAATAACGTGCGAGATGTTCATCTCATGATCGTCTACGACAACGGCAAGATGATAAAGCGGTTCGTCGAATGACTTGGCAATCACAAAGTCACCCAGGTCGGTCGTGTCAACGGAAATTTCTCCACGGATGAGATCCTGGAATGTTACGACTCGGTTAGGATTTTTGAAACGGATCACGGATGCTCTCTGTCCTTCTTCCTTCACTTCTTCCTGTGATTCATATGCAAAACCACCGTCGATCATTTTGCGCAAATACGACTTATAGATGTCAGTCCGCTCTGACTGCCTGTAGAACTCGTCCCATGTCAGTCCGAGCCATGTGAATGCGTCGATCATATTCTGCTCAAACTCTTTTGTGCTTCGCGCCACGTCGGTATCCTCTACCCGAACGATAAACGTTCCCTTGTGCTGTTTTGCAAAGAGATAGTTAAAAAGCCCTGCTCGTCCCGTACCGATATGCAGATTACCCGTTGGAGACGGGGCGATGCGTACGCGTACCGGCCCGGTGTGTTCGTCGTTATTTTTCATGTGAGACGAGTGTATCAATTATCTGCTTGGCAATCAAACGGCCCGCGTCAGGCTTGGCGAACTCCTTTGCTCCGGCGGACATCTCGGAGACGATGGTCGGATTGGCGAAGATTCGCTCGATCTCAGAGATAAAGATCTCCGAGGTGAGGTTGTTCTCCTCGATCACGGTGCAGGCACCGCTTCTGGCGTAGTGGTACGCGTTCTTGCGCTGGTGGTCGTTGTTGGTGTCGGTGATCGGGATCAGAATGCTCGGCTTGTGCCATGAGGCAATCTCAAAGATAGTCGAACCAGCGCGCGAGATGATCAGGTCTGCAGCACCCGAGGACATCTTCATGGCGGTGTCGTTAAGATATGCGAACGGTGCGTATCTGTCCGCGAACTCGCTGGTCTTTAGGAGCAGGTCTGTCGTCTCCTTCACTTCCTTGAAGTTGGTCTTCCCTGTCTGGTGGATGATCTGATACTTCTCGATCAGGGTCGGCAGCGTATCGATGACGATGTTGTTGATGATCTGCGCACCCTGGGATCCGCCCATGATAAGGATGGTCTTGGTCTGCGGCTCGAAGTTCAGGTACTGGTGCGCTCCTTCCATAATCGGTGTCCGTATCTCGTCTCGAACCGGGTTACCTGTCCATGCCACCTTTTTTTCGTCAAAATAATGCGCGGCGTCCGGATATGATACTGCAATCTTGGTTGCGAACTTGGATGCCCATTGGTTGGCTCGTCCCGGTGCGCTGTCCGACTCGTGAATGATGATCGGAATTCTCCAGAACTTTGCGGCGAGCACGACGGGCACGCTCCCGTACCCACCCTTTGAGAAAACTACATCAGGATAGATCCAGAACAGTTTCCACATTGCCTCCAGGATTCCCAGTCCGATCTTGAACTTGTCGAGGAAATTGAAGAATGACGGATACACGCGCTGCTTGCCGGACATGACGCGCTTGTAGATGACGTTGTTGTCAAAGAGCGCACCCTTGTTGTATGCGTCCGGTGCCATGAAGTACATGGTCGGCTCGATCAGGTGCTCCTCGCGGATGATCTTCCTGATCTCCTGCACGATAGAGATGATCGGATAAAAGTGCCCGCCTGTTCCTCCTCCCGTAAATACGATTTTCATGTGGGTAATTATACTATATGTCGCAACGCAGTTCGGGAGGGCTGTGGGCAAAAGAAAATGCCCCGGCCGCAAAGCGGCCGGGGCATGTGTGTGAGTCGTGTCGAGGCTTATCCGACGTCAGAAGCGGCAAGCGACCTGTTTTTGAACGCTCCCTTGTTCGTGACGTCGGCTATCAACTCAAGCCAGGGAGGTAGAACGATTTCAGGACGCGTGCCGGTGTATTCCACCTCAAGTAGCCGGAGGTCCTTTCCGTCTTCCCATGGCAGTTCCAGACTCAGGAAGCGATCCAGCTCAGCATAATGCTTGGCTCCGTCTACACCATCCAGAAGGAACGTGGTGCGCTCCTTCGACACGGTGTTGTAAAGCGGGTCCTTCATACTCGCGAGTGCGCTATCCCAAAACGAGAGAGGCATGTACGTTTCGATCTCGTACCGACCTTCCCCGTCATCGGTGGGTCTTTTCTGGCCGTAGATGCAGACCGCGAAGCCAAATTGTGGCATTGTTCTCTTTCGGACGCGCACTTCCGTTCCCGGACTGCTGTAGCAGTAGAACTGATCGAGCAGGAACGACGTGTGATACACAGGAACTTTTTTACCCAGAAGTCGCACGAGAATCTTGGCTTCTTTTTCGACATGCGCGGGCAATCCGATCGCGTTGAGGACCACATCCAATGTGCGTGCCTTCTTGTCCTCGAGCGTGCCCGAGTTGTCGATCAGGCTGTAGTGCGGCGTTCCGTTCCAGACTTCCCTGGTCCGGTGATCCGTCGCGATCGCTTGTTCTGCAGTCTCGTATCGTGCCGGGTTGTTCAGGCTGTAGAATTGCAATGCACCCTCTGCTGCCGTAACGAGGTGAATCACGCAATCCATCTCGTGGAGGATCTCACCGTGATTCGTCCCAAGCTCGGCGAGCAGCTCGTGGTACATTCCCTCAGGCGTATATGCCATCGAGTCCGCGACGCCGCGGTCCATGATGACGACGACGGGCCGGTCAGTAATGAGGGAGTTTGCCGCTTCAGTCCAAATGTTCTGAAGCGCTCTGCAGGTCCTCATGATTGCGCGCTGGCCAGTGCTGACTCCGACATGGTCGTGCATTGGGTGAATGCCACCCATGATGCAAAGCGTTGCCGCTTCGGGCATCGTGATGACATGAACTCCCTTTTGGGTGAGCTCCTCGGTCAGAAACAGGAGCATGCCTGACTTGTAGGCGCATGGGCCTCCAGTGAGGGCGATTAGCGTTGCTTTTTTATTTTGGCTCATTGTGTTGGAAGGATCGGTGTACTTCCTAGTTCTATCACATGTCGCTAGGTACTGCACCGTCTTTACACGCAGCATAAAAGTTGTATTGTTTGAACTAGCAAGCACCCCAATTATGAAGCCTGACTTTTCAAAGCAAGCAAAGATGATCTTTCTTTCCGTGGATGAGTCCTCGCATCCTTACGCCTGTAGTATCGCGATTCCCAAGCACGGAATTATCTCCCGAAGGTTCGCGACCAAGAACACTGCGTATGACGGTATCGACGTGCAGCTTGGGATGGGATCGCTTACTTCCGGAGAGGCAATTCTCTTGAGGGATTGCGTCCGCTGCAGTTTTCTTCCTGACAATGACCCGGACCTCGAGCAACTCATGGACCTCATTGAATTCAAGAGTACGGACCTGATCCAAAAGTCCCGCAAGATCCCTAACCGTGAACGCGGTATCGACAGGGGCGACAAGTGGAAAGAAGACAAAAAAGAAGAAAGTGAATAATTTCTCAGAGGGCGCGCCGATAGGCGCGTCCTTTTTCTTATCTACTCTTCCTTCCCCAACTGCACGATATATTCAAAATGCTTTTTGGAAACGGGATGTACGGAGAGCAGGTCGCCTCTTTGTCGCACCCTCATTCCTTCCAGCTTGGGATCAATTTTTAATTCCGCAAGCGAGATCGGATGCGCAAACTTTTCTACGAACTTAAAATCCACGCATATCCATGTAGGGGTTTCCCTTTTTGACTTGGAATCAAAGTGCTCGTCCTTGGTATCGAACTGCGACTCGTCTGGATGCGGCTTGCTTGTGACCTGCGCGATCCCATACACTCCGGATGGCTTGTCCTGCGAATGATAGAACAGTGCCAAGTCTCCTACACTCATGCCGTCTCGCATGAAGTTTCGTGCCTGGTAGTTGCGCACGCCGGACCACGGGGTCTTCTTGTCTTTTTTAAGCTGGTCTATCGGATAGCAGTCCCCTTCGCTTTTGATCAGCCAGTAGTTCGGTTCGGTTTTCATGAGAAAAGTATACCAAGGACGAGCAGTGTGGATAACCCTTGACTACTGAAACATTAGTTGTATTATTCCAAATGGACCAATATGAAACTCCCATTCATTGCATCTGTTGTTGCGGCACTCGTGCCGTTCCTCACATCCGCACAAGCACAAATCAGCCCGCAGAACCGCAAGGAACTGCAGGCAGCAATCCAATCCGATACGACCCTCACGGCGCAAGGCGTCGAGAAGGTCGTCGATCAGCTAGACCACGTCGTGTTCTTCGGAAGAGTCATCGTGTTCGAGGACGGTCTGACCGTCCAGATCACGTACGACCGCAAGGGCGACCAGCCCGGCTTCCACATCTGCTGGAGGTCGGTCATCGAAGACAAGCCATATGACAACTGCCTCCGGGTATCGTCAGCCGGCAAGATCGATGAGTCGCACATTGACGGACTCAGGTTTGATCCGCACAAGTTCCAGGCCCAGCCTACCCCGCCCCAGACCAAGGAAACCATTCCCGTCGTTTCGTCCAGCAAGCCTCCCAAGGCGATCCTGGTCGACACCGAGCAGCCAGTACTGACCCAAGGCCGCGCCTATAACGAATATGCTCGCCTGAGGACGGACATCCTCTCGCGGCTGTCCAAGCAGGCGCCGCTCAAGGAAGTGGCTTCCAAACCGGTCTCGAAGCCGACCGACAAGGAAGCCCAGAAGGAATCCAAACCAAAGGCTTCTTCCAAGAAGCGCAAAAAGAAGTAGAGAACCAGTTTCTCACCGCACTCCCCGAGCCCGGCTCCGGGAGTGTTTTCTTTTGGCTGAAGTGTTTTATATAAAAAGTGTGCAAACAAGATAGGTGTGAATACATAAAAATGCGCGCGTCCAGTGTGTGCTGGACGCGCGGTGAGCCATATGCTCGGTGACTGGAGGTTAGTCAGTGGTGTTCTCGTCTCCGTACCTGGTCGCGTACAGGATCGCCCCGATCATGATGATCGTTACGATTCCGCAGAACCAGAATGGGAACGTGGATATCTGTGTGGCTATCAGTGTGTGCATGACTCTCGTACGATAACACAATTTATATAAATGTCAACTACAGCCTGATCCTCTTTAGTTCTGTTCGCAGCCTCATGTAGTCCGGTACGGTCTCCTCTACGAGTGACCAGAAGTGTGGCCCGTGGTTCATCTGTGCCAGGTGGCAGAGCTCATGGGCAACCAGGTATTCCGCCAGCTCGTCTGACAGGAACACGATCCGATAGTTGAAGTTCAGGTTCTTGCGGGACGAGCAGCTCCCCCACCTGGTCCGCTGGTCTCGGATGGCGATCCTGTTGTATGCGAGCTTGTAGTGGGCGTTGAGTTTGGTGATCTTCTCATGCACGATGTGCAGCGCCTGCGCGCGATGCTGGCGACGCTGCGCGGCAGTATCCCTGGGCAGGCGCTTCCCCATCTTGAAGAGTCCGAGCTTCTCCCTGATCCAGTCGGCCCTGTAGCGAACGAAGTCCTCGATCAGCGAGGCACGGACGCGTGGCGGCGTGGTGACGAACACTTCCCCGTCCCTGACGCGCAGGCTAATTGACCGTGAGCGCTTGTGCGTGCGGTGCGTGTACGGGATGCGGCTATCTGGACGGAGCAATGACATAGGTTAAGTATACCGTACGAGGGTCCTGACAAGGATTGACATGCGGGATTGGTGAGGTAATGTTGGGTTAAATCCCGAACATATACCCCGAACCTCAAAATTATGAAACAGAAACCGTGGAATCTGGTGATCTTCGTGATCAACGGAGTGACCCTCAACAACCTCAAGGGCCTGGATGGCGAGCCTGTCATCAAAGGCTTCCAGCATGTGTCCAACTTTGTTGGGCATGTCGGACA
>JAYTLZ010000016.1:0-36873 GCA_043728995.1 Minisyncoccota bacterium
TCGTGTGACACTTGTAACACACGACGAGGGTTGCGTTCGTTACCCCACTTAAGGGAACAATTCAAACCACGAACTGACGACGGCCATGCATCACCTGTCTATGCGTCCGAAGAGGGACTACGTTTCTGTAGCCTTTCGCATAGATTTCTAGCCTTGGTAAGGTTCTTCGTTTATCGACGAATTAAGCCACATGATCCACCGCTTGTGCAAGTCCCCGTCTATTCCTTTGAGTTTTAACCTTGCGGTCGTACTACCCAGGCGCCTGACTTAACGCGTTAGCTCCGCCTCTTGAGGGGTCGATTCCTCAAAAAGCAAGTCAGGATCGTTTAGGGCACGGACTACTGGGGTATCTAATCCCATTCGCTACCCGTGCTTTCGTCCCTGAGCGTCAGGAATGTGCCAGTATGTTGCCTTCGCATTTGGTGTTCCCCATGATATCAACGGATTTCACCCCTACACCATGAGTTCCACATACCTCTCACATCCTCAAGATCTACCGTTTCCTATGCGTTTTCCCAGTTAAGCCGGGAGATTTCACATAAGACTAATAGTTCCGCCTGCGGACCCTTTACGCCCAATAATTCCGGATAATGCTTGGGGCACTCGTATTACCGCTGCTGCTGGCACGAGTTTAGCAACCCCTTATTCCTAGAGTAACGTCAATAAACTTCCTCCTCTAGAAAAGATCTTTACATGCCGAAACACTTCATCAATCACGCGACATCGCTCCATCAGGCTTGCGCCCATTGTGGAAGATTCTCGACTGCGGCCACCCGTAGGTGTATGGTCCGTGTCTCAGTACCATCGGTGGGGGTCAGCCTCTCAGCTCCCCTAGGCGTCATTGTCTTGGTGAGCCATTACCTCACCAACTAACTGATACCGTGCAGGCCTCTCCTCAAGCGCATACGCTTTACCCCGTAGGGACTATCAAGTATTAGTCCGTCTTTCGACGGATTATTCCTGACTTGAGGGCAAGTTCCCACATGTTACTACCTCGTCTGCCACTCGGCTCTAGGCCTCGTTCGACTTGCATGCCTTATCCATGTCGCCAGCATTCATCCTGAGCTAGGATCAAACTCTGAAATTAAACTTTGATTTGCATCAATGTTTTGGAAATAAACGGAACAAGAAAAAGAAAATTAACAATTTGTTTTTCTTGCACAAACTTATTTTGTTTGGAAGATCGTACCCTTACATGCATTCTGCGGGTATTCCACCGCAGACCTCAACACGTAAGAGTGAATGCCATTATAGTTTTTTCAGGGGATAAGTCAAGCGTTATATGCCCTGTCAGACAGGGGCCATCCGAGCCTTATTTACCAAGGGTATATGAGGGGTCCAGGCAGATTGACTATGCCCGTATCCTGTTGTATTTTTAAGCCAGGTTCTTTACTCTGATTACTGACATGACAATAACCCACCTCAGCATCAAGGAGCAGGTACGGCGCTTGCGCGAACTGTTCCCTACCATCGCCCGATTGGGGCCGAGAAAGGTCGTAGGCAAGCTGCTACGCGGCCGCCACGGTCTCTGCATCCCCCGCTGGGAATGCATTGCTCCTACGTACAGTGAGGCACTGCGAATCGTGCTCAACAAACTGCGCCAGCAGCTTGAGGCAAAGTTCGGCAAGCCTTATGATCTAAAACCTGAGAGTTCCCAACTGAATCTGGGTGACCAGACACAAAGGCTCTATCAGGAACTGCATGAAATGCAGCCTGGAGCAGACTTGCTCCTGGTACCTGCGGAATTCGACATATGCAACCCATCACCCCAAGCAGGAGACGCAAAAAAGATGTCCGAGCACGGTGTCAAAATGGGTGCATATGCGGTCTGTGTCATGCTCCTGACCCATGTCGAGCTGCTCGACGAATACACTGATATCCAGGTCAACATCGAAGGAGACGAGCATGCCTTAGACGACGAAGACCAGATTTGCAAATACATCTCCTTATTTGTGCGAAATGTGCACGATCCGGCCTGGTACAGTCCGAACATGGGATATTGGGGATTCGCAACGGCATTGCCAGCTGCGTGACTCGTCACCCTCGTGTTCAGTATTCAACAAATCCGCAGCCCTTTCGGGGCTGCGGATTTTTTAATATGAAACAAGAAGTTACACCTCTTTCTGCGGCCTGTTGAAGTAGGTCAGAAGCGGACTCGCCACAAAGAGCGACGAATAGGCACCTGAGATCATTCCGACAAGAAGCGCGAGCGCGAACTGCTGGATAGCCGGCGGGGTCATGACGTACACGACGATCAGCGAGATGATAACGGTCACGGACGTATTGATGGACCGGACGAATGTCTGGGACAGACTCTGGCCCACAATTTGTTCAAAGTCCTCGGCCCGCTTCTCCTCAGGCGTATTGCTGAGGTTCTCACGGATACGGTCAAACACCACGACGGTGTCGTTAATGGAATATCCGAGAATCACGAGTATCGCACTCAGAAAGAGCGAGTCGATCTCCACTCCACCGAAGTGTCCCAGTACGGCAAAGACTCCGACCGTGATCAGGATGTCATGCAGCAATGAAACCATGATAACAAGACCGTATTTCCAGGACGATACGGGGGCGGAGACATGCCTGAAGGCGTACGCGATATATAAAGTGATGGCAATGACGACAAGCGCAATCGAGAAGATCGCCTTGGACCGGAGCTCGCTTCCAAGGGTCGGTCCGATGGTCGTGAACTCCTCAACCTTGATCAGCTCCGGCTTGTTGCCAGACAGCGTGGAGAGCATGGCAACTCGTTCCTGCTCGGAAAGTGTCTCGGTTCGGAGGGTAAAACCCGATCCGTCAGCTTGCAGCGTATACTCACCGTCATATCCGGCAGTAAGACGTTCTCGCAGCACGCTCTCCTCTACCGCCTGATCCGTCGAGAATCGAAGGAACGATCCTCCGACATACTCGATCCCCAAGTTGAGGCGAAACAGCGCGATGGCGGCCACGGAGGCAAGCATCAGAATTGCCGCAATTGCTAGAAATATCTTTTTGTATTTGATAATGAACATGTGATTATCGCTTAATGTTAGTAATTCCCTTTGAGTACAGGAATCGTCCTGCCTTTCCGAGCGTACCCTTGGACAGACCAAGGAGAAGTGTCTTGGAAACCGTTATGGCGCTCAGCATCGATACGATGATTCCGATCACAAGCACGAGGGCGAATCCCTTCACCAGCGCCACGTCAGTAGTCCAGTAGAGAATGGCTCCCGCGATGATTCCGGTGATGTTTCCATCCCAAATAGAGCTCCATGCGCGACCGAATCCGTCTCTGATCGCCTCAGCAAGTTCCTTGCCCTTGTCGAGCTCCTCCTTGATACGCTCAAAGATCAGCACGTTGGCGTCCACGGCCATTCCGATAGAAAGGATAAGTCCCGCGATACCGGCAGCAGTTATCACAACAGGAATCAGCTTGAACACGGCAAGCATTGTAACCGAGTAGAACACGAGCGCGACGACAGACACGACTCCTGGCAATCGATAAAAGAGGATCATAAAGAGCGATACTGCCGCAAGAGAAATGAGCAGCGCCTGCGTTCCGAGCATAAGCGTCTCCTGGCCAAGGCTGGCCTCGACCGTCTGGGTACTCAGAAGCTCAATCGGAAGAGGCAGTGCACCGAAGTTCAGGTTGTTTACCAAGTCCCTGGCCTCTACCGCGGTAAAGTCCCCGTTGATCTGGGCAATTCCGCCCGAGATCGCCTGCTGGATTACAGGATTTGAGATCAGCTGCCCATCAAGGAAGATAGCGAGCTCCTTTCCGATATTGTCGCTTGTTACCTGCTCAAAGATCTCGTTACCCTCATCGTTAAACTCGATAGAGACGAGCGGTTGCCGGGACGTAGGATCAAACACGAGATTCGCCCGCTTTAGGCTTCCTCCAGTCAGGACAGGTTCCTGATATGCGGACAGCACGATCATCGCAGCTAGCTCAGGTGTCGAGCTCGCAGCCTCAAGCTGCGCTTGTAGCTGTGCAATATCGATATCCTCCCTGAGCAATCTGAATTCTAGAAGTGGTGTTTGACCAATGTCGGCAACGGCCTGCTCCAGGTCAGTTACGCCCGGTAGTTCCACAACCAGTCTGTACTTGTCCTTCTCGTCAGCGAAACTGCTCCCCGTCTCAGTCCGAACGACAGGCTCTGATACGCCGAACACGTTCACACGCTTCTCGATGGTCTGTCTCAGTACGCTCATAGACTTGTCAATGTCCTCCTTAGGAATTCCTGCAACGTCCGCACGATACACCAGCTGACTTCCCCCGTTCAGATCCAATCCGTACTTGAACTTGTGTCCTGACTCAGGCGACATCTCACTTGAATACACGAAGTATCCGATACCTGCTCCGATAAGGAGCACGGCAAGTGCCCATATTCTATATTTCATCATATCGAAACATTATACTCTTTTTATTTAAAATGTAATTACTTGCCTTTGCTCAGAACTAGTGTCTTAAGTGTCTTGAGTGCAATGATGGCATCCAGGATGATCGAACGGTTCTTTACGTAAAAGAGGTCGTACGAAAGCTTCTCGCTGGTTGCATCCACGTCGAGACCGTGATGCGGATGATTGTCGTGATAAATCTGCGCCCATCCGGAGAGTCCGGGCTTGATCAGGTGCCGGACGTTGTAATACGGAATCTGATCCATATAGGACTTCACCGCAAGGTCAAACTCGGGTCGCGGACCGATCAGCGAGATGTCGCCTTTGAGCACATTCCAGAGCTGTGGCAGCTCGTCGATTCGAGTCTTTCGCAGGAAGGCGCCCACGCGCGTGACCACATTCTTCTTCCCCTCCTCTTTCCATCGTCCGCCGTCGTTGGCATACGTCATCGTCCTGAACTTCAGCATCTTGATGATTTTGTTGTTCTTGCCGACGCGTTCCTGTATGGAAAAGAGTCCCTTACCGTCGTCGAGCTTGAGTGCGACATACACGAAGGGGTAAAAAACTAGTGATGCCAGCACAAGGAAAAACGAGACGATCATGTCCATAGCCCGCTTGAAGAAGTCATACAAGGCATGAGGCTTCGACTTCACATTCTCCAGGAACCAGCCATGCTTGACGAGCTGAAGAGGAACTTTATTGTAGACAGCCTCATATACGTCAGACATCTCGACGAACTGCACGCCCGAGAACATCAGGTCATAGAAAACAGGCAGAATGGGCAGGATCGCGTCATCCTTCGTATCGACAATGACAAAGTCTATATCGTCTACGTAAATATTCTGGATCAGCTTGTCCACGTCGACGCCGTCACAGTCCAAATCAAGGAAATACTTTACCTCAAATCCTGACATGCCTCCCGCAAGATCCTGGCACAGCTGCCTCGCCTCCTCGCCACGACCCACCAGTGAGACTGACCGGTTCCTGCGGCCTGCAAGCAAGGCGCCAGCATACCTCCACAGGCACAGAAGCACCACCGATATCCCGAGATAGATGAAGAGGTTGGTCTTTGGGGCAATCTGCGTTACCGGAGAAAAGTAGAAAAAAAGCACCGCAATGATCGAGTTCACTCCCTGGATCTTGAGAACCGACACCAGAATGTCCTGCTTGCTGAAGGATATCCTCTTTTCATACTGGCCGGACACGAAGAATACGAATATCCAGATCGCAAAAAGGAGCGAGAACGGCACAAGGTGGGTTGCCCAGATCTCATCAGTCGGGAGCCCCAGATACCTGATGCACAACACCAGCCAAAGAGAGGCGTACAGAACGAGGACATCTCCCAAAACATGCAGAACGGATTCTTTTTTGGATAGCAGATTCATATTGCGTTTAGATAGGTGTAGAGTATCATACACCTATGTCAAATCAAGAACATGTCTGCATCGCAATCACCAAGTCGAACATGGGGGGAGCGCAGAAATATGTCCTCACTCTCGCGACGGAACTCAAAAATCGTTGTCACCGTGTTACGGTCATTGCAGGTGGAGACGGAGAGCTTTTCCAAAATCTCGATCACATAGGCATAGACTACATAAGACTGAGCAACAGCCAGCGTGATATTTCTATTTTTAAAGAATTCAAGTTGCTTATCGAGCTCTATCGAATCCTCAAGGGTCTTCGTCCTGATATCCTGCACCTTAACAGTTCCAAGATCGGGGGGATGGGCGGCGTCGCAGGCAGATGCGCAGGCACTGGGCGGATTATCTTTACAGCACACGGGTGGGCATTTAATGAGAATCGGCCGAAATGGCAAAAGATTGCCTCATACTTTTTCTACTGGCTCATAATTCAATTGTGCGACAGGACCATCTGTGTCTCAAAAAAGACGCGCGAGCAGATTCTTGCGCTTCCGTTCGTAAAAAACAAAACATCCATCGTCTACAATGGCATTCCCGTTCCTGATTTTTATACCCGAGAGGACGCGCGCACGAAGCTTGCTGCGCAATTCCCGTTTTTGGATCTGAATAAAAAGTGGATTGCCGTTCTCGCGGAGTTACACCCGGTAAAGGGACATGACATTTTGATTGAGGCACTTTCCGACATGCACACCGAGACCACAGGATACCAGGTGCTATTTCTGGGATCTGGACAGGCAGAGCAGGACCTCAAAATGCTCGTCTCCCAAAAAAGCCTTACTACGCAAGTCTTTTTTGCGGGCTTTGTCGAGAACGCGTCGATGTATCTCAAGGCGTTTGAGTTGAGCATCCTCCCGTCCCGCTCCGAGGCTATGCCTCTTGCAGTGCTTGAGTCAGGCCTGGCAGGAACTCTCGTCATCGCAAGCGAGGTGGGCGGAATTCCTGAGATACTTACCAACGGTGAGACCGGGTATCTTTTTGCAAAGGAAGACTGTCATATGCTGGCGGACAGACTGAGGACTACCTTCGCACTTTCACCAGAAAAAAAGGCGACAATCAGCAATCGACTAGCAGAAAAGGTGCGTGGCACATTCTCCGTCGAAGACATGACTACTCAGACTATCGCTGTGTACAAACATCGTCCATAATTAATCATCATACGGTATACTTTGATTATGAAATCAAAAGGCTTTACGCTCATCGAGCTGCTCGTCGTGGTAGCAATTATCTCACTCCTCTCGTCCGTCGTGCTGGCAAGCGTCAGAGAGGCACGTGACAAGGCGAAGCTGACTGCATTTAGACAAGAAGTAAGTGAGTACATAAAGGCGCTTGAATTGTACCGAGTAAATAATAATGGTGAATTGCCAATAGGTGCTGTGTATATGCAAAGCAACTGGATACCACCAGATGAAACTGAGGTAACCAGTAGTGGTATAACACCCCTTGCAGCCCTTGAACCCTACATTAAAAAATTTCCTAAGCCACCATTTACAGGAGGATTCGGGTATTTTGGTGGAAATTGGGACGGCGTCACTGATTATACGTGCGGATCTTCAAATTATTTTATCCAAGTAGAAGGAGTTGAAAACATGAAGTATTTTGAAGATTGGATAGACGAAGACACTTATTTTTATGAAGAGGATTATGGAACGCAAAAATGTTATCCCTTAAATTAAGGGTGATCGGGGTTTAGAAAGTAATCGAGTCAGGCTCAATTCTCATACGCACTAATCATGTACAATAAAAGTAACGGACCGAATCATAACTTAGACAATAGATACTTACACCCCCAAGAACTCGTTTTTCATGCTGTCCTTGTGAACTGAGCTTGAATAGCGCCTCATGGACATCAGGATACCGAGTGCCATGAACGTCACCAATAAGTGCGAACCTCCATAACTCATGAACGGAATCGTAATACCCGTTACTGGCATCACGCCGACATTCATACCAATATGCACCAAGAGGTGCGCGATGAACATAATCGTAATACCCACGCCGAACAGGATCTCAAAGTTTGTCGCGCCATTCATGGCAGTGGTCAGTATGCGCCACAAGACAATCGCGTATAGCGATATCAAGAGCAGAACCCCAACAAAGCCCCACTCCTCCGCAAACGCCGCGAAGATAAAGTCCGTCTGATACTCAGGCAGGAACTTCAGACGTGACTGGGTTCCGTATCCCAGACCCTTCCCTAGTATCTGTCCGGAACCGACGGTTATCGTGGACTGGTAGGCGTTATATCCCGCACCGCGGATATCCTCCAAGGGATGGATGAACGTCACGATTCGCTGCTTCTGGTACTCATAAAAGACGAAGTTCCACAGGATTCCAACGACCAGCGCGACCAGAGTAAACACCAGAAGGAGATGCTTCTTTGAGATTCCGGACACGAGCACCATACCGAACCAGATCGAGAATATGATAAGCGCGGATCCGAAGTCGGGCTGCAAGGCAACGAGTACAAATATGATTCCCGCATAGGCACCGGATACCAGGATATGCCTAATGTTTTGGATTTCCATATGCCGGCGGGAGAAATATTTTGCCAAGAGAAGAATCAAAGCAAGCTTTGCAAACTCAGACGGCTGAACAGAGAACGCTCCGAGGTCAAACCACCCCTGCGCACCTTTCGTGGCAGTAGCCAGAAGAAAGAGCAACATGAGCACGATTACTATTCCGACATACGAGCCGAACACGATCCCTGTCTTGCGCAGGAATTTGAAGTCGATCGTGCTGAAGAAGAAGAAAACGACAAGCGATACGATTATCCAGACGACCTGCCTGTTAAAGAAGATGTTCGAGCTGGAGAACGAGTTCATGGTAAAAAGACCCGCAAGCATGATTGGCACGATTGCGGCAAGCAGTCCCCAGTCGATTGAGGGTATTTTGTTCAGGATTGTTCTAATTGAAATCATATACGGGTATCACTTCCAGGCGAACGACGTCCTCAGGGAACGGCTGCGGCCAGGTAAATACGATATCCCTCACCTCTTCGGACGCCAGGCTTGGCACATACGTGCTGGACGTACCGAGCACGTTGTCGAACACGTCATATGCGATCACGATCACATCTATCTCGCGCAGGTTCTGCAGTGAGATGTTCTGGATCTTGGCATTCACCCTTGGTGCTGTCTGCTCGTCCACTATCTCCTCATCCTTGATCACGACGAGTGCGTCCTTGGGATCCTTCTTTTCAAAAACAAACTCGCTCAGGAACTCGAACGATACGCGTGTCGGAACTTGCTTGAAGGTCTCAATGCCCGTCTCAATGATCGGACGAACGGACTTTGGACCAATGGTCACAACACCGGTCTTCTCGCCGATAAGGACGTTCTCCGCGTTGTACAGCTTGAACGAGTACCTTGTGTTTACCACCTCCGCGGTCGGATTAGGATTCTCGACATACGCAAGCATGTTATACAATCCCTCGTCTACCAGGAAGTATCGCTCCCAGAGCACGACGGGATCATATGCCTGTGTCGTACAGACTAATTGGCACGACCCACCGCAGTCCACGCCCGACTCGTTCCCGTTCTGCTTGGCGTCAAAGCAGGTAGGCGGATTATAGAAAAGAAGGAAGGCAATGAAGGCGATCGGTATGAAAATAATAAAAAAGGTAGTTAAAAGTACCGCGTTTCTTCGATTGGTTCCCCATGACATAGTTGTATGATATCAAAATACTGCGATAATGGGTATATGAAATTTCAAAAGGGATTTACGCTCATCGAGCTCCTTGTCGTCGTGGCGATTATTAGTTTGTTGTCGAGTGTGGTGTTGGCGTCACTCAGGGATGCGAGGGACAGGGCGAAGCTGACCGCTTTTCAACAAGACGTAGAGCAATTTATACTGGCAGCTGAATTATACAAGACTGATCACGGAGGAGAGCTTCCTGCCGTTGTATATTTTGGAAGTTCTGTTGACAACCCTGATCCGGGTGCAGATTTTACAAACAATTTCGGGCAGTATATTTCGAAGTTCCCCGTACCACCGTTTCCTTTGCCTAATGATGAATCACTGTATTACGTTGGAGAAACTTTACCCGCCTTGTGTGGCGGTGTTGAGACATACCATTATCTCGTTTTGAATTATAATTATAGCGTTAGTACAGCCTATGATCCTTTAGAAGAGTGGGGTTGGACTTTTTCTAACAATGGACTCGGTCTGCCGTGCATACCACTTTAAGTAAAAGGTAATAGAATCGGATACAGTTTCTTGTACAAAAGCAAAGGCCGCACATCACTGTGCGGCCTTTGCTGTAACAAAAAATCCAACCCTCTGTCTTGGCGACTACCTACTCTCGCCCTGAAGGACTACCATCGGCGCTGACAGGCTTAACTTCCGAGTTCGGAATGAGATCGGGTGTACCCCCGTCGCCAAATCACCAAGACAGAAGATTGGATCTTCTGCTTCATTGTATTAAATATTGAGAAAACGTAAGCTCAAAGCACAAAAAGTCTAAATGGTGATTTTCGGATTTCCTAATAGGATCGGATAATTAGTACTTCTTCGCTTAACACATTACTGTGCTTACACGTAAAGCCTATCAACCTGATCATCTCTCAGGGTCCTCGAACGATTCCTAATCTCAAAGTCAGCTTCCCGCTTAGATGCTTTCAGCGGTTATCTGTTCCCGACATAGCTACCCGACGATGCCATTGGCATGACAGCCGGTACACCAGAGGTCAGTTCCTCCCGGTCCTCTCGTACTGAGGAGAACTCTTCTCAAGAATCAACGCCCGCAATAGATAGGAGACCAACCTGTCTCACGCATCTACTCAACTTCATGGTTGCGTTACAGCCATGAATGATTTCACACATTACTGTGTGGATTGGACTATATCTTCATCACGCGTTCATCTGTGATGGTTAACGTGTAGTCTCTACGGGTCACTGGAATTACTTCGCAATGTTCCCTCGGTATTGCCCTCTATTGCTAGATAGGGTTCCACCGATATAGTTAACTTGTCTACAACTGCTTGTTATAGCCGCCGTGTCTTTGTTTGTCTCGCCTCTTTGTCACGGGTTCAGACTGTTCAAAATCCAAATGCATGCTTGCGCATCTTTCGATTCTCAACGGTCTGAACCCAGCTCGCGTACCTTTTTAATTGGCGAACAGCCAAACCCTTGGGACCTTCTCCAGCCCCAGGATAAGATGAGCCGACATCGAGGTGCCGAACACTGCCGTCGCTATGGACGCTTAGGCAGTACCAGCCTGTTATCCCCAGAGTAACTTTTATCCGATAATCTCGAGCACCATCTAATGGTAACTCTCGGTTCACTATGCTCCACTTTCGTGTCTGCTTGACTTGTACGTCTTACAGTCAGGCTCCCTTTTGCCATTACACTATCGGCACGGTTTCCATTCGCGCCTAGGGAACCTTTGTAGGCCCCTCCGTTACTTTTTTGGAGGGTAGCGCCCCACTAAAACTGCCCACCAGATACTGTCCCAATAGGGTTTTTCCCTACTGGTTAGATTATATCCCCTCAAAGGATAGTATTTCACTGACGACTCCATGTTCCCCGGAAAGAACACTTCAAAGTCTCCTACCTATGCTGCGCAGTGAGGACATATAATCAATACCAAGATGCAGTAAAGCTTCTGGGGTCTTTTCGTCTATTTGCGGGTAGCCGGCATCTTCACCGGCACTGTATTTTCACCGAGCAAGTCTCCGAGACAGTTCCCCCATCGTTACGCCATTCGTGCAGGTCTGAATTTACCAGACAAGGAATTTCGCTAATTACTTTGCCAATATATAAATATACTGACCCAATTACGGCTGCATGTCGCCATGCAGATAGAACTCTATCTTCTCTAATTCATCAGATGACTTAGAGTTTGGCGTTTGGTTTCTGAGGATTCTAATTAATTCGGTTCTTGGTTTCTTATGATTCATTTTCTCACACAACAAAGCGATTTTTATCGCACCCGAAGGTGTTTTATGTTCTCCTTTCTCAATCAATGACATGCACTGTTTGAAAAATTCGAAATCGTTTTGCTTGGAAGTCTTTAATCGGTTCGAATCAAAGAAAGGGATTATTGTATCTATGAGATCTGATCTTTTTGACACTGTGTATCTGTAAAGATTTTCCTTATGGTTGTCATACCTTCTATTTACATAGATGTTTCCGACTCCAAAAAAATCTTTCAGCATTTTCAGTACTTCCAAGCTCTTTTCTCCTTGCACTACCGAAAATTCGTGTGCAATCTGATACCCAATTTTGTATCCTTTTCTTATCCTTGTAGATTCTTGGCGATTTGTCTGCTTTACGAAATTAACCGAAAAACATCCTTCACCATCTACAAAACCAACAATCCAACCGATATTAATTAGCCTTTCCTGCTGATTGTCTGCACGAGATGCGTTTTTACTTTCTGATTCCTTCACAATTAGACAAGAATTAATTGCTAAATGTCGATATTATATCAGATGAGTAGCACTCGATACACAGAGTTTCCAGCATATAGCCAAATAATGGCAGATACTTTTCCTTTTTTCACCATGAATGCGTTTCTGTTTTATCAATCTATAACCGTCCCAAATCTTGTGCGCTCGTTAGAACGCACAACCTTAGGACCGTTATAGTTACGGCCGACATTCACCAGGGCTTATACAGCGCCAGCCCATAAAATAAATCATGGACCGACCATATTTAACCTTCTGGCATTGGTCAGGCGTCACCCTCTATACATCATCTTACGATTTCGCAGAGAGCTGTGTTTTTGATAAACAGTCGCGGGGGAGTCTTTCGCTGCGGCCCATATTGCTATGGGCAAGCCTTATTCCGAAGGTACGGCTGCTTTTTTGCCGAGTTCCTTGGAGACCTCTCACTCGTTCGCCTTGGTCTGCTCGACCTGACTACCTGTGTCGGTTTGCGGTACGGGTTCGATATAACTAACCTTAGAAGTTTTTCTTGGACATGTGCTCCCGAACATTTGGATACCCGAAGGCACCATTTTCGTTACGCTTGGAATTGGGTTGCCCCGACTGCCGGATTTGCCTAACAGTCTTCCTCACGGCTCGAACGTAAATCCAATAATACGCGTTCAGTACAACTTGCCGTCACTCCATCGAATTATATCGAAGTTACGGAATATTAACCGTATGTCCATCGGATGCGGATTTCTCCATTTCCTTAGGCCCGACTAACCCTTCGCTGATTACCATTGCAAAGGAAACCTTAGTCTTTCGGCGTGCATGGATTTCACATGCATTGTGGTTACTTGTGCCAACATTCTTACTTCGCAACGCTCCACTATGGGTCACCCCTTTAGCTTCGACGCGGTTACGAATACTCTCCTACCGCTAGAATCTCCCTGAGGATCATCTAGCCCTAAACTTCGGTATCATGCTTGAGCCCCGATTATTTGCGGTGCAGGATCTCTGAATGAGTGAGCTGTTACGCTTTCTTTAAATGATGGCTGCTTCTAAGCCAACATCCTCATTGTCAGAGAAATCCCACCTCCTTAAGTGCACTTAGCATGAATTTTGGGACCTTAATTGTAGATCTGGGCTGTTTCCCTTTTGACCAATGGAGCTTAGCCCCCACAGTCTAACTGCCAGACTATTAACTTGCGGTATTCGGAGTTTGATAGGTCTTATGAGATTGCTCCCTATTAAGACCTTCCAGTGCTCTACCCCCACAAGGAACATCTGACGCTAACCCTAAAGCTATTTCGGAGAGAACCAGCTATTACCAGATTCGATTAGCTTTTCACTCCTTACCACAGGTCATCCGAAGGAGTCGCACGACCAACCGGTTCGGGCCTCCTCCTGCCTTTCGGCAGGATTCACCCTGCCCATGGTAAGCTCATCTGGCTTCGGGTCCAATATATACTACGAACGCACTATTCATACTCGGTTTCCCTACGGCTTCACCCCTTCAGGGCTTAACCATGCAATATATATTGACTCGTTGGCTCATTCTTCAATAGGCACGCTGTCGAGGATCAAGTCCTCTTCAACTCCTTGTAAACATATGGTTTCAGGTCTATTTCACCGTCCTTCCGGACTACTTTTCACCTTTCCCTCACGGTACTTGTTCACTATCGGTCTTCTAGAGTATTTAGCCTTACCAGTTAGTTCTGGCAGATTCACTCAGGCTATTCATGTCCTGAGCTACTCAAGAACAATAAAAATGGTTGATTCGCTTTCGCGTACGGGACTATTACCCTTTAGAGTCGTTCTTTCCAGAACGTTCCACTAGCTAATCATTTTGTAACCATTATCCAGTGCTGTATCTCTGTCTTCACTTTCATGAAAACAGAGAAGAGCACTGGAAAATTTATCGTCTTACAACCCCGCCCGTATAAATACGCACGGTTTGGGCTCGTTCCTTTTCGCTCGCCGCTACTTAGGAAATACTTCGCTTACGCGACTTTTTTTCTTTTCCTCCTGGTACTGAGATGTTTCACTTCCCAGGGTTCGCTCCCGCTCTCTTTACAAGATTGGGTAACTGAGGTTTGCTCAGTTGGGTTGCCCCATTCGGACACTTCCGGATCAAAGGTTATTAGGCACCTCCCCGAAACTTATCGCAGCCATATCGCGTCCTTCATCGCCTCTAGAAGCCAAGGCATCCACCATATGCTCTTAAATTTCCTATTAGGAAATCTAAAAACCACTTTTTAACTTTTTTTGCAGACGTATCACCGTCTGCACTCGTTGAAAATATTTTTCAATTGACTACTTTGACTCTTACTTATTTCTCAATATTTAGTTGTCAATGAACCCACGACATCTCGTCTAAAAAAGACCGCGGGAAGCGGTCTTTTGAAGTGAGTTGAAAACCCTCTTTAGTAGACCACTACCTTTGATTCTTTCTTAAACTTAACATCGTGTAGTGACCATTATAGTCAGAACCAAACTAAAGTCAACACCTTACGGCCCTTTATTGGTAAGGCCAGGAATATAGTCCGATGCTGCGCGGGACAGCGGTCGGGATTACACCTCTTTCCCAGGGAAGTGACGCGTCCCTGGGCGCGCATTCGGACATATTCCTGGCCTTACAAAACAAAGAAGCCCCTTTCGGGGCTTCTTTCAAACAGTACTATATAAGAGTATTAGCCCTTGATCTCGTTTCGCATGTCCTCGATGATGTCCTTGGCTGCGTCTCGGCCTCCTAGACCAAACGACAGACCAAGTGCAAGTGACATTGCCACCACTACTCCCGTGAAGAGAGTCTGGATGAACGTCGCAGCGATATTAAGCTGGAACAGTGCGGCCAGGATCGCGAAGATCCAGATAGACCACTTGGTTACTGAACCAAGAAGACCTGCCTTTCGAAGTCCTGCAGCCTTAGCTGATGCGACTACCAACTTGCGAGTTACGTCGGCAAGCACGATAGCAACCACCAGGATAAGGATTGCGATGATAACCTGAGGAAGGTATCCGATCACGATTCCCTGAAGGAAGAACGTAACCTCGGAAAGTCCCAGGATACTCATCACCGTAAGAAGTGCCACCAATACGATGAACCACTTCACGATCTCTCCTACGAACCGTCCAGAGTTCAGTCCGAATCCTGCCTTGTTTACAAGCTGCCGTGCCCCGGCTGCCTCAAGCGCAGAATCAACTCGTAGAGTTTTGAAAATTCGACTAATCAACTTCGAAACCAACGCACCAATCACCCACCCCAAAATAAGTATAACGATAACCACTACCAGTCGCGGAAGAAATCGTATCACTCCGTAAAACAGATCTCCGAAAGCGGCCATCATTGCGACCCACAGGTTTTCAAACACCATATATTTATATAATTACTAATAACCCTTTAATTATAGCAACATTTAGACTCCAATCCTATCAAGGAAGACCTGGTGTGGATAATCCAGGACGTCCCGGACCAGCTTGTCATAGACCCCGAGGCGGTACTTGAAGTCCGCTACGGGCAGCACCGCATAGCGCAATTGGCGTCCGATCTCTGATTCCAGGACCGAAATGGTGTTCTTGAGGGGTGTTTCCTTGATATCGTCCCCTACAATAAGGAGATCTACCCTACTGTCAGGGTTCTGGATAAAGACTCCGGCAGCGATTACCAGCTTGATCTTGCCGTGCTTGGTCAGCCTACCGACCAGTGAGTTTGATGACATTGGGCTGTTCTTGACGAGCAGGCTCTGGAGCGCGGAGAACAGCTTGAATTCCACCACGGTCTCAAAGCCACCCTTTCTGGTCTTCTTTACCTTGCCGTTTTTCAGATGTGTCACCTTGATGAAGTTCTTCTTTCGGATAAGGTTGATCTTCTCAAGAAGGTTGAGCTCCTTCTGAAGGATACGCGGGGAGACCTTGGTCCGTGCCGCGATGGTGTCCTTGTCGAACGCCTCTCCTGTATTAAACAGAAAGAACTTCAATATCTTTACACGTGCATTGCTACCAAAGAGTTTGTCGAGTGCTTCCATAAATTCAGGCCGTTAGTACTGTTAGTGGTAATGGTAATGATTGCCGTATGTCGGAACATGTTCCGACAAGTTTCTTAATCATTCACTTATTATAGCAAAAGGTGACACTTTGGACATCTCTTATGACTTACTTCTTCTTTTGCTTGGCAATTTTTTGCCCTGTTCCAACATATTTTCCGCAGTTATAACTCGACTTCCCGTTTTATGCTCAATTTCCCTGCGAGCATTGCCCGATATTCTGCCACCACTCTTTGCATCCTTTCGAAGTGCGGAAAGTCCTTTCGAGTCTCTGCTGCGGGAAATCTCCGTCGTCGTCGCCTCGCCCAGCATGGTAAGAATAAGCTCAAGCTCATTCATGTGGTCTCGAACATTGTCTTGCTTGGATATGTTCTTATAGCCTTTCATTTCCTGAGCCGTCATCTCAAAAACACCCTTGTATATCTCGTTTGTAAGTATGGCAAACTCGATACCCTCCTTAACATCTCTGTTTTTCCATTCGTCCGTGAGAGTATTGCGGATATTAATGCCTCGCATCCTTTTGGTTACCCAGTCCTTATCGTGGCCTTTTTGTTCGTAGATGTTCTTTGCCCTTAGTACTGCCCTTTCCGGATCTTGAATTTCCTCTATTCGTTCCTGTCCAACCTTTGCGAGCCATTGCTTGAATGGCTCTGCTTTTGGGGACGGTATGGACTGAATAATCCTGAATATTCCTGACAGATTTGAGCAATTTATCTTCTGAGCGCCTCCTTTTGTCATTATGGAAAGGGGGGTGGCAATTTGCCCCCACCCTTTTGACAATTCGTCATCCCTTCTACGCATATCCTTTATATATCCTTCAGGTTGGCTGGAATCTGTCAAAATCCTTATAACATCAACGACAGCAAAATACCACTGCCCATTGTGCCATGCACGGCGAACTTCATTCTCTTCAAAAGAAACTGCCTGTTTTGTAGTATCAGCGTTGTGTTTCATTACTAGTTGCTCGTATCCGCGTATTGTACCAAAATTTGTGCCAACTTCTTACTTTTACACACAACGGGCGGTTTTTCCTTAGCGCAGTACTCTGCAACTGCCCCGTATAAGTCGGACCGCGGCTCCAGAACGAAGTAGGTTTTGCCATTTGGATACTCGACTGATTCCAAAATCTCTTCAGGTCGCCTGGTCACGGTTATGCTATCCCCTCCCTTGATCAGAGTGTTCTCTGGAATCACCCTGAATCCCGAAATGAACTTCAGGATAAAGCCACCGATGTTCACCTCCTTCTTGAGTTTGTTAAATATGGACAGCGTTCCCGTCGCCTGCTCAAAGGCAAGATCAGGCTCATACACCGTTACCTCCGTGCGTGATACTGCTGTATGCTCGGACGTCTTTCCCTCCAGTACCACCTGATAGGTTCCGGCGTGTTCATATATATGCTTGACGGCACGCCCGGTGTCCGTCTCCAGATCGCCAAAATTCCATGCCAGTTTGGGCTTTACGTCCTGCTTTGATACTTGGGCCTCAAACTCGATCGGCGTGTTGATAAGCACGGTCCTGGTGCGTCCTGCGCCAAGCTTGAAATCTGCGGTTGGCGTATAAGTCGTAGCTGCAACCTGCTGCTCGTGTGAGGACGTACCGCCTGATGATCCGGTGGAGCCCGACGATCCCGAGCCCGATTCGGATGGCGTACTCGTAGCCGTCTCTTCTTCCTTCTCAGGAATCTCCGACTCAGTCTTGTTTGCGGTACCGAAGGTCGGACCGGCAGTCACTACCTTGCCGTCAGTGATCTGGAGCGAGTTGCCATCGCCGGCCGCACCCATGTCAGCGGTATACGCGAAGCTGTCCACAGTAACCTTTTGGGCATCTGCCATGACAAGCGGCTCGCCCGTGTTGTTGAGTGAGAATGTACTGTCAAAGATAAGGCCGGCGAAACCCGTATAGTCTGCCAACACCTCAGCCACAGAATCGACAATAATGGCATACGATCCAGACGGCAGCATGCTGCCCGCCTGAGCAACCAGCCTATGGAACACATTATTCTCGTGGAAAAAATACGTGCTCAGATCAACGGAGGCTGCACCCGCATTAAACACCTCTACCCACTCACGCTTGGTATCCGATCCTGCGGGATCGTACATGATCTCTGATATCTTGACCTGTGCGCTCGCGAGGAACGGGATAAGTAACCCAATAATGAAACTGATAATGAAGGCTTTTTTGATAGACATGCCAATACTATACGAATGACTGGTCATGGAACTATTAAGAAATACTAAAGACCGCCCGGCAGATCTGCCGGGCGGTCTTTATATTCGTCGATTATTTCCAAGTAAAGGCCTGCCTTTCTGTATTAAGCCACGTACCGTTCACGTCATACGCCTTGAGCTTGAAGGAGAACTTTTTAGTGTCACTTGTTGCGTTATCGTACCAAGCCCTGAACGAGTTACCTGGCAAGGTGTTCATCCGCACCGCCTTACCACAGTCGTCCGTGCTGGAAGCGGTCACCCCAACAGTCATCCCCTTGTCGCAATATGACCTGACCTTCCAATAGGCAATCTTCTGGGGATTTTTGATATCCGTCACCTCAAACGAGAAGCGTACGTCACCCGTTGCTGCTGATCGAACGATATCCTTTGTCTTGAACGTAAAATCTACCTGGTTTGACATTTCAATTACCCCTATAGTTGCCGCATCTGCAATCAACGCAGGGAGCAATAAGGTGAGCGCAAACACGGTGCTGAGTATATATTTCATGTCTCTATTATATTTTTTTACGCCAATAACGCAACCGCACCTAACACAATGGCAATACAAAAGGCCCCCTTGCGGGGGCCTTTTGCTATCTAATTCTAACTACGTAGCAGTTCGAAGTAGCGTATTACACAAATTACTGTGCGTTTACGTACTCAGAAGATGATCGGTATGTAGACTCAGGTACAAGCTGGAAGACAGTGTCCTCGTTCGCAGCCTGGTCGTTGTGGTTCACGCTGTAAAGCTGTGCCCGGTACGTTCCAGATGTTGCGGCGTCGAAGAATACCTCTACAGTAAACTGTACAGTATCCTCGCTACCAATCTCAACGAAGTTGTTGTTGTCCTCATCCTCGTCAGCCGTAACTGAGAAGGTTGTTGTTCCAGTTGTAACTAGAGCGTTAGATCCGTCGAAGATCGCAACGCTGAATCCTACGTCTGAGTTAGTTGTAGTTCCTCGTGAAGCTGCAAGCTCTACGAAGGCCTCCTCCTCGAACGCAGTAATATCAACTACGAATGTGTACTCTCCAACAGTATCGTTATCTCCTGAAGTATCAGACTCCTTTGAAGATAGCTCAGCTGTAAGACCAGCGATTGCAAGTGTGTGCTCGTCTCCAGTAGCTGATCCGTCTGACGTTACGTCATCCGCACCCTCTCCGTCGATAGCTCCAGTCTCAATGCTTGCCTGGATAGTCTCGCCAGATGTGGCGAAGTTTGTTCCGTTAGCAGCCTTGAACTCAGCGATAAGCACAACTGCAACCTCTGAGTCAGCATCTAGAGTGTAGTCACTGTCGATGTCGAACTCAATTGTAGCTGTTGTTGTAGCTCCATCGTCATTGTCAACGAATGACCAGTCATCGAACTCCTCTCCGTCGATCTCAAGAGTAAACTCTGAGACAACATCGATTACGTCCTCTGTACCTGTCTCGATCTCAATCAGAACAGTATCGATCTCGATGTCTGATTCCTCAGCCTCAAGGTCGAATACGAAGATTGAAGCAGGATCTGACTTACCGTCGTCCATAACCTCTAGGGTCTCAGACTCTGGATCGTCATTTGAAGAGCTTACGTTAAGCTCCTCTCCGTCTCCCTCAACCTCGATTGTGAAGTCAACCTCATCTGAAGCCGACCCAGTGTACTGCTGGATTCCCTCAGCGTCAGTAACTCGGATTCCCTGAGTTCCATCAACTGAAATTGTCCAATCTGCAGCATCTGCATCTGCTCCATCAACTGAGTTCTGAGCAGTAATCTCAATCATGATGTTTACTGTCTCACCCTCTCGTACGATGTGATCGATTCCAGAAATTCGGATTGTTCCATCATCCTCATCAAGGTAGTTATCCTCGTCTGAAAGATCGGTCTCTCCAATCTCCTCACCGTCAACTAGAAGTCGAAGTGAGTCGAATGAATCCCATGGATCCTCCTCCTCGTTTCCTGAATCAGCAACTAGAGCTAGGTCGACTCGGTCGATTGAGACGTCTCCGTCCTCAACGTCGAACTCGATCTTTGCGATCTCTGCTGAAGCACCCTCCTCTACATCAGAATCATCTCCTGATGAAAGGTCGAACTGCTCAAGTGATGCCTCTCCTCCTGAAAGGTCATCGTCGTTGTCTGTATCACTGTCGTCATCGTCGTCACCACCGTTTGCTGGAGGTGTTACTGGAGTTGTATCCATAGCAACCTTGGCTCGTGTGATTGGTCCGAAGTATCCGACTGCTGGAGAAATTCCAACTGAAGCCTGATATCGTGCAAGTGCTGACTGTGTTAGAGCTCCGAAGTATCCCTTTGAGACTCCCGCAGGAATCATAAGCATACCCTTCATCTCCAACCATGTCTGCAACTCGATTACGTCTGCTCCAGTTGATCCCAATGTAAGGTCTCGTGTGAAGGCAGCGTTTGCTGAAACTGCTGTAAGAGCGAATGCTACTACAGCGAAGATCCCAGCAATTTTAACTGAAAATTTCATAGTTTGGTAAGTGTTTGTCGTTAAGCACATGCGACCGGTTATTATAAATTCGCTCACACATGCTTTACTGATAAATTAATAATTAATTATTAATTCAAATTGTCGGTACAACTTAAATCGTTTTTTTGTTTTTGGTTGCGGACGTACCCCGCAACCCTTGCCTACCGAGACAAGTGGCTTGTATCTCTACTCGCCTATATATTCACCAATTCAGGTTCTCCGGAAGAGAGCTCCTGAAATCAGCTTCAAGATGGTATGTCTGAAGTTCAATCTTTAACTAATCGTTACTGAATGAGTCATGCAGATTATCCTAAGATCACTTGGCAAACTGTTTTGAGAACTTTGCATGTCTAACACTATATATGCGACATCTGCACAAGGCACATGTCTCTATATAGTGAACTGCTATTAAGTTTTCAAAGTTCAGTCGTGCGGTCGTATTCGATCTCGGGATCCCCTCATTATATATGTCAGTTGCCTGACCTCTATACAAAGGTTGTGTGGAAAACTCATAGAGTTTGGCCACAAGACATATAATATGAGGTTTTGGCAAAAAAGTCAATGAAACAAAGGGTCAAATCAAATAGGTCTGGCCGCGCAGGCCTGACCAATTTGAGACTACACGAGCTTGTATTTTGCCCACCGTCGCTCACCTTCCTTCCTAATTTGTCCTTTATCAATGAGGGTCTGAAGGGTACGCTGAATGGTCTTCTCGCTGCAGTCATAGATGACCGAGGATATGTCCTTTATGGAAACGGTTCCCTTGTCACGAATAACTTCAAATATCTTTTCCTCACGGTCTTCCTTTGGCATTTCAGTCGCTTTTGAAATAGCTGTCAAGTGCGGCTTTTGGGCCGGTTTCTTGTCCTTTATAAAGGACATCTTGACCTGCGGCTTGGATGGACTGTCCTTTAGATGAGACGGGTCAGCAGCCTCCTGTTTCGGCTTGGTCTGCATGCCTCGAGCATGCCTGCTCTGACCTACGACAAACATGTCCTGCTTGACCTGGAGTTGCCCAGTTTCTGATACCGCCTTTGTGGATAACTCCTCGACATGCTTATGCAGGTAGTTGATCTCGGTCTTGAATATCTCGATATTGGACTCTGATATATAGCCAGATATGCAAGAGAGTGACAAAAGCGAGCTGAGGTACTGCAAGTGCGCATGGATCTCGTCTATGTGTGAGGTCTTGATACCAGTCGTCTGTGGAAACTGGGTTGTCACACGCAGGAGCGCGTGGGATGTCTTTTTGAGATCACCATGAAGTGCCTCTGTCCTTGGGATGAAGTTGGATAGCACGTAGACACCGTAGACGATGCGCTCTGTCTTTTTTATTACAAACTCTACATGCTTGTCCTTTATGAAATCCTTATATTCTATGAATCGATTTACGAGGCTTGTTTCCTTTTCTAAATGTCTTTTATCCATATATGAGAGTGTGTCTTTTATAAATTCAAGAGTGATATATAGGACATTATATCTTTTCCACACAGAAAGCAACTTATGCGATGTCTTTTATGTTTTACCCTTATTTTTCAATATGTATGTGGGATTTTTGTGATAAAATAAGCGCATAACTTATATACAGACATAATGGGACGAAAGAAGAAGACGGAAGCAAAGGAAGAGGGCTTCCAGAAACATATCAGTACAGAGACCAAGGAAACAATTTGGGCAATCGGCTTCTTTGTCGTTGCGACCTTCCTGGTACTTATTGCCTTTGGTGGTGCATCGGTAGAAAGTGAGAACGGCTCCGTCGGACGTGCGATCTTCCGTGCCCTCAAGTATCTCTTCGGGATCGGCTACTATCTTCTCCCTCTTATATTGGTCACTCTCGGTATTTCATTTCTTAAGGAGATCAAGAACAACCTGGCGTGGCCCAAGGTACTCGCGTCAGCAGTTCTCTTTATCTCGGGACTCGTATTCGTTAGCCTCCTCTCTATCCAGGCAAACTTCATCAGCGGCGGTCTGGTCGGATCACTTATCGCACGTCCTCTTGTGAGCATGTTCGACTTCTGGGTCAGCCTCGTTCTGACACTCGGCGTCGTTCTGATTTCTACCATCGTCGTACTCGAGGCCAAGTTCAGATTGCCAAGCTTCCAGAAGGCACCCATCGACCCTGAGGAGGATAAGAAGTTCAAGGAGGCACAGGATCTCAAGACCAACATCCCGATGGACATGGATGACGAGGATGACAAGCCTGAGGAACCACTCAAGGCGGACCCGAGAAGGAAGCCTGACCTAGAGGACGAGGAGGAAGATGACATGGCCCCAAAGAAGTCGAGCGGACTGATCTTCTTCCCTGGTTCAGCATCTGGAAAGGAATTTGTCGCACCTCCACTTACCCTCCTAGAGAAGGACTCCGGAAAGCCCGGCGTCGGAGACATCAAGGCGAACGCCAACATCATCAAGCGAACGCTGTTCAACTTCGGCATCGAGGTTGAGATGGATGAGATCTCGATCGGACCGTCAGTTACCCGGTATGCCCTCAAGCCTGCCGAAGGAGTGAAGCTTGCCAAGATCGTCGGACTGCAGAACGACCTGTCGCTAGCGCTTGCAGCCCACCCGCTTCGAGTAGAGGCCCCTATCCCGGGTAAGTCACTCGTAGGTATCGAGATTCCGAATACGACCAAAACAAAAGTTGGACTCGGATCGCTTCTGGATGCCAAGGACTTCAAGAATATGGAGAAGCCACTTTTGACCTGTCTTGGAAAAGGCATCACCGGCCAGGCAATATTCAGTGACATCGCAAGGATGCCACACATGCTGATCGCCGGAGCAACAGGATCCGGAAAGTCAGTGACTATCCATGCCATCGTCGCTTCCCTCCTCTACCGAAACTCGCCGGACAACCTCAAGTTCATCATGATCGACCCGAAGCGAGTTGAGCTCACTTTGTATAATAAAATCCCTCACCTGCTGACGAACGTGATCACGGATGCCAAGAAGGCCATCCTCTCACTGAAGTGGGCGGCAAAGGAAATGGATCGACGATACGACATCCTGCAGAAGTACGCCGTGCGAGACATCAAGTCCTACCAGGACACGATTGTGAAGCCTGCCGTTGACAGTGCAAAGAACAAGGTCATCGAGGAAGACCAGCTCCCTCCAGCAATGCCGTACATCATGATCATCATCGACGAGTTGGCGGACATCATGCAGACATATCCGCGAGAATTGGAGGCCGCCATCGTTCGTCTGGCACAAATGTCACGAGCCGTGGGTATCCACCTTCTCCTTTCAACACAGAGGCCTTCGGTGAACGTTATCACAGGACTCATCAAGGCGAACGTCCCTACCCGACTGGCGCTCCAGGTGGCATCCCAGATCGACTCGCGAACGATTCTCGACATGCCAGGCGCCGAAAAGCTCCTTGGAGCCGGAGACATGCTCTTTATGTCAGGAGAAATGGCCAAGCCTATCCGAATCCAGTCGGCATTCATTACAGAAGGTGAGGTCAAGAAGTTGGTGGACTGGCTGGCAAGCAACTATGAGGCAGAGCTGTCGAGTCTCAACCTCGAAGACCAGACCGGAACGGCCTCTATCCTCGCCTCACTTGATGGGGATGACCGAAACGAGGATCTGGACGACATGTTCGACCAGGCCAAGCAGGCGGTCATTTCAGCCGGCAAAGGCAGCACCTCATACATCCAGAGAAAGCTCGGCGTGGGGTATGCACGTGCGGCTCGCCTTATGGACCAACTGGAAGAGCAAGGCATTGTCGGACCAGAGAACGGCTCCAAGCCTCGAGAGGTACTCGTTGGCGGAGGTAACGGCGGCGGTTCAAACGAATATACGCCCGAGGATAACCAGCGAGGACTTAATTCACTGTAATATGACCAGAACACCACTCAGCCTTAAGACCATGATGATAGGAACACTTGCCCTTTTGATCGTCGGATATGCAATTTTCAATACGCGCTTCTTGATCCGCGGACCAGAGATCGTGCTCGAGAACGTCGAGGACTCGATCGTTACCGAGGAAAAGACCCTCTCTCTGACCGGAAAGATCCTGCATTCGTCATTTATCTCTATCAACGGACGTCCTATTTTCATAGACGAGAACGGTAATTTCAACGAGAAGTTGTTGCTTTCCAGCGGCGTGAGTATAATTGATATATACGCCAAGGATAAGTTCGGAAAGGAAGTACGGCGAAAGATCGATGTTCTTTATCGGGGACAGACCGAACCTGTTGATTTTGGAAAGGTTGCGTTGGTTACTACTGCGGAAGCGAACGGGACATCTACCGAGATGATGCTCGTTAACAGAGTGTCGGATGACGAAACGATCGCAACAGAAACCGCGACTAGCACTTCCCCCCAGGATTCGGCAACCATGACCCTGATGACACCTGCGACGACGACACCAGCAGGACGTTAGAAATTTTTAATAGAATTATCAGGACGAATACATAACAATACGGACATGCAAAAGAAAAAAGCAAAAGCGAAAGCAACAAAGACAATTAGCTCCGAGAGCACCATTGAGGAGACACTGAGAGAGATCAAGACAAAGTTCGGCGAGGAGGCGATCATGAAGCTTGGCGACAGGCCGAAGACGAGCGTTGACGCTATCCCCTCTGGATCAATCGGTCTGGATGAGGCACTTGGCGTTGGAGGATACCCACGAGGACGAATCATCGAGGTATTCGGACCTGAGTCATCGGGTAAGACGACACTAACCCTGCACGCGATTGCAGAGGCACAGAAGAAGGGCGGCGTGTGCGCGTTCATCGACGCGGAGCATGCACTTGATCCTGAGTACGCCAAGAGGCTTGGCGTAAAGCTGGACGAGCTTCTCATCTCGCAGCCTGACACCGGAGAGCAGGCGCTTGAGATCGTTGAGAGTTTGGTTCGTAGCGGTAAGATCGACATCGTAGTCATCGACTCCGTTGCGGCACTTACTCCAAAGGACGAGATCGAAGGAGACATGGGTGCTCACCACGTGGGTAAGCAGGCACGACTGATGTCGCAGGCTCTGCGAAAGCTGACCGCGATTACCGCCAAGAGCAAGACCATCGTGATCTTCATCAACCAGATCCGAATGCAGATCGGCGTGATGTTCGGTAACCCTGAGACGACACCAGGAGGAAAGGCGCTGAAGTTCTATACCTCAGTACGACTCGATATCCGACGAATCGCCCAGATCAAGAAGGGTGAGGAAATCATGGGAGGACGAGTTCGCGTGAAGGTCGTAAAGAACAAAGTTGCTGCCCCATTCCGGGCTACCGAGTTCGATCTGATGTACAACGAGGGCATCTCACTTGAGGGTGAGCTGATCGCGCTTGGAGAAAAGTACGACATCATCCAGAAGTCAGGAGCGTCGTACGCGTTCGGCGAGTCCAAGCTGGGACGAGGATATGACGCCACTCGGCAGTTCCTGAAGGAGAATCCGAAGATTACAAAGGAAATCCTTACGCTCATCAAGAAGAAGTTCAAGGACGAGGCTGACGCTGCTGCGTAGTCTGTAGCTTCCACAAGAACACCAATAGAATAAAAAGGCACGCCGTATTTTTCTGGGGAAAAATCGGCTGGTGCTCGGGCCGTCGCCCTCCGCAACGCCTTTTTATTCTATTGGTGTTCTTGCTTTAGCGGCAGCACAACTCACCAGATACGCGGGGTTCCATTTTATGGATATTTTGATAGTATGTGGGAACTATGTCTATATTGAATTACAATGAAATCAAGGAGCGAAAGTACATCGTACTGGACGGAGATCCATACGAGGTGCTGGAATCTCACGTATTTAGAAAGCAGCAGCGAAAGCCCGTTAACCAGAGCAAGTTGCGAAACTTACTGAACGGATCCGTCCGACAGGAGACGTTCCATGCCAACGACACGGCTGTAGAGGCAGATATTAACAAGACCAAGTACGTCTTTACATTCATGAAGGCAAACCGACAGACGGGTGTGGACGAGTACTGGTTCCACGACAAGGCCAACCGGTCTAACCGGTCTATGGTATTGCGGTCTGTGATCGAGGACTCAGCCAAGTACCTGAAAGAAGGTGCCGAGGTAGATGCGATGATCTTTAACGACGTGCTGATCGGAATCACCCTCCCAATCAAGATGCAGTTCAAGGTGACCGAGGCTGCACCCGCAGTTAAGGGAAACACCGCCAACGGAGCAAGCAAGATCGTGACGATCGAGACGGGAGCGAAGATTACGACGCCGATCTTTATCGTCGAGGGCGACGAGATCATGGTGAACACGGTTGAGAACAGCTACGTCGAGAAGGCCAAGAGCAACTAGGCACAGCGTAGTGAAGACTGTTTGAGTCGAGCATACAATTAAGAGACGGCGGAGCACTGCGTGCTCCGCCGTTTTGTTTACATGACCTCAATGGGTCCTATGGTTACATAATTCTCATGAACCGCGCCTCGTAGTATGCCGTGACCGCGTCATGCATCTGGGCATGCTCGCATTCCATTTCATACAGCACGCGATCACGATCGATCTCTGGAACCAAGGGGTCGATCAGGACCGACTTGGTATCCCGCTCCCAGGCAGCAAGGCTCTCATCCGGATTGGTAATGTTCATACGTCCCCTACTTTAGCAAGACGACCTAAAGGAAATATAAAGAAATACCGCATTCAGTTTCCCGAAATACAGCCTGGAGGGATTTAAGTGCCTGGTCACAAGCGAGAGCTTCATGTGTATTTTGCATCTGCTATCGTAATTAGCACATAGATAATTAAAACCCTATGCCTCTCAAAAACACCTCAGGTCTAGCGACAAGCTTAACACCCAAGGCATTACACGTATCAGGTATTTTATATCTAGTATCACCCTGTTTCATTGGAAATTCTCTAGTAAATATTCCGTAGCCGTTATTCTTTGCCTGGGCAATTATTAACGGATCACCGCTCGAATTGAAACTGATGGGATCAACCATGGGATATGTTATGTTAATGGTGAGTGCGTCCAACTTATCCTTAGACGTAAGAGGAGTGACAAGAGAGGCATTTTTTTGTTTTTTACACCAATCCTTTAGTTCCCTTGGGTGGGTTATCTCATCAAACACCACCTCACTTAGTATCCATTTTCCATCCTGAAGCGCCTTCTCAAGTTTATCCCAAAACGGCTTACTTATGGATAGACCTATTGGATTCCAAAGATGAAAACCGATTAGAGTGTTTGAATCCATTATGTAAATCAGTGCCGGAGTTGTCATACTTTTTCAACAGAAAACTTAAGGATATTCGAAGCCTCGGTATACCCGATTTCATTATTTAAATATGCACCTGAAACAAGCCTATTCAAAAGACCACCGTTAGAATCACGCATATTGTTGTCGTGTGATCCACCTTTTCTCACCTCAAGTTTCTTAAGCTTAAGATTCTCTTTCGTCTCATTAACGGCTCTTTTTTCAAACTCGGCGGAATCTACATATCTGATTCTTCCAAGTTCCTTGAGCCTGTAGAAAGTAGCAAGAACGCTAGTCTTATAAATTTCTGAAATTGCAACAATGTCATCGTAGGATGAAATGTTTTTCTGCAAATCAGCGCTTGGGAGCAATAATTCCGCAGCTACTCTGTTACAAAAAACTTCTTCAGGAGCGAGACGTCCTTTTGGGTCCCTGAAGTCAGGGTTATTTGAAATCGCATCACTTCTTCTAAAAAAATGAGCGAGTTCGTGAATAAAAGAAAATATCTGCGCAGAACGCGCATCCTTTCTGTTTATTATGATAAACGGTGCGTAATCATTGGATATAAACATTCCTCGCATGTCATCAACTTCTATATTGTGACTCGATATTGTCTTGCCAACGAATATGCCATGCCGCTCGGCAAGTGATATCAAATATTCTAGTACTCTTTTTTTTGCATCCGCCCTGTTCTCATTCTTAATGTAGCCCAAGTCAATGTTCAGACTTTTAGCAATATGAGCAGCCAATTTCTCAGGAGAATTTATATTTCTTCCACTTCCCTGCAGTTTAACTTTTTCAAATCCTTCCTGCTTAAGCCTTTCCTCAACCCAGTGCTGCCTTCTAATTACAAGATTCACGAGCTTGTTAACGCCAACGCTGTCATCGATGTTGTGTCCAACTCTATAATCTGGAATGACCTTGTGTTGAGGTATCTCTTGTTCTGAAAAAAATAGAAGGAATGGTACCTGATAAAGTGCGGCAATGTTCTCAAGCTGGTTCCATGTAGGCACCGTTTTTCCATCTTCCCATTGGCTAACAACGTCCACATCTTTGGACGTAATTTTCTTTGAGACATACGAAGTAGAAAGTCCAGAATTTAGTCTCGCATTTTTCAGGTTAGACCTGTTGAGAAGGTTGGAGTAGTCCATTTACTTATATTATAAATTATACACGCGACAACGCCAGCGACATACGGGCATAATCCACATCTTACAGCAAGCTTGGCACTCATATCACGCCTCGTCCTGATCTGCCTCTGGTGACATTGTGATTATGTCGACCTTACCACCGTAGCCAATACATGTCCAATTCCGCTTAAATACCCATCATTCTTCGAGTGAATCTGTATGTAAATGTAACTGATCAAAACTTCAGCTTATCCCTAAAATACTCCTTCTGCGAGTACGCGATTGCGCCGAGCGAGATCATGAGCCCCGCTAGCAGGCCAACGTCGCTGTGCGCGTTCACCATAAGCCGCTGCAAGGATACGATTGAGATGACTACCATGGCAAAGACGAAGAACGGCGTACGCCAGGACTTGTTCTGGTCCACATAGAACCAGACGACGTACAAGCAGAAAATGGTAATAGTAATATGCGCAGATGCATCGAAGCGTATTTCCTCACCAAAAAGCTGCATCGGAATCAGCTTGAACAGAAGAAGTCCAAGTACCATGAGACTTCCCGCTCGCATCAGGGCACTTAGTTTCTTGTACGTTACTTTTCTCATGGCTGAATTATATCAGAACCGCAGGAAATATTTGCAGGGAGGGCGTTGCGGAGGGCGACGGCGCGAGCACCAGCCGATTTTTCCCCAGAAAAATACGGCGTGCCCTTGCTGCAAATATTTCCTGTGGCTCTGAAGTAATAACATATAGCAAAAGCCGCGAGACAGAATATGTCTCGCGGCTTTTGCCTTGTGTTAGTTCTTGAGGTACGGCATAAGTCCCATGAACCGAGATCGCTTGATAGCCATGGCTACCTTGCGCTGGTTCTTGGCGTTAAGGCCTGTTCGTCGTCGTGAAAGCATTCGTCCGAATGGGTTCACAAACTTCGTCAGGATCTCAACAGCCTTGAAGTCTACATGCTTGATCTGATTCTCCTCAAAATAATCGCTCATTTTGCTCATAGTACTGCTTTAACGGTTAATAATTATGCAATTAGAATGGAATGTCCTCGGGGTTGATGTCGTCGGCTGGATAGTCGATCGATCCTCCACCCATCTCTGGAGTGTCAGTAGGCTCGGACGGTCGTTCCTGTGCGGGTGACCCGCCCTCAAACGCTGTTCCTCCCGTCTTTGGTCCGAACTGGAAGCTGTCTGCAACGATCTCCGTTCGATACTGCTTCTTGCCGTCCTTGTCGTCCCAGCTCCGTGTCTGGATTCGTCCTTCAACGAATACTGACTGTCCCTTCTTGAGGTACTGCGCGGCAGTGTCAGCCGGCTTACCGAAGAGTACGATGTTGTGATAATCGACGTTCTCCTGCTTCTTGCCGTCCTTGTCCTTCCATGTTCGGTTGGTCGCGATGCTGAACGACGTTACTGTCATTCCTGATGGTAATGCCTTCTTCTCTGGATCCCTTGTTAAATTCCCTACCAATATTGCTTTGTTTATATACATGTCTTTATGTTCTCAAACGCCCATCCAATAGTCAATCAAAGGCTTTATCAAGCCTTTAGATTTCCTTTTATACGAGCTTATCGATAGCCTCGTCGACCTTCTGGTCGTTGGCCTTTTCGTCAGCAGGAACCTCAGCCTCTACGGCCTCAGCAGCCTCCTTAGGTGCCTCCTCTACGGGTGCAGCCTCGACGACCTCCTCGAAGGCAACATCATCCTCATCGCCGGCCAAAGCCTTGGCAACGTCAGCGGATGATACTGGCTCCTCGTTCTTAGTGATAATAAGCAAGCTTCGAAGGATATCCGTTCGGAGCTTGAGTTCCTCTTGTACATTCAGGATCTGCGCGCCTGTAGCCTCAAGAATAATCCACGCGAAATACGCCTGGTTATGCTTGTACTTCACAGACTCGACGGTTATCTCCATCTGGTATGCAAGGTTTAGTAATGCGGGTGCACTCTCGTTTTTGATAGTAGCCCCAGAAGCGATGAATTCATTTTTTATATCAGTAAATGTCTTGAGCGCCTCCTCCTCTGACATCTTTGGAACAATATGAAAGGCATACTCGTATACACGTGCCTCCCTCTCATCTTGTACTGATTCTATTACTTTTTTAGCCATAGGAGGTTACAGTATCACGATTTGGGGTGTGAGGCAAGGCTAGATGCCGAAAATCCTGCTTGTATTCGCCCTGACCACCTCTGCCAGCGCATCTGGCTCCAGCTGCTTGATTTGGGCTATTTTGGAGGCTATTTCGATGACATTACGAGGGTCGTTGCGGCGGCCCCGGACGGACTTGGGGGCCACGAACGGCGAGTCAGTCTCGATCATCAGGGAGTCGGTCGGCACAAAGGACACCAGGTTCTCATAGTCCTTCACGAAAGTCACCACGCCCGTAAATGAGACCGTGAAGCCCAGGTCCAGGATGGTTCGGGCAGTGTCTATTGGTTCGGTAAAGAAATGGAAGTTGGCGCGCAGGCCGGGGTGCGACGTCTTGTATGAGCGCAGTACGTCGAGCGTCTCGGGATATGCCTGGCGACAGTGGATCATCAGGGTCTTGTCGTGCGCGATGGCCAGCTCGATCTGCTTCTCAAAAAACGAAAGCTGGAGTGCCTTGGTCTCGCCATCGTTGGCGTCACGAAAGAAGTCGAGTCCGCACTCTCCTATTCCGACGCACTTGGGGTGCGCAAGGAGCGATTCCATCTCGTCTATGTCAGAAAGCTGCGCTTCCTTGGCATGAACCGGATGTACACCTACGATTGCCCAGATGTGCTCGTTTTCCTCTGCGAGCCTGATAGATGCCCTGCTCGAGTCCGGCGTCGTTCCAATATTGATTGAGCCAACACCTTGTGCCTTCATGTCCGCAATCACCTCCGCCCTGTCAGCGTCAAAATCCGGGAAGTCGAGATGGGCGTGGATGTCTATGTATTTCATTTAGATGCGGTTAAAGATTGGAGTCTCGGGTTTCTTGTGATCCTTGATTGCCTCAAGAATTTTTTCAGCTGTCATAGGAAGAAACGGTCGAAGCATCAGAGCAATCTTGCAGAGCTCCAGCACGAGTTCGATGATTATTTTTTCACCTGCATCCTTGTCAGTCTTGATCAGCTTGAACGGCTCCGTCACCTGGATCTTTTTGTCCAAGTCAGAAATATACTGCCATACGATGTGGGATGCGTTATGCAAATCCAGCCCCTGCATAGCCACGTCATATTCAGCAGGAATATCAACCGACAACACAATCATGTCCTGTGGCACATTATCTTCTGCCATCTTCAAAATTCGATTTGTCAGGTTACCGATTCCATTTGCAAGGTTCGCATTGTACGCCTCCTTGAATCTATCAATATTAAAATCTCCATCCTCATGCGGACTCAGTTCGCGAATCGCGAAGTATCGCAGCGCGTCAACGCCGTACTCGTTCACGATCTCGACCGGGTCAATCACGTTACCGAGCGACTTGGACATCTTCTGTCCATCCACCGTGATGAATCCGTTTATCAAAATATGCGATGTGTGCGGAAGTCCCACCGAAGCAAGCATGGCCTGCCACATCGCAGACTGCTGACGCAGGTTGTCCTTTCCGCAGATCTGCACGATGGTCGAGTCCTCATTGTTCCAGAACGTCGTAAAGTCCTCGCCATCTGGCCATCCAAGTGTAGAGATATAGTTCACGAGCGCATCGAACCACACGTACATAACCTGGGTATCGTCCCCAGGCACGGGGATTCCCCATTCCATCTTTTCCTTCACGCGCGAAATGCTGAAGTCTTCCAGACCGTCCTTGATCTGGTTCTTTATCTCGTTGAGGCGAAACTCTGGAATCACGAAGTCCTTTTTTTCATACAAGGAAAGAAGTTGCGTCGCGAACTCGGAATATTTGAAGAAATAATTCTCCTCGGAAATTTCCTCAAGTGTCATGTTCGGATGGTCGGCGCACTTCCCGTCTACCAGATCACGTCCGGTCTTGAACAGCTCGCATCCCTTGCAGTACAGACCGCTGTAGTTCTTCTTGGTGATGAATCCTGCGTCGGCACACTTCTTCCAGAATTGTTGGGCAGCCTTCTCATGCCGGTCGTCTGTCGTTCGGATGAACGCGTCGTATGAGATGTTGAGAGAATCCTTGAGGTCCCTGAATGCCTGCGAGTTTCGGTCGCATAATTCCTGTGGGGTGATCCCTTCCTCCTCTGCTTTCTGCGAAATCTTTACGCCATGCTCGTCTGTTCCCGTATTGAAGAACACGTTCTTGCCGATCAGTCGCTGATAGCGTGCGATCGCGTCAGCACGAATAATCTCGATGGCGAATCCGAGATGGGGCTTTGCGTTCACGTATGGCAACGTGGTCGTAATGTAAAAGTTTTTCTTCATATCTTCTTTAGGAAAACCGGAGCGTTACTTGTCGTTGAGCATCTCGAGCTCCTTCACCTTTGACTTCTCGACGTCTGCCAAGAACTCCATAAGAGCTGCCGCAACGGGAACCGCAATGATCATACCGAGGAATCCTGCGAGCTGCGCTCCAACGATCAGGGCAAGGATGGCAAGGAGCGAAGGGATTCCGATAATCTTCTTTACTACCATCGGGTGGATAAGATGGTTCTCAAACTGCTGAATCACGAGGTACAGACCAAGCGTCAGAACTCCGAGAGAGAATCCGTCCTGGATAAGTGCGACTCCGACTGCAGGAATTGCGGCAAGGATCGGTCCAAAGATCGGGATCAGCTCGAAACATGCCGCGAGCAAGGCCAAGAGAAGCGCGTTGTTTACGCCGAGAATAGAAAGTCCGAGATAGGTCAGCACTCCGACGATCACGCCAAGGAGAAGCTGTCCCTGCATCCAGAGACCGATCTTTCGCTGCGAGCGCTTCCATAGGTCGATGATGTACTTCTCATGCTTGACCGGAGTCACTACCCGCAGGAAGCTGGCTACTCCGTCCTCCTGTACCGCAAGATAGAACGAGATCACGATGATCAGCACGAAGCTGAAGATTCCTCCGAACACCGTTCCGGCCGTCTGGAAGAATCCGAATGTCGCCTGCCCTGCATATCCCCCGACCTGTCCGAGGAGGTTTCCGCTTGAGACCTGCTCGCTGAGCTGGTTAAAGATGATCGACAGTCCAGGAATCTTCTCAAGATCTGCAGCGTCTACTGACTGGATATATTGAGGAATCGTGTTGATGACACTCTTTACGTCAGACGCGAGCGGAGGAAGTACGATGGTCGTAACCGCTCCAACCGCAACAAGAATCGACAAGTACAGCGTAATAACTGCGACTGGACGAGGAATCCTGTGCCGCATGAACCACTTGGTAGCAGGCTCAACCGCAGATGCGATAACAACGGACGTTAGGATCATAAGAAGCAGGTCTCGCAAGAGATATGCCAGATATGCCAGGAATAAAATAACAAGTGTCTTCACTACGGCGCCCGCCGTAAACTCAATTGCAATGGGCTGGTTTAATTTGTCCTTCATATAATCCATACTATCACAGAGTTTGCGGAGTTCAACAAGGAAAATAAAGGGCGTTTGCCGCACCACCCTCTTTGACAAAGTACACAAAGAACGTTACTTTGAAGATTGCGCTCTTTTTTGAACCATGAATACTACTCCCATCCCGCCAGAAGAAAAAGCAACATTGAAGCGTCTCATCCAAACCGGGAGAGATCTCATCCGTTACTGCAACCGAACCACTCCCAGCATCGCGCAGATCGCGAGCGCCTCGATTCATTCCAACGTGATCGAGAAGATCAAGAAACGTCCTGATTTCAAACCCGAGGACTTGTACGTCCTGGTATATGACGAGTGTCGCTCCCGCAAGGATCGCCATCGTCAGCCAACTAGCCCAAGTGATGACCCAAATTCTGACCATTCGAAAGCGACTTACTTGGCTGTCTACGGATTTGCCGACATGGTCATGGAATCACTCGACGGATTCAACCCGCTCATGCAGGATGGGTCCGAGGAATCGCTTCCCGACTACTACCGCGACATCATTTGCCTTCAAACCTGCCTGGTAAATCTGCATCGCATGCAGATCCATGCCGACAAGGCCGTTCCGGTGGAAGAGAAGGAAAAGGAGAAGAAGAAACTTCTTACCACACACTGAATCATTCAAAACCAAAAGGGTCCGCAGCACTTGTGCAGCGGACCCTCTTTTTTTATATACTTCAAAAATTTTAAATCTTCAGCAGCTTCTCAAACGACTTCGCCTCCTTCTCCTCGAACGGGCCAATCAGCGCGAGGTTAAGATTCTTTTCCTGCATGATTTCCTTCATAACCTTCTTGATGTCGGCTGCGGTCACGGCCTGGATCTTCTTTACATAGTCTGCTGGTTTGAGGATGTCCTCATGCAGCAATTCCTGGAATCCGAAGAAGTCCGCAACGTCCTCAGACGTCTCGAGACCGATCGAGAAGTTTCCGATCATGTAGTCCTTAGCCTTCTTGAGTTCCTTTGGCGGAATGTCCTCAGTTAGGATCTTCTTGTACTCTGCCATGATGACCTCAACCGCCTCATGCGTTCGGGCATTCGTCACGCCTGAGCGGACGAGAAATGCTCCTCGGTCGGTGTAGGCGTCGATCCCTGCCTTGGTGTAGTAGCACATGCCGAGCTCGTCTCGCATCTTGGTGAAAAGTCGCGAGCTGAATCCCTGACCGAGAATCGTCGCGGCAACCTTAAGCGCGTAGTTCTTCCTGTTGTGCTGGTCGAACGACCTGAATCCGACGATAAGGTGCGTCTGGTCAGTCTTCTTGTACGTTACCTTTACCTGCGGCTTTGTCTGCGCGAACTTCGTCTTGGATCGCTTGGCGATTTTCTTGTTGATCGCTGGTGCAAAGGCCTTCTTCAGCTGCGAGATTATTTCCTTCTCATTAATATTCCCTGCAACGACAAAAACCGTCTTGGCAGGAACGTAATGCAGGTCATGATATGCCACGAACTCCTTCTGGTTAAATGCGAGGATGTTCTCCTTTGGACCGATGGTTGGTCTACCCGCGGATGTCTCCGGATAGAGAAGTCTCTGCCAATGGTCGACAACTGTCTGCTGAGGCAGATCCTCATACATATTGATCTCCTCGATGATCACTCCCCGCTCGATGTCGATGTCCTTCTGAGGGAAAGTCGGATTGAGATAGATGTCAGAAACGAAGTCGATAACCTTGCCGATCTTGGACTTGTGCGCCTTGGCGTAGTAGCCGGTAAACTCGTTCGAGGTGAAGGCGTTAGCAGATGCACCCATGCCATCGATTTCGACCTTGATCTGGTCGCCAGTTCGATTGGTCGTCCCCTTGAAGCACATATGCTCGAGGAAGTGCGAAAGACCATTGAGCTCCTTTGACTCGTAGTCAGAACCCGTCTCAACGAGTACCATTCCGATCGCGCTCTGGCTCTCGGCAAGTGGAATCGTGATAATTCTCATGTCGTTTGGCAATACGGTCTTTTTGTATTTCATATGGGGGTATTATACATAAATAAGGGTGCGGGTGAAGCAAAAGCCCATGACCTTATTAGCGAATTGTCGGAAGTTCGAATGCCTGTGCCAGCTCATAAATTGGCTTCGTTTGCAAAGTCAACTTTGCATCAAGTGAGGATTCCATGGAGAATTCATCTACATTAGCTAAAAACCCTCCCTCGCCCAAAAGCCCCTCAATCACGATTGCTGCCGCCTGCCAGCGATCGTGTTGCTCAAGAATTTCCGTCTCTGGCGCAATCATAATAAGTTCTTTATCTCCATTG
>JAYTLZ010000017.1:0-2828 GCA_043728995.1 Minisyncoccota bacterium
GCGTTTTTCTTTGCGATAATCCTGTCACTTGTCAACATGGTTTTCGGGACCAAAAAGGCCTAAAAACCCTTTAAAATAAGCCTACTTTTACCCATTCATTACTTGGAGTTATCCCTCAAATCTGATACAATATTAGGAATTATGGCAAAGAAAGAAAACAGCTACGGAGCGGACCAGATTAGAGTACTCGAGGGTCTTGAGCCTGTGCGAGTTCGTCCTGGAATGTACATCGGAACGACAGGACCGGACGGACTACACCACCTTATTACGGAGATTTTTGATAACTCTCGAGATGAGGCCATGGGAGGATTTGCCAATCGAGTTGAGATTGCGCTTCTGCCTGGTAACTACGTTCGAGTAGTCGACAACGGTCGAGGAATCCCGGTCGACAAGCAGAAGACAACCAAGGTATCTGCGCTTGAGACAATTATGACAGTGCTCCATGCAGGAGGAAAGTTCGGAGGAGAGGAGAGCGGATACAAGGTATCCGGAGGACTTCATGGAGTAGGAGCGTCTGTTGTGAACGCATTGTCTGAGCATACGATTGCCGAGGTTCATCGAGATGGAGGGCGATATGTGCAGGAATATGCAAGGGGTAAGAAGAAGGCCGACGTCAAGAAGGTCGGATCCTCGGACCGAAACGGAACAATCATCAGTTTCAAGCCGGATGACCAGATTTTCCCGAGCACTGAATTTTCATATGACCGGGTGGTAGGTCATGTTCGTCAGCAGGCGTATCTTGTTAAGCAGATGCAGATCGGCGTGATCGACGCACGTGAGTACACGGGCAAGATTGATCTCGACAATATTTATTATCTAGCTGATGCAGACATCGAGGTTCCGTCCAAGACATTCTATTTTGAAGGAGGATTGCGATCTCTCGTTGCCTTCTACAACCAGATGCAGAAGCCTGTGCACAACAATATTTTTCATATCGAGAAGCAATTTGAGGAAGTGACCGTCGAGGTATCACTTCAGTATGTTGATGATATCTCCGCACGAATGGTTGCGTTCGCAAACAACATTCACACACCCGAGGGAGGAACGCACATGACGGGATTCAAGACCGCACTTACACGACACCTGAACAATTACGGGAAGAAGAACAAGATATTTAAGGAGGGAGACTCGTTCTCAGGAGAGGATGTACTCGAGGGACTGACAGCGGTCGTATCCGTTAAGATGCCCGAGATCCAGTTCGAGGGACAGACCAAGGCCAAGCTGGGATCGGTCGAGGCTCGAGGTGCAGTTGATACCGTATTCTCTGACGCGTTCAGTTATTATCTTGAAGAGAATCCGGACGACGCCAAGGCGATCATGAACAAGGTGTATCTTGCGCTTCGAGCCCGAAAGGCTGCCAAGGCTGCCAAGGACTCCGTGCTGCGAAAGGGTGCGCTTGAGGGAATGACACTTCCTGGAAAGCTTGCCGACTGTCAGACCAAGTCTGCCGAGGAAGCCGAGCTGTTCATTGTAGAGGGAGACTCTGCGGGTGGTACTGCCAAGACGGGACGAGACAGGCGTACTCAGGCAATTCTTCCGCTTCGAGGAAAGATCCTCAACGTGGAGCGAGCGCGACTCGACAAGATGCTTGCCTCAGAGCAGGTGCGAAACCTTGTGGTCGCACTCGGAACAGCCATCGGTGACACGTTTGATATCACCAAACTCCGATATCACAAGATCATCATCGCGACAGATGCCGACGTCGACGGATCACACATTCGAACACTTATCCTGACGCTGTTCTACCGACACTTCCGGCCAATTATCGATGGAGGATATCTCTATATCGCGCTACCGCCTTTGTACAAGATCACGCGAGGCAAGGACGTCCAGTATGCATACACTGACGAAGAGAAGGCCGAGATCCTGGGTGAGGAGGATTCTGCAGCCCTAGAGGCTCAGGCATTTGAGGAGGAAGGAGAAGTGGTTGAGGAGGAAGTGGAGACAGCAAGCACTAAGAAGAAGCCAAAGATCAGCATCCAGCGATACAAGGGACTTGGAGAGATGAACGCGGACGAGCTCAAGGAGACGACCATGGACCAGAACAACCGAATCCTCAAGCAGGTGAGTGTGGACGATGCCGTCGAAGCTGATCACGTGTTCGATATGCTTATGGGAACGGACGTTCCAGCTCGAAAGTCATACATCGTTTCGAACGCGAGGGAGGCGGAGATTGACTTGTAATATCGTACAACCTATATCATGAGTGACTTACAGATTACTTTTGGTCTTGAAGAAGAAATAGATAGGGTTAAGTACACTCTTTCGAGATTGGATTGGTATAAGGAAAATGGATATTCTGTAGACCTACCGGATGGTTTGGACATGTCATCTTCAGACGAAGAGATCTCACATAAGATAAGTCAGGAGTATGATTTAGAGAAATATAAGGAAGCAGCTAGCACTCTAGGTGACCTGTGGACTGAGTTTGCACCTCATCTTTTGGAGATTAAGGAAAGTGGTGTCTTGAATATTGCACCCTCATACACAGCGATACTTACGCTGTATGGTACGGGTGGCAGTTATGACAGTTCACGCAATGAGGTCATATTAAAAATAAAGAATAGGCCCCTCGACGATATTTTTGGAACTCTATTGCATGAGATCGTACACATCTCAATTCAGCCATTTATCGTTAAATACAAAGTTCCACATTGGTACAAGGAAAGACTCGTTGACTTGATTGGACAGAAGTATTTCCAAGATAAAAGAAAAATACAAAACATTAAAACAGATGTTCAGGTTGTAAACACTTCATTTGAAAAGTATTTTCCAGATATTGAAAGAATCGTCGAATCTTTTTCAGGCTTGTAATTTTGATACAAAAA
>JAYTLZ010000018.1:0-13949 GCA_043728995.1 Minisyncoccota bacterium
AGCCCCGAAAGGGGCTTTTGTCTTGTGCACACTCTAAACTAAATTTATTTTACAGCGTCCTTAAGTGCCTTTGCTGCTCGGAACTTTGGAACGTTCATAGCAGGAACCTTAACTGACTCTCCAGTTCGAGGGTTTCGAGCTGTTCGAGCGGCTCGCTTCTTTGCAGAAAAGATACCGAAACCTGCTACTGAAACCTCTCCACCTTTCTTGAGCTCACCAACGATTGACTCGAAGAGAGCATCAACTGCTCGCTCGGCGTCAGCCTTAGTTCCTCCAAGTACTGCCTGAACTTTCTCAACGAGTACTGCTTTGTTCATGATCAAATATTTTAAACTGCTAAATTGCTTCTTGAAAGCTGTTGTTATTATAGGAAATCCCTTATATTGTGCAACATAACAGAAAATACGCTACATAATTTGACAAATGTCAAAATATGCAGGGAAATCGCTCCGACCGAATTCGGTCGGAGCGATTTTAACGGGCAAATTCGATAATCTTCTGTTCTCGGATGACCGTTACTTTTATTTCACCCGGATACTTGAGGTCTTCCTCGATGCGTAGTGCAATCTTTCGGGCCAATTCGTGCGCCTCAAAGTCTGAGACCTTGTCCGGTGTCACGAATATCCTTATTTCTCGGCCTGCAGAGAGGGCATACGACTTCTCGACACCCGGGAAGCTGTTGGCGATTGATTCCAGCTCACTGAGGCGCTTGATGAAGTTCTCGACGTTCTCACGACGCGCTCCTGGGCGTCCGCCTGAGATGGCGTCAGCTATTGTTACAATAACTGCCTCAACGTTCTCATGGGGATATTCATCGTGATGGGACTGCATGGCCTTGATGATCTCAGGGTTGGTGTTGAATTTCTGCAAGATTCGACGTCCGATCTCGACATGCGTTCCTGGGACCTCGTGATCAAGTGCCTTACCAATATCGTGCACGAGCGCGCCTGCCTTGGCCACGCGAACATCTGCGCCAACCTCTTCGGCAATCATCCCTGCGATGTGTGCCATCTCAACTGAGTGGTTAAGCACGTTCTGTCCGTAGCTTGTCCTGAAGTACAATCGTCCGAGGATATGCAGCACCTTGGCATCGAGTCCAAACACGCCACACTCGTACGCAGCCTGCTCACCCTTATCCCTAATAGTCTTCTGTACTTCCTTTTCTGCAAGCTCGACTGCCTTCTCGATCTTGGCAGGCTGGATGCGCCCGTCCTTCACAAGATTCTCGAGTGCCAACTTAGCGGTTGCGCGTCGTACTGGGTCAAACGAAGAGATAGCAACCATAGATGGCGTATCATCCACGAGCAGCTCAACTCCCGTCAGTCGCTCAAACATCTTGATGTTGCGACCTTCCTTTCCGATGATCTTTCCCTTGATCGCGTCCTCCTCCAAGTGAACGTTGGTAGAAAAGATTTCCGTATCGATGCTGGTAGACATTCTTTGTATCGTAGAGACGATGATGTCGCGTGCGCGCGCCTCGAGCTTTTCCTTTCCTGCCAACTCCAGCTTGTGCAGTCTCACCGTCAGATCCTCATGAAAGTCTCGCTCGACAAGCGTGATGAGTTCCTTCTGCGCCTCGTTAATGGAAAGATGGGAGGTCTGTGAAAGCTTTTCTACCAGCTGATCCTTGAGATCTTCGTTCTTCTCAATCGCGGCCTTTAGGCCTGTCTCGAGTGCCTGGATAGCATCACGCTCCTCATCTATATCAAGCTGTCTTTTGTCCAGGATATTCTCACGGTTGTTGAGGCGCTCCTCGGCCTTGGCTGCCTTCTCACGGATCAGCCGCGCCTCGTCCTGGGCGTCCTTGATAAGATCACCGACCTGCTCGTTCGCTTCCTGCGAGATCCGCTCTGCTTCCTCACGTGCCTCGAGCATCATTTCCTTTATCTCAAGCTCCATAGAACCCTTTTGTCCCAAGGCTATGATAAAGCGCAAAAGGTATCCGATAGCGATACCAACAAGGCCGGCAGAGACGGCAACGACCACGGCAATAGCAACAGGGCTTAGACCAAACATGTCTGCATACTAGTCTAAAAGAGGGGTGAGGGCAACTGAGTGAAGGTTTGACTTTTAATCTAGGTAGCGATACGATTAGGGTACAAATGTCCCTCGGGATCCATCTCTTGCGCAAGCAAGAGACAGAACAAGAAAACTCAGAGCAGCAGTGCCCTGAGTTTTTGTTTTATTACTTGAAATTCCTCTTTTGATATATTGCCTGCATATTCAAAGAATCGCCGCTTATCAATTACACGAGCTTGAGACAAGATTGCGTATGAGGAATCTTCGTATCGAGGGTTATGTAGGTGTATGTCATTGAACTTGTGATAGAAAATGTGATTATCCTTACCTCTGCTTGTGAGCGCCACGGTAAAGAACATGTTACCGACCTTCTTCAACACCAGCACCGGCCTAAGAAACTCCTCCTTCCCGTTTTCCTCATATCCGATGTTCTGACCCATCTTTACAAACCATATCTCACGGACGTTTATGAAAAAGTCATCAGGCGTCTTTGCGTGGATGATTTGCTTCTCGATATTCCATTCTTCAAACCGTTCGCTGCTCATTATACTATTTCAGCATAACAAGACATGATAATGGATACATAAAGAAAATATGTTGTCTCAGAGAAGAGTTTGTCGATTGACACGCCACGAGCAAGCCTCATACTTACGTAAACCCGTTCATGAAAAGCCCCAGTTTGTCTGAGCAGGTCAGTGAATGCCTCGTTGCCCTTCTGATGGTCTCAATACTGCTGTTTGCATTTCGCGATGCGATCTGGAGCGATCCACCTCAAAACGAAAAGCCGATTCTCATATCTGAGATCCAAGAGGAAAAACCAGCCCAACTGCACCCAACCGCGACGGATTCTGAAGAAACTGCATCACTGCAGAAGTAATCGGCCTCCGCCATACGCAAAACCCGTCGACTTAGTTGTCGCCGGGTTTTTTGTTACCTATTTAGATACATTAGTTCAACACCTTATCAATGATTCCGTACTTCTTTGCCTCATCCGCAGACATGAAGAAGTCTCGGTCCATGTCCTTCTCGACCTTCTTGACGTCCTGTCCGGTATTCTTGGCCATCATCTTGGTAAGGTTCTCCTTGTGCTTGAGATACAGCTTGGTTCGGATCTCGATGTCTGACACCTGTCCCTCCATTCCTCCGTGAGGCTGGTGGATCATGATCTCTGAGTTAGGCAGGGCGAATCGCTTTCCCTTTGCTCCAGATGAGAGGATCATTGCGCCCATCGATGCGGCCATGCCGACACACACGGTCGCCACATCGTTCTTGATGTGGTTCATTGTGTCGATGATCGCAAGTCCTGATGTCACGGATCCTCCCGGTGAGTTCACATACAGATAAATGTCCTTCTTTGGATCAGAGGACTGCAAGTGAAGCAGCTGGGCAATGACCAGGCTGGCTACATGGTCGTCGATTCCGTCTCCGAGGAAGATGATGTGGTCCTTGAGCAATCTGGAGAAAATGTCGTATGCTCGCTCGCCGAACTGTGATTTGTCGATTACTGTTGGTATTAGCATAATATTTTTGTTACAGTCTGATAACGGTATCGCTACAATACATAAAATCACGCCTTAAATCAAATATGAAAAAAATCCACTGGTTCACCATCTCAGGAAAGCACAAGACGCCCGTCGTAGGGGAGATGTTCGACATTACCGATCTAGACGTCACCAAGCAGATTGCGAAGGTACTACGGCTGGAGGCGGACGAGGCAGTTGTCATCAGAACGTACGAAGGAACGTACGAGGGGAGGATCCGCGCAATCACTAAGGGGAGCGTGCAGGTCATGTTGACAACACAACTGGAAGGGAAGACCGAAAAGAGAGTAGCGCTCTTTTGCTGTATTCCAAAGAAGGACAAGTTCGAGCTGATCCTGGAGAAGTGCACAGAGATCGGCGTGACGGATTTTTACCCAATCGTGTCCGACCGAACGATCAAGACTGATATAAATGTGGAGAGAAGCTTAAAGATAATAGAGGAAGCGAGCGAGCAGGCGCAGCGCGTGGACACACCAAAATTGCACCCGATCCAGAAGTTAGGGGAGTGCTTGGAGAATTTTGCACCAATTGTGTTGGATGTGGAAGGAAAAGCGTTCAGAAAATCAGATTCCAAGGAGAGCATTTCACTACTAATCGGACCAGAAGGAGGATTCTCAGAAAAGGAGATTGCACTATTTAAAGAAAAAGAACTGAAGATATACAAACTAGGTGAGAACGTGCTGAAGACGGAGACAGCGGCGATCGTCGGATGCGGATTGGTGGTTTTGGGGTAGTATTGACAAATACTCACATAGTTGTATATTTTAATAGTATGAACATTCTGACTTACGTGTTTCTTTCGATCCTCATTCACGCTCTGTTGTCAGCCTGGTTAGCCACTGGACTCTACGGAATCTACCTCAGGTTCTTCGACTCCACCGAAAACCAGAAAACTTTCGAGGAGCAGCTCCATAGCTTCAGGAAAACCTTAAGGAAATGGGCTCCAAAAAGCAGGGCGGCTAGACTCGGTGCGTTAGCGGCGCTTATGATTCAAGGACCAATCTTTGTACTTCGCGTCCAGAAATGGCGTCGTGATTTTCAAAAAAGCGTAGCCTGGGGCTAAGCATTCGTCCAAGCAAAAGGGCCGTCCGACATCGGACGGCCCTTCATTTTCATAAAATTACAGAGCCTCCAGAAACTTGAACACCTCCTCGTTGGTCAGAATGCTCGCGACATAGACTTGCGCTCGTCCCTCATCAAGATCGGCGTAGTGCGCCTTCAGGTTCTTGATCTCAGCCTCGATTGCATCCTGGTTCGGCTTGAGTTCCTCCTTGGTCGCGATGTTAGGCAGGATGATATTCATCTTGGCCCGCTTGGCAGCGTCGTCCTTCCATTCGGTCTTCAGTTCCTCCTCGGTCTTCTTGATTGCTCCAAGATATTCCTCGAAGTTCATCTTCATGCTCTCGACTCGTCCTCGGAACTCGTCGAACATCTTGTGCTGCTCCTCCTCGACGAGAACGTCCGGCATCTTTAACTTGGTCTCGGCAATAATCTTCTCCATGATCTCTAGGCGCCTTTTCTGCGCAGCCTGTACGGTCTTCTCTCCCTTCATGTTCTCCAGGATCTGTACCTTGAAGTCCTTCACGTCCTTGAAGTTTCCAAGCGTCTTCACGAAGTCGTCCGTCAGTTCTGGCTTTGTCTCCTCACCGGCCTCATTCTTGGTCGCTCGCGAGCTCAGAATCTGCTCGATGTATCCGTCCACTTCCTCTGGCTTGAGCTCGGCCTCATCCTTCTTGATGTCCTTGGCAATCTTCTTGTAGTCAGGCAGCTCGATCTCGGGCATGGTATAGAAATGCATCATGAACTCAGCAGGCTGTCCTGGCGCAAGCTTCTTCATGTGTACGTGGGGCATCGTGATGGCATCCAACTTTTCCTCTGCGAGGATAACAGGGATGACCTGCTGCACCGCTCGCTGCACCGACTCCTCAAAGATCCGGAACTCTCCGACTCGCTCCTTAACAAGGTTCGCAGGGGCGTTGCCCTTTCGGAAACCGTCGATCTCAACCTCCTTGGCAAAGTCAGCCAGGGACTTCTCGGCAAACGAGTCGATGTAGTCTGCGGAAACCTCAACCAGCAGCTCCTTCTCGCATTCTCCTCGATCCTCCTGTGAAATGATTTTATAGTGTTGTGCCATAACGTATGTAATTAATCTAATGTGTGGGCAGTCTACCGTATTTTGAGGGAAAATCAATGTACAAAAGAAAAGGGCGGCACCTGCGGTGCCGCCCTTTTACTGATTTAAAATCCTAGTACTCGCTATCCACCGCGTCGATCTCAGCATCAGCAGAGTCTACGTCTGTCGCGTTGAGATCTGCCTCAATCGAGCTTGCCTCGTCAGACGTGGACTGAGATGTAATAGCCTCAACCTCAGCATCCCTAGTCTGCTCCTCCATAACAGCCTCGCTCTCAATCTCGTTCTTGCGATCAACGATCATCGATCCCCAGAAGTAGAGACCTCCGATAAGGATTATGAGAACGATGATGATCGAACCGATAAGCGGGCCTGCGGTGCCGTCGCGACGGCTGTCGTCCACCATGTTCTGGATAGGGGTGTTGATGGGAGTTCTTTGTGTTTCGTTTGGTTCCATATGAATTGAATTAGGGTTTGTAATTATTCCTCAGTATCATCACCCTCGTCCGTGTCGGAAGCCTTGAGTGACTTGACTGCAGCAACGAATGCCGCGTGCGTTTCCTTGAGGCTCGCCTTTGCCTCTCCTACGATTGCACGTATTGCTTCCTTTGAGGATTCTCCAGCAACCAATGCATCAAGTTCGTCCTTGGCAGCTGCGATCTCTGCAACTGAATCCTCAAGACTTTCTTCGGCGGTATTCAGGAGCGCTTTCATCTCACTCGTATCCACTCCCTTCTCATCCAACTTGTCTATGCGAGACTGGATTCTCGTTGCAAATCCCTCGTATCGAGCGACAAATGCCTCGAAGCGTCCGAACACTCGCTCAAGTATTTTCGTCACACGGTCCTTTGCACGTTCCTCCAGCTTAATTTTTTTCTCTCCCTTTCGCTCCTCGATGTTCGTCTTTATTTCTGCTCGCTTCTCCTGGATCTGCGTTTTCACCTCATCCTTCTTTTCCTTGAATGACGCCCGGATCTCGTCTCGCTTTTGTCCGAACTTCTCACCGCGTGTTGATGTCGCGGATTCTTCGGCCCAAGCCGTAGATGCCGTCAGTGCGCACACCAATGCGATTATCGCCGCCTGTCTTTTCATAATTATAAAATCATTACCCCTAGTAATGCACTAAGTATAGCAAAGAAAAAGGCCGGTCCGCAAAGCGGACCGGCCTTTTTCCAATTCGCTCCGACCGAATTCGGTCGGAGCGAATAGATTACTTTCCGAACTTCTCCTTATACAACTGGATAGACTTCACGACCGCTGCCTGCGCGTCGGCCTTTCCCTTGAATCCGTGAATCACCACTTCGGTGTTCTTTCCGTTGAGTGCCTTGTAGGTCTCAAAGAAGTGCTGGATCTCGGCAAGCTGGTGCGCGTTCAGGTCATCGATGTCCTGCGTCTCGTCCCACCTCTTGTCGTCTCGCGGAACCGCGATGACCTTGAAGTCGGACTCTCCGCCGTCGATCATTTCCATAACCGCGACAGGCCGTACGCGAGCAACGATTCCCACGTTGAGTGGCCACGTTGTCAGCACGATCACGTCGAGCGCGTCACCGTCCTCCCACAGTGTCTGCGGAGCGAATCCGTAGTCCACAGGATAAGGTGCGCTGGAATAGTTGGCTCGGTCGAGCGCAATCAGTCCGGTCTCCTTGTCGATCTCATACTTGTTGTTCGAGCCCTTTGGAATCTCGATGATAACGTTGAATTCCTCCGGTGCTTTGTCTCCCAATGGGACGTCATGCCATAAGTTCATAGATAGTGTGAGTTAGAAAATAATTACCCTCGTCGGTCGTCGTCCTCGGAATCATCCTGAGACATAACTCCCTGTACCGCCTGCACGTCGATCTTCCATCCGGTAAGCTTTGCGGCAAGTCGGGCGTTCTGTCCTCCCTTACCGATCGCAAGTGACTGCTGGTCTTCCGCAACGGATACCTTAGCAATCTTTGCATCCTCGTCCAGATCAACATCAAGCACAGAAGCAGGCGAGAGCGCCTCCTCGATAAACTCAACGGGATCCGCAGACCATTCAACAACGTCGATCTTTTCTCCTCCAAGCTCGGACATGATTGTCGTCACTCGAACTCCTCGCTGACCAACCATTGCTCCAACTGGATCAACATGCTCGTCAACCGAGTATACGGCGATCTTCGATCGGGCTCCGGCCTCTCGGGCGATAGCCTTCACCTCAACGACTCCCTGGGCAAGCTCTGGCACCTCGGCCATGAACAATTGCTCCAAGAACTTTGGATGAGAGCGCGAAAGCTTCAGGAACACTCCTCGCGGAGATTCCTCTACCTTATAGAGGTATGCTCGGATTCGCTCTCCTTGACGGAATCGCTCTCCAGGAATCTGCTCGTCGTATCCAAGGAATCCGACCGCTCGTCCCATATCCACGAATACTGAGCCTCGCTCCATTCGCTGTACGGTTCCGGTTACGATCTCTCCCTCGTGCTGTCCGAACTCAGAAACCACGGAAACCTTCTCGGCCTCGCGGATCTTCTGCATGATTACCTGCTTTGCGGTCTGGGACGCGATTCGTCCGAAGTCGCTCTTTGACTCAAGAGGGAACACCAGCTCGTCTCCAAGCTGCGCGTTACCCTTGAAAAGCTTGGCATTCTCGATCAGGATGTGCTGCTCCTCGTTAAAGAAGATCTTTGGGTTCTCGGGATCTACCTCACCCTCAAACTCCTCCACATCCTCAATGATCTGGTCCTGTGAAACGACGGTCTTCACCTGGCTGAACTCCACGTTTCCGGTGTTCATGTCAAATTCGGCCTTAATTACCTGGCCTTTCTTTCCATATTCCTTCTTATAAGCGCTTGCGAGTGAGAACTCGATAGCCTCGATGACCTTGGCCTTCGGGATACCTCGCTCCTCCTCGAGCTGGGCCAAAACGGCCTGTATTACCTTTAAATCAAACATATTCTGTTGTAGTTGTTGTAAATAATCTGCAAATCGCCCCTTAAAACAAGAAGTCCGCCGGTGGGCGAACTTCCTGAATGACACTCTTTACAGTTGGATACATTATATGTGTTTTATGGGGATTGTCAACGAAGTGGCGAAATGGCGCGTTTTTGTTAGCGCGTATGGGTATTTGGGGTATAGAGTATTGACTTTACCGTGTAAATATGTTAATAAAATAAGGTAAGTTCGTTCAAAAGGCGAAATTGGTTGAGTTTGGCAGAAAGCACGTAATTACTAGACAGCATAAGGCTATTTAGGGAAATTATTGGCTTTCACACCAAACTCAACCACAGCAATGACTGAAACCGGCGTTTTTACCATTAAAGAGCTTTCATTGGAACAGATGCTGGCAAGCGGCAACTACAGAGATTGGACCATCGATATCACGACCGACCTATTTCCTTTTAACCCTGAGGATATCGGGGAATGGGAATTCTGTCGTTTCGGTGTAGATGACTGGGATCGTCGCTATTTTTTTTGGAGTGCAGGAATTACCCCAAAAAATGCTGCCGTTCACATTTCGAAAAAAGATCCAGCCAATCCCTGGCAAGCCGCACGACTTGCACATCTTTTAACGTATCGCTTGTCCTTTCCAGAAACTCAATACTACCGAAAGCCACTAGTCTGTGCAGGCTCCGTTGGAGGAGAAGACAACAATCAATACCCATATATTGGTCAAGGTATCGAGAAACCCTATGTTGCGACACTGTGTGGCAGTATCGGACTATCTGATGAATATTATTTCCTGGCTGTTCGCCGAATCAAATAAGAGTTTCTTTCTTTCTGTCTACTGAAAGATTGTAAGAGCCCCGCGACTTCGGTCCGGGGCTTTTTCTTTTGCATAAATACTTTGCGCACCGCGATCCGTTTTGTTCCCAAGGACGCGCCACTTGATTTCTAACTTACCAAACTCCCGACCGCTGTCCTGAACAAAAACGGATCGACGGAAGCAAAGAATTTTTATAAACAAAAAAACTTAGAGAAAAATTCGCGTCACTGGTAGACCTAAATTTCTTATGAGTGAAACGAATTGGAAATTGGAAATACCCTTGTGGTATAATTTGTACACATGTATATTGAAAACGATAAACTGAAAAGTTTTCTGTTGGACTCAAGCCTCGTCAGCAAGGACGAGATTGCTACTGCCGAAAAGGAACTCGAGAAAAATCCGAACAAGAACATCACGATTGGTGATCACTTCGTCTCGACAGGAAAGATAAACGAGGATGACCTGCGCCGCGTGCAGGCATACATCCTTGGAATTCCGTACATCGATATCGGATCAGAAAAGATTCCGTACGAGGTTCTAACAATCGTTCCCGAGCCGATCGCGCGTAACCACAATATCATCGCCTTCAAGAAGACCGGGAACGACCTCGAGGTTGCCATGATCGACACCGACGACCTGAGTGCGATCGACTTCATCAAGAAGAAGACGGGTCTCAAGATCATGCCACGACTTACTTCCACCGCCTCAATGAAGCAGGCGCTTCTTAACTATCAAAAAAGCCTCAAGGCCGATCTCGGAGACATCATCAAGACGCAGATGGGAGACCTCAAGGTGCTCGAGGAATCAGACAAGATGGAATCTGAGGCAGACCTTAAAAAGATCGCCGAGGACGTTCCTGTCGTAAAGATCGTGGACACACTCCTCAAGCACGCCATCCTCCAGAGCGCGTCAGACATCCATATCGAACCGCTCGAGAACCAGGTCGTCGTTCGCTACCGAATTGACGGTATCCTGCATGACGCCATGACACTGCCAAAGAAGTCCGCACTCTCAATTACGGCCAGAATAAAGGTTCTTGCCAGCCTCAAGCTCGACGAGAAGCGACTACCCCAGGACGGACGATTCAAGATAGAGCTCGACGGCGAGAAGGTGTCGTTCCGAGTTTCCATCCTTCCAATCTATTACGGAGAAAAGACCGTGATGCGAGTCCTGCGTGAGGGAGGAGGGCATTACAACCTGGAGTCACTCGGATTCCACGGCGTTGGACTTGAGGTTCTGCACTACGGACTCAACCAGAAGACGGGAATGATTCTGACAACGGGACCGACAGGATCCGGTAAGTCAACGTCGCTCTACACGCTGCTCGACATTCTTAACACACCCGACGTGAACATCTCCACGATCGAGGATCCGGTCGAGTATCAGATGTCGCGCGTCAACCAAACACAAGTAAGACCAGAGATCGGATTTACGTTTGCAGACGGACTGCGAACACTCGTACGACAGGATCCGGACGTCATCATGGTGGGAGAGATCCGAGACAAGGAGACCGCGTCACTTGCGATCAACGCCGCGCTGACCGGACACCTCGTGCTTTCGACACTTCACACCAACTCGGCAGCGGGAACTATTCCGCGACTTCTTGATATGGGAGCCGAGCCGTTTCTCCTTGTTTCAACACTGAAGGTAATCATCGCGCAGCGACTTGTACGAAAGCTGACCGCAAAGAAAGAAAAGTATTTCCTGACAGAAAGCGCGATCAAGGCACTTGAGAAGTCAGTCAATCTCGACAAGGTATTTGCAGTTCTGCTGGAAGAAAAGATCATCGACAAGAAGGCGACATGGAAGACAATTCCTTTCTACAAGCCCAAGCAGTCTCCTGAGTCTGACGGATATTCCGGACGAATCGGAATCTACGAGATCCTCAAGGTGACTGACACGATCAGGAACATGATCATCGAAGGCAAGACGACTGAGGCAATCGCGGAGCAGGCCAAGTCGGAGAACATGCTCGCCATGATCGAGGACGGAATTTACAAGTGCGTAACAGGAGTGACCACCATCGAGGAAGTGCTCCGAGTGGTTTCAGAATAATTCCACACTACTATATGATTTTTGAATACAAGGCAATACAGAAGGACGGCAAGATGACGGAAGGAAGCAGGGAGGCGGTAGATAGTCCCACCCTTGCGAGAACGCTCAAGGAAGAGGGTATCGTTCTCATTTCCGCGCACGAGAAGCGAAAGGGGCCGAAGGGATTTAGTCTCAGCTTCAGGACATTCAAGATGACCGAGAAGATAGCATTCGCGAGGAATGTCGGATCCATGCTCGACGCCGGTCTCTCGCTGTCGAGAGCGCTCGAGGTTATTGCCCGCCAAACCAAGAACACAAAGACGAAAGCGATCATTGTAGACATTAACGAGAAGGTAAAGGCCGGTAGCTCGCTTAGCATCGCCATGGAGAGCCATCCAAAGATATTCAATTCGCTGTTTACCTCGATGGTGCGCGCGGGTGAGGAGTCTGGAAACCTGGCTGAGTCGTTTGCGAACGTGTCAGGACAGCTTGAGAAGAACTACCAGCTCATGAAAAAGGTGAAGGGGGCGATGGTATACCCTAGTGTCATCATTTTTGCCATGGGAGTCGTGGGATTCTTCATGATGACATACATCGTGCCCACACTTTCCAAGACGTTCAGGGAAATTGGTGTGGATCTCCCCGTTTCGACTCAGATCATTATTGGGATCAGTGACTTTTTGAGAAATGAGACCATCCTGTTTTTTGGGGTGCTCGGCGCCATTGCATTCCTGTTTGTCCTGTTGGTAAAGAGCAAGGCCGGCAAGAGGATTCTCGACGTCCTGGTTGTAAAGGCACCGCTCTTTGGACAGATGTCCAAAGAGATCAATTCCGCACGTACCGCACGAACCCTCTCATCCCTGCTCAAGGCTGGCGTTCCGTACCTGCAGGCGATCCAGATCACGAAGGGAATCGTATCCAACCATATCTTCAAGGATATTTTGGACAAGGCCGAGAAGAAGGTAGAGACGGGCGACAAGATCTCACAGGTTTTTACAGATAACGAAAAATACTATCCAGCATTCGTAGGGGAAATGGTTGCCGTCGGAGAAGAGACGGGCGATCTGAGCAGCATGCTCCTGAAGGTTGCTGAATTTTATGAGAACGAGGTGGACCAAAAGACCAAGAACATGTCGACCATCGTCGAACCGCTCCTCATGCTTTTTGTCGGAGTGGGCGTAGGATTCTTTGCAATCTCAATGATTTCACCAATGTACTCACTCGTGGACAATATTTAGAATATTTTCTGATATACTTTTAGTAATGAAATACGGTTTTGCAATTCCATCGCTCTTGTTGGTGCTCGGCGTATCGCTGTACGCACAGCACGCATCGTCACAGGTATTTGACATGCCCGCATTCGATCCCTCAACACTTTTTGACAACAATACAGGGTTGCCCGAAGGAATCCAGGAACAGATCAGTATCACGCAGGTTCCGACAATTCCACAGCCAGGTCAGCAGGTTTCGATTCGCGTGTCGGGATATTCCACAGATCTCAACAAAGCCAAGATCACCTGGACGCTGGATGGCAAGGCTCTCAGCTCGCAGACCGGGGCAACGACATTCGTATTTAACGCCCCAGCAAGTGGAGCCGTATCTCGACTGGTAATCACTATTGTCAAAGAGGACGGCGGAGTGATCAGCCGAACGCTCGTTATAAACCCGGCTGACGTTGACCTTATATATGAGGCAGAAACCTATGCGCACCCGTTTTATAAGGGAAAGAAACTCTATACGAGCGAGTCAGAGGTTAACTTCATCGCAGTTCCAAACTTCCTCAGCTCGAACGGCACCAAGATAGCAGCCACCAGTCTCATCTATACGTGGAAGGTAAATGGAAACGTATTGCAGAACGCGTCAGGATATGGCCGACACACATATTCCACCAAGGGCACGCTGATCGAACGCCCGAGCACCGTAACCGTTGACGTATCAGCAGTTAACTCAACACTCAAGGCGACGCAGAGTATCCAGCTGCAATCGACGACTCCAACAGTCACGCTCTATGAGAACAATCCGCTGCTTGGAATCGTATATGAAAAGGCCATTGAGAGAACGTTCGTACTGGAGCGACCGCAAGTGGACTTTGAAGGAGTTCCGTATTTCTTCAGCGGAGACTATAAGGACAGTACAGAATTCGACTTTGCGTGGTACATAAACGGCAACAGGGTCATGAGTAAGGCACCCAACGAGAACTACATGGTTCTGCGAAACGATAACAACGACGAGGGGAAGGCGGTTATCAACGTCGCGCTCAACCATACGCGAAACATCCTGCAGACGACAGGAGTCTCGCTTAACCTGGACTTTAAGAAAGTAGAAAATGATACCAATGAGCAATTTAGTTTTTAATGTCGCAGAGGCGCAAGTACGACAGAACTCGAGTAATCTGGAGAACAGCGTCATAGACCAGATCGTACCCGACGGCATCCTCGGCAACGGCCTCGCCGGCACCCTCAACCAGCTCTTCTACGTGGGGCTGGTCGTCACGGTG
>JAYTLZ010000019.1:0-30138 GCA_043728995.1 Minisyncoccota bacterium
GTCCGCCGCGCTTTTGTATCAAAACTAACCTTTCGCCAAATCCAGATCCATCTTCTTTTCCTCCATGTTCGCACCAGCGACCTTTACCATGATCTCGTCTCCTAGGCGGAATGACTTGCCAGCCTTTTCACCCACGATTTTGTATTCTTTCTCGATGAACTTGAAGTAGTCTTCGCCAAGCTTGGAGATATGCACGAGTCCTTCGGCTCCGTTTTCCTCGATCGTCACAAAGAGACCCCACTTGGCAACGCCGGAAATGATTCCCTTGTATTCGTTTCCGATGTGCTGGGTCATGTACTCTATCTGCTTGTACTTGATCGACTCTCGCTCTGCTTCTGCAGCCGTGACTTCTCGCGAGGACGAGTGCGCTGCGACCTCTGACAACTCAGACAGCTCGCCATCCGGAATCTCCTTCTTCTCAAGGAAGTATCCAAGCATGCGGTGCACGATCAGGTCAGGATATCGACGAATAGGGGACGTAAAGTGCGTGTAATATTCAAATGCCAGTCCAAAGTGTCCGAGATTGTCGATTGAGTAGATCGCTTTTGACATTGTCTTGATTGTCGCACTCGAGATGAGGTTCTGCTCGGGCTTTCCCTCAACAGACTTGAGGAGTTTGTTGATCTCCTTTGGATCTACGGTTCCGTCCGGTTTCAGTTCGAGAATATATCCCATGGCCTTGAGGAAGACTGCCAGTTCCTGCAGCTTGTCGATATCAGGCGAGTTGTGCACTCGGTACATTAGGCCAACCGCCTTTCCCCCGTTGGTCTTCTTGTCGTGCTCGTAGATGTACTTGGCCACGCTTCGGTTGGCAAGAAGCATGAACTCCTCGATCAATGCATGCGTCTCGATGTGCTCCTTTTTCTTGACCGCGATAGGGAACATAAACTCGTCCAGTACGAACTCGAACTCCTCGGATGAGAACCGGATTGCTCCGTTTGCAAACTTCATCTTGCCGAGCTTCTTGGAGATGTCGTTCATGGTGTTGAGCTCATCGTAGAAGAGACCTTCCTTTTTATCCAAAATCTCTTGCGCCTCCTCGTATGAGTATCGCTTGTCCGAGTGGATGATGGTTCGTCCGTACCAGATGTCTGAGACCTGCGCGTTCGAGTCGATATGAAAGATGGTCGAGAAGGCGAGCCGATCCTCGTTTGGATTAAGCGAACAAATGTCATTTGAGAGAATCTCGGGAAGCATCGGGATAGTTCGGTCTACGAGATACACGGAGAACGCACGATCCTTGGCCTCAAGGTCGAGTTGTGATCCTGGAGTCACGAAGTGTGACACGTCCGCGATGTGCACGCCGATCTCCCACATGTCTCCGTCAAGCTTCTTGATTGAGAGTGCGTCGTCGAAGTCCTTGGCGGTAACGGGGTCAATCGTGAACGTCGTAGTTCCGCGCATATCTCGTCGCTTTGCGATTTCCTCAGCAGGAATCGGTGACCACTTTGCCTTGAGTGCCTTTGCTTCCTCAAGGAGTGCCGGCTTGAAGTCCGCGATAATTCCTTTCTCAAGGAGAATGGACTTCATCTCAACCTCGTGCTCACCCTTCATTCCGATAACCTGCACGAGTTCGCCGTTCGGATACTCTCCGTTCCAGTCCGTCATGCGCACCTGGATCTTCTCATTTTCCTGTACCTTGGCTGCGGACTTCTCGTCCAGGTAGACGGCAGTGTACATTCGGAAGTCATCCGCTATCAGGCGAGCCTCTCCGTTGTTCGGGTTCTTCTGGACGTATCCGACGAAGGTATCCTTTGTTCGCTTGATCAGCTTAACGACCTCAGCTTGCGGCTTGTCATTGAGCTTTTCAGGCAAAAGGCGCACCTCTACGATGTCGTTGTGCAGGGACTTGTGCATCTTCTCTGGCTGTATCTCTGTAAATTCCTCAGTCTCTGGGTGGATAAAGTATCCTGACCCGCGTGAGGTAACGCTGATTTTAGTTTCCATATGTGACTTATAGTAGTGTATTTGGAAGGGTTTGTCACTGCGGGGGAGTTTGGACGTTTATTTCCGCTACGACCATTATTTGACAATAAAAAATAAAATTGTATTGTTTTATCGAACCACAATTGTTTACGAAAATGAATGCACCTTCAGAACAAAAACCAGGACTTGATTTTTCAAGATACGAAATCGTCTCTGAGCCGGAGATCGATATACGGATTCTTCGGCGAAAAGCACCTGTCACGAAAAGAGGCAGTCGCAAAGCCGTTTCAAGTGAGCATCAGGCGCGGGTTGGTCTAGCGGCGCGGGATCGAGATTCCAGGAACTGGGGCAACCCATGTGATTGGAAGTTAATCGTGCCCTGTAAGTATGGGGCGATCGAAGTTCTGGCACACCCATTCAGGGAGTGTTTGTTTCTTCTGACAGATTATCGCAATCCTCGGATCAAAAGCTTGTGGCACAGAGACCTTGGTCTTCTGTATAAGCCGAACGATTCTGGATTACCTGTGGCAACACTTCCGTTCCAGTTTGAGCGGTACAGTAAGAAATGCGACGGCGTGCTAATTTGCGATTCGGAATACGTGGTGCATGTCGGAGATTTTTCCAGCTATGAAGTATTGATTCACAAGCTTCCTTTTCCGCTACAGTCGCTCGACCATGCACTTCTAATTCCGGCTACAAACGAGCGTGATTGGCATCCTAGTCTAGACCTACTTCAGTTCGAGGAGGACCCAACGAGTTTTTTCTTTAGTGCCGTGCTTGTTTCCGTGATGCAAATGCATCTTGGAACGGGCAGGGTACACGAACGATATCGGGCCAGATGACCTTGGAATATTTATGGAACACATTTTAAATGGCCGGGCGCGCAGCGCCCGACCCTTTTTCTTTATGCAAAGCATACCCCAATAATCGTACTCTTCTAAACAATGAAAGATTTCGATGGCTGGAACAAGATTAAGAAAAAAGTGAACATCAGTGACCGTGTCAGTGTAAGGGAGGGTGAGGTCTACTGGTGTCGACTTGGAACGAACGTGGGTGTCGAACAGGACGGGAAGGGAGAAGATTTTCAGAGACCCGTTCTTGTCCTCAAGAAGTTTTCTCGTAAAATCATCCTCGTCGCGCCCCTGACAACCGTGCCTCATGTGGGAAGTTGGTATTTTCCCGTTCGATATTTTGGCAGGACCCAACAGGTCATTCTCAATCAGGTGAGACCGATCGATACAAGACGCCTCCTAAAGGGTATGGGAGAGATTTCAAGAAAGGAACTCAGGAGGATAAAGGAGGCATATATTCGATTAATACTATAAAGCCCAAGTGTATGAATAGTACTGAAATGTATAAGGACCGTCTTTCAACAGTCCTCGGCTGGGTATTCCCAAAACATACACTACAGAAACATATCTATAATGTAATACCATTATTTTAATCCAAATCCTTTCGTAATGTCAAGACAGCGTTATCTTTTAATTTGACAAACGTTTAGTATGTTGTATTCTGTCACGGAACCTGAACCAATACAAAATTATGGCAATCTTAGTTGGAGGAATGTGGCCCGTTTCAGCACGGCCAGATACGACTCAAATCGTAAAAAAGCTCGGAAAAAGCCTTGAGGTGCTTGAGGTGTCGAGTGACGCCATTCACGGCTGGAAGAAACGCTGGATCAAGATTCGAGGCCAGTGGAAGTTGTTTGACCCAGAGACTCTGGAGCTAACTTCTGCCGAGTTCGAAATCTCTGATGTTATCCCTGTTCCGGTCCGTCGGTATAGTCAGAATTACTGGGTGCGATGCGGCAGGTTGTGGGGGATTTACTCAGTTGAAACTGGTAAGTTCGCATACCAGCCTTCGTTTTCAAAGATTGATGCTGGAGAAACGTTTCCTGATCAACGACAGCTATTTCCGTTTGTGTGGGTTTGTAAAAAGGGACTCTGGGGGTGTTTTAACACCAGCACACTGAAGTTTCATATTGAGCCCACGGCCAGAGAAAACCCGCGCACTACCGGATTGGCTGTTGTAGATCAAAAAGGGAAAGCTATAGCAATCTTGCCCTTTGAGTACGACGAAGTTTCCGACGGTATCACCGTATGGCGAAGCGATCGTAACAAAGGAATCGAACAGTACGTCGTTTCCAAGAAAGGCCGTTGCGGACTAGTGGGTTTTAAGGACGATAAACCTGTTACCTTCCTTGAGTGCGCATGGAAAAAGATTGATCCTTTGTACGGCTCAAACGATTGGGATTCCTGGGTATGGGCCTTTGCAATCCAGGATATTAATGGGAAATGGGGCCTGTTTGACAGTACTGCAAAAATTCCAAAAATGCTGGTCCCTTGCCAGTATGATTCGGTGGGAATGTTCAAGGCAGCCAACTACGTAACTTACATTGTTTTCACGCAAGAGGGTCGTACACGATTCTATCTTGCAAAAGAACAGAAGTTCTTGTCCTGACTCTTGATTCTCGAGGACCGGAGGCGCACACGTGCTCTCCGGTCCTTTTTCTTGATTAAAGCTTGTATTGACTGCCTCAAAACTATCTGCTACTATACGGCTCATGTTAAAAATAAGACTACAGAGAATTGGAAAGAAGCACGAGCCCGTGTTTCGTATTGTTGTTGGAAAGTCCCAGAACGGACCAAAGAGCGGAAAGTTCATCGAGGTTCTTGGATCATATGATCCTCGAAGCAAGAATCAGAACACGCTAAACAAGGAGCGAGTACAGGCTTGGATCGCTCAGGGAGCTCAGGTTTCTGACACCGTTCACAACCTACTCGTCTCAGAGAAGGTGATCGACAAGAAGAAGGTCAACGCACTTCCAAAGAAGACTGCTCCAAAGAAGGAGGTCGTAGCCGAGGAGGCTCCGGTAGCAGCACCAGCTGTTGAGGAAGCTGCTCCAGAGGTTGCCGAGACTCCAGTAGAGGAAGCGCCAGTAGAGGAGGTTGCAGCACCAGAGGTAGTAGCCGAGGAAGCCCCAGCTGCAGAGGAAGCCGCTCCAGAGGCCGAGGCATCAGCCGAAGGGGTAGAGGAGGCTCCAGCTGAGGAAACTCCAGAAGAGACAAAGTCAGAATAATGACAAGATACTAGGAAAAATCCCGCAGAATGCGGGATTTTTTTCTAAAGTTTTCCTATAGACCTTTCTTGACGTATGCTCAGGACATAGGATAATTTAGGTAGTGTGCACCGCACGCGGCTTAGCAGTAATTTGAATCATCATGAATGAACTCGACCAGGCATTTCTAGAACAGGTAGTACGGGCTCTTGTAGAGAAACCGGAGAAGGTTGAAATCAGCAGGACCGTAGACGAGATGGGCGTACTTTTGACGCTCAAGGTAGATCAGGAAGACATGGGAAAGATTATCGGTCGAGACGGAAACACCGCTAAGGCGATCAGAACACTCCTTCGAGTCGTTGGAATGAAGAATAACGCTCGCGTAAATCTCAAGATCAACGAGCCGGACGGACGGACGTCAACAGGAACCAAGTCAGTAGACGAGGCGCTGTCAGAAATATAATACGAACTAGTTAGAGCAAAGGGCGGGCCATTTCATGGCCCGCCCTTTGACATTTTAATAAAATGTCGTAGTGTTTGTTTCAAACATATGAAACTGTTCCTTTTGAAGTGGATGCTCTGGCCCTTTTTGATGTGCACATGGGAGCTTGTCTCAAAGAAGAGGTCTCATTGGTGGCACTGGCAAGAGTACGGCGGTCAGATTAATCGGCAGAAGTGCGTTTTTGTCGCGGGGGATACCTCTGCCAAGTCACGCACGACACGTTGGTCCAATCTGTGGCAAACCAATTTTGGCTGGAAGCGAGTGTCAGTAATGGAAGTTCCGCGCAGTTGCCAGGCGTTCCGTGCCGGATTCATAGATGCCAACGGCACAGCTCATGTCTGCACGTGGACGCAGAAGAAAGTCAGGAAGTTCGCGATGCTGCTTGGACCGGATGATGGTATTTTCTTCGCCTTGGACGAGTACGGGGATCAGGTACCTCTTGATTTTTTGGCCTTTGCCACCAAACGCAGTCTTCCACGCAGCATACGGCTGCTTTGATGCTCTAGATATTTCAGAACCCTCGTGCCCCACGGCGCGAGGGTTTTTCTTTTGTCCAAATCTGGTAGTATGCGCATATGCATTTTCATATCGTCACGCTTTTCCCAAAGTCATTCGACTCATACTTTGACGCTTCCATCCTGAAGCGCGCCCTTTCCAATAAGAAGATAAAGATCTCATACTACAATCCGATAGACTTCCTCAAGCCAAAAGAGCGTGTGGATGACAAACCGTACGGAGGTGGGCCAGGAATGGTCATGCGCGCAGAGCCAGTTGCAAAGGCAATCCAGAAGGCAATTGGTGCAAAGAAGGACTACAAGATCGTGTTCTTCACGCCATCAGGGGAAAAGTTTACAAATGTCATGGCCAAGGAATATGCCACAGTTAAGAACATTATCTTCGTATCCGGACGGTACGAGGGCATCGACGCGCGCGTGCTCGACATGTTTCCTTGTGAAAAGATCTCGATCGGGGATTATGTCCTCACAGGAGGCGAGTTGCCAGCCATGGTAATGATCGACGCAATCTCGCGCAACATTGAGGGCGTGCTCGGAGACCTGGATTCGGTGGAGGAGAACCGCATCTCGTCACCGCTCGTGTACACCCGACCCGACAAGCTTTTGTATAAAAAGAAGACCTACGAGGTTCCGGCCGTGCTTCTCAACGGAAACCACAAGGAAATCGACAAGTGGCGGGAGGGGCAGAAGTAGTTGCACTATTTTATCGTTTGGATATATTGAAAAAAGACAGCTCAAGCCGAACGTCAGCGTTCGATGCTTTGCAAGCAGAGAAGGCGACGGCCTCAAGAGAGATTAGTGCTTCAGAAGTGCTGACTAACAGTGGTGGAAGACCCGGCGAACCATGGCGCAACTCGGGTCCGGGGATAACCTCGGAAACCTCACGTCCCTGATCGGTGGGAGTAGCAGGTTGGTACGCGCTTGTGCTGTTCAGGGCCGGTTTCCTTCGGGAGACTGGCCCGCTTTTTTATCCAAAATCGCTCCAAATTACCCAATTTTCTCCCAAATATGGCAAGAAAGAGGCAAGTCAACCCAAAACTGGGGAAAAGTACTTGATTTATTCTCTATATATAATATAATCCAAGCCAATACGACTGAGTAATGACCGCGTTATTGGCTGCCCGAGTTGACTATTAAGTTGGCAAAAGTATAGCAAATAATTTGAAAAATCAAAAATCCTGTCCAGTATTGGAGGGCAGGACTGTTTATAACCGTTTTATTTATTAAGGGGCAAATTAAAAAGGGGCAATTATCTATGAACATGTTCAATACCGACCTGCATCACGTAGGTCAGCGCGAGAAGAAACACTTTAAAAATTACAAGAAACCGCTCCTGGAGCTTCCAGATCTGTTTGAAGGACAAGTTGAATCTTTCAAATGGCTCTTGAAGGATGGTGTGAAAGACGTCCTTCGGGAGTTTTCCCCAGTTTCAGACTACTCAGGCAAGAAGTTCGAGATGGACTTCGTTGACTTTGAGATCGAGGAGCCTAAGTACGACGAGAAGTATGCTCGAGAGAACAAGCTTACGTACGAGGCACCGCTCAAGTTCACAATCAAGCTCCTAAACAAGACTCTTGGTTCCGAGAAGGAACAGGAGGTCTTCATGGCCGATTTCCCGCTGATGACACGTCACGGTACTTTTGTTATTAACGGAATCGAGCGAGTTATCGTGCCGCAGCTGGCGCGATCTTTTGGCGTGATCTTCACGTCGAACATGATCCGAGGACGAAGCTTCTTCGGAGCAAAGATCATTCCTGCCCGTGGCGCATGGATCGAGTTCGAGACGGACGCGAACGACTTCGTGTACGTGCGAATCGACAAGAACCGAAAGTTCTACGCGACGACATTCCTCCGAGTGCTCGGTGCAGAGACTGACGCCCAGATCCTTGCCCTGTTCAAGGGTGACGAGAAGGCCCTGGCCGGAATTACGAAGACTCTTGCAAAGGACGAGGTGAAGGACATCAACGCCGCATACCTCGACATATATAAGAGACTTCGGGACGGTGACCTTGCGACACTCGACAATGCCCGCGAGTTCGTGAAGTCAATCATCAACGAGGAGCGATACGACTTCTCAAAGGTCGGACGATTCAAGTTCAACAACCGATTCGGTCTGCCAACGGACGAGAAGTCACTCAAGAGCAAGCTGATCGACCTCAAGGATATTTCGATCATCATCAAGCACGCAATCGAGCTGAACCACACTCCGCACGCAGCTCCGGACGACATCGACCACATGGGATCGAGACGAGTTCGATTCGTTGGAGAAATGCTCCAGCAGAAGGTTCGAACGGGTATGACCCAGATGAAGCGAAACATCCAGAACCGAATGTCTACTATCGAGACAGACACTGTTCTGCCGATGAACTTCATCTCACCACGACCGCTTCAGGCTCGAATCAAGGAATTCTTCACGACTAACCAGCTGTCTCAGTTCATGACACAGGACAACCTGCTGTATGAGATCGAGCACCTACGAACCATTTCCGCACTTGGACCCGGAGGACTTACGCGAGAGCGAGCAGGTCTTGAGGTTCGAGACGTGCACCCGTCACAGTACGGACGAGTGTGTCCTATTCAGACACCTGAAGGACAGAACATCGGTCTTATTCTTCGATTTACGAACTATTGTAAGGTAAACGAGTTCGGACTGATCGAGACTCCATACGTAAAGGTAAAGAACGGAAAGGTTACTCCTGAGATCGTGTTCCTCAATGCACTCGAGGAGGAAGGATTCAAGATTGCCCACGCCGCGCACGAAATGGATGCGGACGGAAAGTTCGTAGCCAAGGACATCAGCGTGCGACACACAGGAAAGCCTGAGATCGTGACCGCAGACGAGGTGGACTACATGGACATTGCGACGAACCAGGCGTTCTCAATCGCGACATCTATGATTCCGTTCCTTAACCACGACGAGGCCAACCGAGCGCTTATGGCATCGAACATGCAGAAGCAGGCCGTGCCACTTCTCCAGGCAGAGGCCCCACTCGTTTCAACAGGAACAGAGGCGGACGTGCTCAAGAACAACTCACGAATCGTGCGAGCCGACATTTCCGGAACTATCTCATACCTAGACGGTCGAAAGATCGAGGTGTCAGACGACAAGGGAAAGAAGGTCTCATACGAGCTCGATAACTTCGTACGAACGAACTCATTTACAAACCACCACCAGCGACCGGTGATCGAGATCGGACAGAAGGTAAAGAAGGGAGACCTTCTCGCCGACACGTCTTCATCTGATCACGGACAGATCGCACTTGGAAAGAACCTGCTCGTGGCATTCATGTCATGGTCTGGAAACAACTACGAGGATGCCATCATCATCTCGCAGCGACTGATCAAGGACTCGACACTTACGTCTATCCACATGGAGGAAGTAGTGGTCAACGTTCGAGACACCAAGCTCGGGCCCGAGCAGACAACTCCTGATATTCCCAACGTCAGCGAGAACAAGCTTAAGAACCTCGACGCGGAAGGAATCATCCGAATCGGAGCAGAGGTTAAGCCGGGAGACATTCTTGTTGGAAAGATTACACCTAAGGGAGAGTCACAGCTGACGCCTGAGGAGCGACTTCTACGATCCATCTTCGGAGACAAGGCCAGGGACGTGAAGGATACGTCAGAGCGAGTGGAAGGAGGAAAGCAGGGACGAATCGTTGGAATCAAGGTGTTCTCACGAGAGAACGGAGACAAGCTTGAGTCCGGAATCCTAAAGCGAATCCACATCGAGATCGCGCAGCTACGAAACATCCAGGTTGGAGACAAGCTGGCTGGACGACACGGAAACAAGGGAGTTATCTCACGAATTCTTCCTGAGGAGGACATGCCATACATGCCAGACGGACGACCTGTCGACATTATTCTGACACCGCTTGGAGTTCCATCTCGAATGAACCTCGGACAGATTCTTGAGCTTCACCTCGGACTCGCGGCGCAGGCACTCGGATACCAGGCAGTTTGCCCGGCCTTCGGAGGAGCTACAGCTGAGGAGATCAAGGACGAGCTGGAAAAGGCAGGATTCGATCGATCAGGAAAGATGCCACTCTTTGACGGACGAACAGGAGAGGAGATGAAGCAGAAGATCGCCGTTGGATACATGTACATGCTTAAGCTTCACCACATGGTGGAAGACAAGATCCACATGCGATCAACAGGTCCGTACTCTCTCATTACTCAGCAGCCTCTTGGAGGACGAGCTCAGAACGGAGGACAGCGATTCGGAGAAATGGAGGTGTGGGCCCTTCTGGGACATGGAGCCGCTCACACTCTTCGGGAGATCCTTACCTACAAGTCTGACGACATCGTAGGACGATCAGCCGCATTCGATGCCATCGTGAAGGGTGAGCCAATTCTGGAAGCAAACATTCCTGCTTCATTCAACGTGCTACTTAACAACCTCAAGGGACTAGGACTCGACGTGAACCTGGTACAGAAGGAGGGAAGCGATTTATCAGCATAATCAATAACATTCATACCTATGAAAAAAATTCAAACAAAGCAAAACGATATTGCGCAGATTGAGCTGAAGATCGCATCTCCGGAACAGATTCTGTCATGGTCACACGGTGAGATCACGAAGCCAGAGACAATCAACTACCGAACGCAGCGTTCAGAGAAGAACGGTCTGTTCGACGAGCGAATCTTCGGACCAGAGCGAGACTATGAGTGTTATTGTGGAAAGTACAAGGGAATCCGATATAAGGGAATCGTCTGCGAGAAGTGTGGAGTTGAAATCACTCGATCAATCGTACGACGAGACCGAATGGGACACATTGACCTTGCGTCACCTGTGTCACACATCTGGTTCCTCAAGTCCATGCCGTCACGAATCTCTCTGATTCTTGGAATGACTCCATCTGACGTGGAGAAGGTTGTATACTTTGCCGGATACCTTATCTCTAAGGTGCATGAGGACGAGCGAAGCCGATTCGTACGAGAGCTCGACAGCGAGTTCAAGTCCAAGTCAAAGGCCGCTACAGACGAGAAGACCAAGGAGGCACTCAAGAAACTATTTACAGACACAAAGCGAGAGATCGAGAGCATCCAGGTTGGAGTCGTACTCGACGAGGTCATGTACCACCGATTCGGAGTGAAGTACTCGACACTGTTCGATGCCGAGATTGGAGCCGAGGCGCTGCACAACATCTTCAAGGCTCTGGACATTCCAGCTATCCTCAAGGAGCTTGAGGTGCGATACCCAGAGATGAAGGGACCAGCCAAGGAGAAGATGAACAAGCGAATCAGTATCCTGAAGTCGATGACAAAGGCAGGAGTTCGACCAGAGTGGATGTTCCTTACACGACTTCCAGTTATTCCACCAGCGCTTCGACCTATGGTTGCGCTTGATGGAGGACGATCTGCAACATCAGATATCAACGACCTGTACCGACGAGTGATCAACCGAAACAACCGACTCAAGAAGCTGCAGGAGATTCACGCACCGGAGGTTATCCTTCGAAACGAGAAGCGAATTCTTCAGGAGGCCGTTGACGCGCTGATCGACAACTCTATGCGACGAGGCTCACAGGCATACGCCGGAACAAACCCAGCACAGAAGCGACCGCTTAAGTCTATTGCTGACAACCTTAAGGGAAAGAAGGGACTCTTCCGATCAAACCTCCTAGGAAAGCGAGTGGACTACTCAGGACGATCAGTGATCGTCGTAGGACCTACTCTTGCGCTTAACCAGTGCGGACTTCCAAAGAAGATGGCACTCGAGCTCTTTCGACCGTACGTGATCTCAGGACTTATGAGAAAGGAGCTTGCGTTCAACGTTCGAGGAGCCGGAAAGCTCATCGAGGACGGAACACCTGAGGTATGGGAGATTCTTGAAGAGGTGATTCAGGACAAGTACGTGCTTCTCAACCGAGCGCCTACGCTGCACCGACTGGGAATCCAGGCCTTCAAGCCGACCCTTATCGAAGGAAACGCGATTCAGGTTCACCCACTCGTATGTACTGCCTTCAACGCGGACTTCGACGGAGACCAGATGGCCGTTCACGTGCCACTTTCAGAGGCTGCTCAGTACGAGGCCCGAGAGGTTATGGCCGCTCACCTCAACATCCTTAAGCCGGGATCAGGAGATCCTGTGGTATCAGCCAAGCTGCTCGATATCATTCTCGGATGTTTCTGGGTAACCAAGATGGTTGACGGAGTAAAGGGAGAGGGAAAGATTTTCCCAGGAACGAACAGCGCGATTACTGCCTCAGATTACGGAGTTATCGACCTCCGAGCCAAGATTCTTGTTCGAGGAAAGGCAAACACAAAGCTTGCCGCCTACGAGGAGAAGCCTATCGAGACGACTGTCGGACGAATTCTATTCAACGACGTGCTTCCAGACGACTACGCGTACATCAACTCTGAGATCGACAAGTCTCGAATGCAGAAGATCGTTGACGACCTGATCGACCAGCGAGGAATCGCGTTCGTAACGGAGACTCTCGACAACATCAAGAAGTTCGGATTCGGATTCGCAACTATCTCAGGAGTAACATGGGGAATCGACGACATCCAGATCCCAGAGAAGAAGTACAAGGTTATCGCTGACGCATCTCAGAAGGTAAAGGAGATCATCGGACAGTATAACGACGGATTCCTTTCTGACGACGAGCGATACCGAAAGATCATTGAGATCTGGCACGGAGCCAAGAACGACGTCGAGAAGCTTATCCCGGACACTCTGGATACGAACGGATCTGTGTACGACATGTGGAAGTCTGGAGCTCGAGGATCACTCTCACAGATCACTCAGATGGCAGGTATGAAGGGACTTATCCAGAACTCAGTCGGAGAGACGATCGAGTACCCGGTACTTTCTTCATCAAAGGAAGGACTCTCACCGATCGAGTACTTTACGACGACTCACGGATCACGAAAGGGACTTTCTGACACGGCGCTTAACACCGCTCGAGCCGGATACCTTACGCGAAAGCTGTTCTCAGTTGCCCAGGACGTTGTCGTTACCGAGGAGGATTGCGGAACTTCAAACCACGTTCTTACTGGCAAGGAGTCAGACTCAGGAATCGAGATCGCTATCTCAAAGAAGATCCGAGGACGAGTGGTTGCCAAGGACATCGTTGCCGCAGACGGAACGATCGTGTTCAAGAAGGGGCAGCTCCTCAAGAAGGAGGACGGAATCAAGGTGGAGGCCGCTGGTATCGACGAGGTAGCAGTGTTCTCACCGCTTACATGTAAGACTCGACACGGAATCTGTGCCAAGTGTTACGGACTTGATCTTGGAAAGGACGAGATCGTAGACCTTGGAGAGGCCGTGGGAACAATTGCCGCACAGGCGATTGGAGAGCCGGGAACACAGCTGACTATGCGTACGTTCCATGCCGGAGGTACCGCGTCAGTCGGAGGAGACATTACGTCTGGACTTCCACGAGTGGAGGAAATCTTCGAGCGACGAAAGCCATCAAGCCCTGCGGTTATCGCCAAGCTGGACGGATTCGTCTCAGAGGTGCGCGAGGCTGGTAAAGATCGAGTGATCGTTATCTCAAGCGGAGCAGCAACCAAGACTAAGAAGCCTACTGAATACTCATTCCCCGTCACTCGAACTCCGCTCGTAAAGGTCGGACAGGAGGTGGTGAAGGGACAGATGCTGACGGACGGATCTGCGGATCTCTCAGAGCTGTTCAAGTACGCAGGAAAGGACAAGGCACAGGAGTACATGATCGGACAGATCAACAAGATCTACGAGCTGCAGGGAGAGCCTATCTCACGAAAGCACATCGAGGTTATCGTGCGACAGATGTTCTCACGAATGCGAGTTACTGACGTAGGAGACACGCAGTTGTCAGTCGGTGACGTTGTCGAGATCGACGTGTTCGACGCGGTGAACGATACGCTTACGGAATCAATGGACAAGGCAAAGGCCGACTGTCTGATCCTCGGAATCGCGGAGGTTGCTTTGACAAAGTCGAGCTTCCTTTCAGCGGCATCATTCCAGCACACGAACCGAGTTCTTATCAATAACGCAATCAAGGGTTCTGTCGACAAGCTCGTAGGACTGAAGGAGAACGTTATTATCGGACGACTCATCCCAGCCGGTACGGGATTTTTGGGAAGCAAGAAGCACGCTGCAGTAAGTGAGATCGAAGCTGAACTAAAATCACGAATCGACCTGGAGTAACCTATACTCCATCGAATGTCTCATAATCACCAGATACAAGAGATAAAGGAACGACTTCCCATAGAGGAAGTTGTTTCTCGTTATGTAAAGTTGGAACGGTCGGGCATCAACATGAAGGGACTCTGCCCGTTCCATAGCGAGAAGTCACCGTCGTTCTTCGTGGCGCCGCATCGTGGATCGTTCATGTGCTTTGGATGCGGCAAGAAAGGGGACATATTTACGTTCGTACAGGAAATCGAGGGACTCGAGTTCTTTGACACGCTGAAGCAGCTTGCAGAAAAGGCGGGCGTCACGTTAGAGCTGAAATCCGATGGTGACCAGAAGCAGAAGAAGGACGCGTATGCGATCGTCGAGAAGGCATGTCTGGTCTTTGAGGCCAATCTCTTTAAGGATGTGAATGCACAGGAGTATTTGGCACAGAGAGGACTGACAGAAAAGACGATCAGGCAGTTCAGGATCGGATACATTCCTGATGAGTGGAACATTCTGTACAACGAGCTCAAGGGCGCGTTTGATGAGAAGGACATTCTCGAGAGCGGGCTCGTGATCAAGAACGAGAGCGGGCGAGTGTACGATCGCTTCAGGGGACGGATCATGTTCCCGATCTTTGACTCTGCAGGAAAGGTAATCGCGTTCACAGGACGCGTGCTAATTCCGGAGCAAAAGGAAACCCCCAAGTATGTGAACAGTCCCGAGACGCAGCTTTTCTCAAAGTCGCACGTTCTCTACGGATTGAACTTTGCTAAGCAGGCCGTCCGCAAGCACAACTTCGCTGTACTGGTAGAGGGTCAGATGGACGTGATTATGTCGCACCAGATGGGGTATGCCAACACGATCGCCTCGTCCGGAACGGCATTCACGCAGGACCAACTGCAGATGATCGCCAAGCTGACCCCGAACCTCGTCCTGGCATTCGACAGTGATAGCGCAGGACTGGCAACGACAGCAAAGGTGTGGGAGATGGCAATCAATCACAATCTGGACGTGAAGATTGCGTATTACGAGGGCGCCAAGGACCCTGCAGACACGATCAAGGAGAACCCTGAGCAGTGGCGAGCAATCGTGAAGGGCGCAATCCACATAATTGAATTCGTGACGCTGCTTGTAGCTAAGATCCCAGACGAAAGAAAGCGCCTCAAAGCCTATCAGGAAAAGGTGCTGCCGCTCCTGCGACGCGTGCAGACATTCAGCGAGAAGAACTTCTTTATTGAAAAGGTTGCCGGGCTGCTCTCGATGAACACCGCGATCATCTGGAGTGACCTGTCGATCGGCCAGCAGCAGGATCCATATCAGAAGAAGGTGTACCAGCAGCCCGAGAAGGCGGAATATCAGAACGCACTCCAGGCATACGTTTCCTTTTTCGAAAAGAGCAAACCAAGCCTGCGTGCTGACATTAATGAGTTTCTAAAAAAGTCCGCGATGAAGTTATCGCTGACCGATGAGATAGACGAGAAGAAATTATTTGAGATTGAGAATCAGTTCGAGACAGACCAGTCCGTAGCGAAGGAAAACTTCAAGGAAACACTCGGACACTACCTGCTCGCGCAGCTACGCGAGCAGAACAAAAAGTTGCGACATTCTCTGCATACAGACACGAATGCACAATCTGAGGTTCTCAAAAAGATCGAAGAGAATAAGAAACTTATACACAGTATTCTCGTAGCTGATTGCCTGTTTATAAATAATATGGTATAACCTAACAATTCCCGACAATGGCCAAAAAAAGCAATTTGAAAAAAACGAATAAGAATGCAACCAAGACAGTCAAAAAAACTGTTTCAATAAAAACAAAAAAAGTAGCACCCAAGAAGTCTACAAACAAAAAGCCAGTTTCTAATAAAAAAACTAATACTAAAAAACCCGCAACTAAAAAACTTGTAAAAAAGCCTGTTAAAAAGCTGACAGGACCGGCAGCCAAGAAGGCACTGGAGCAGCAGCATAAGGTAGACAAACTTTTAAAGAGAGGAAAGGAGAGAGGATACGTAACATATGACGAAATACTGAAGGAGTTCCCGACAATTGAGACGGACCTTTTCTTCGTGGACGAATTGTACTCAAAGTTCACTGACACAGGGATCGACGTTCTTGAGAACAGCGGACTTCTGAATATTGACGTCGCTGAGGAGGAGAACAAGTACTCATACAAGTCATCCGGACAGTACGACTCGATTCAGATTTATCTGAAGGAGATCGGACAGTACCCGTTGATCAAGGCGTCTGAGGAGAAGGAGCTTGCCAAGCGAATTGAAGTGGGTGACGAGGAGGCCAAGATGCTTCTTGCGCGCGCCAACCTGCGACTGGTGGTTTCTATTGCCAAGAAGTACGTAGGACGAAGTCCTGACCTGACGTTGCTCGACCTTATCCAGGAGGGTAACTTGGGACTCTTCAAGGCCGTAGACAAGTTCGATTGGCTGAAGGGATTCAAGTTCTCAACATACGCGACATGGTGGATCAGACAGGCTATTACGCGAGCGCTCGCTGACCAGTCCCGAACGGTCCGAATCCCCGTGCACATGCACGAGACGATTGCCAAGTACAAGCAGGTCTTCAGACGGCTTTCGCTTGATCTGGGACGAGACCCAATGCCAGAGGAGATCGCCACTGAGATGGGAATCGAGATCGAGAAGGTATACACCATCGAGAAGATCGACCAGGCTACGGTATCTCTTGAGTCTCCTGTTGGAGATGAGGATGCTGAGGGTTCTACGCTTGGAGACTTCATCGCTGATGACAAGATCCTTTCACCTGACCAGGAGGCGTCACGACGAATCCTCAAGGACCAGGTGAATGAGATCCTGGAAGAGCTGACAGACAAGGAGCGACGCATCCTCGAGCTCCGACATGGACTTGTAGATGGAATCCAGCATACGCTGGAGGAAGTAGGTAAGCTGTTCGGCGTTACGCGAGAGCGAATCCGACAGATCGAGGCCAAGGCTCACGAGAAGATCCGACAGCATGAGAAGGCGAATCGCTTGGAGAACTACTAAGATTTACTACTTAAATCTGCATAAAAGAACACGTTACAGAGGTACGCCGTATTTTTCTGGGGAAAAATCGGCTGGTGCTCGCGCCGTCGCGCTCCGCAACACCTCTGAAACGTGTTCTTTTTGCATATTTACATGTAGGGATTCTGATTATTTCCCAACGTACATTTGTTTGCACTCTGTTATGTTCAGTATGGTATAAAGTAATAATTAATTACCTAGCTGCATGAGGGTGTTGGCTTTGAGACGTATAGCTTACACTTTTATTTTAAAGTGATAAAATAATCAGATGAATAAAATTATATCAATAAGTATCTTACTAATAGCCATCGCTGCTTTGTACAACTTCGTGTTGAGACCGATTCAGCAAGATAAGAAACTTGAAGAATGTCTGTATGGTGCCGGTGTGACCCTGGCAGAAGACGATACCTATCAGAGGTATGAACAGACATGTATCCAGAAATATGGGAGATAAATTATGAATGATACACGGCTACAGATAGCAGAAAATAAATCAACGATGATGCAAATCCCTTGTCACTTAAATAATTTATCATATGACTAGCCGAGCGCGGTGTTTGTTTAAAAAATATGTAAACTAATAGGACAAATGAGAAGCAACGTCAAACTAATTTTAAAGGTCCTAATCTTCCTAATTATACTTGGATCAGTTGTTCTGTTATCAAGCAAAGAGGATATATCTGAAAAAGGTGCACAGGAAGGAGTTAAGATGCTGAAATTAAACATTGACCCCAACTATTTTGACAATAGTGAGATTTGGTCTGGAAGTGTGTCAGGTGATGGGTGGTCAAGCGCAACAATTATTGAAGGTTCCCGCTCCGCACCGACAAAAGAGATTGCTTTGGGGTCCGACCGGTACCGTCAGGAGGTCTCAGGCCTGGGTCCGATAAGGGGTAACGATGAAATCTACATCATGGAAGATGGCATGGGCGAAGAGACCTTTACGGAGCAGATCGATACGTACGGCGACCTTGCTCGGAGATTCCTCCCTCACGACCTTGTTGAGTCGGTAGAGGAGTTTGACGTCGATAATGACGGAATGGACGAGCAGATAATCGGAATCTGTGGCCTGTGGGGCAACGGATGCCCGCATAAGATATTGATTGTTAGGAATGATAGTGTGATTTTTGAAACATCGGCACGCAAGATTATCAGGACGCCAAGCGGAAACGGTTTCACCCTGGTCTGGCAAAAGGAATATAAGAATCCGTATGGTGATATGAGAACCCGCTTTGTATTTGAGGGTGGAAAATTTATGCCCGTCTATGAACAAGAGGTCAAGTATTTCTATACGGAGAAGGAGTAGGTCAAATTGCATCATGATAAATAATTATGGATAAATGGTCTAATAAGTTTAATGAGTGTCTGAATTGTTCAACAAGGCGATTTCCACATTGTGGAAGAGGATATTGCAGTCGATGCTATCCGATAGTTGAAAAGATTGAACAGGTAAAGCTGTGGGATAGGCACAAGCCCGATACGTTGAAAGGTTTTCCAAGAAGTGGGGTCGACCTCTCGAGAGATTTTCTGAAGTTTAAGAATAGCTATGGTGACCAGTACGCCAAAAGATTGTCCTCTTTGAAATATTTTGAAAAGAAGCTAACGGGACCGATTTCGGGTCTGGATTTGGAATATATAATCATAGAAGTGGCAAATCTCAGTGGAGCCGATGGCGGGTTTTTGTTCGGGCATGACGCAGGGGCTTTTGAGAGCCATCTTGATCAGCGGCAAAGAATATTTGTCTATGAGAAACTGCATACTATCCTTGAGGCTAAAAAATGGAAGGGGATTGACAAGTATATGGTCTTTGATTCTAAATAAAACCCAATATTGTACCTGACCGTTATTTAGACATCTATAAGGAAAGGGCCGCCCATAGGGCGGCCCTTTCGCTTTGTAAATCTAATTGAGAATGTATCTAAGCTTACGCCAGATCCTTCACCGCAACAGTCTTGAACGTTACGGTTCCAGTCTCGTCAGTTACGACAGTCACCTTGTCCTCAGGAGACAATGCTGACATGTCGATCTTTGACTTTACGTCTGCGATCGTTGGTTTCTCGCTGAACACAGATCGAATCGCGTAGTACAGAGACAGGAAGTAGATGTCCATCTGTGAGTTAACTCCGGCCAGGACAACGCATGATGGTCGCCATGCTGAGAGTGCGTAGTAGAGAGAAGGGTCCTTTACTGCAGCAACGATAGCTTTTGATCCGTTCTGCTTTGCCTCGTCCGCAATCTGCTTTGCAAGAGCAAACTCTGGAGCAGTTGTAGCAGGAACGAACTGGTGATGCGTCAGGTCGTCGAATTTTGCCTCTGTATATGTCATGATGTCTGACATCAGGTTGATGGCCTCTAGAGGGTAATCACCATATGCAGTCTCACCGCTCATTGATACTGCGCCAGATCCCTCAAGTACAGCATTACCAACGTCGAGCACCTCTGCTCGTGTCGGCCGTGGGTTCTTGATCATGCTGTCGAGTACCTGTGTGGCAACGATGCATGACTTTCCCTTCTTCACTGCCATCTCGATCATCTTCTTCTGCATGAATGGCATTTCCATAAGTGGAACCTCGGCTCCGAGGTCTCCTCGTGCCACCATCAGTCCGTCACAGTTGTCCAGGATCTCCTCAAGATTGTCGAAGCCCTGTCGGTTCTCGATCTTGGCTACGATCTTTGGCGCGTATCCAGGGTACTGGGCAGTGATTGCCTTGATGTCGTCAATGTCCTGCTTGCTTCTCATGAATGAGTGAATGATGTACTCCACGTTGTGCGCTCCGCAAAAGTGGATGAAGCTCTTGTCCTTCTCCGTAAGGGCAGGAAGCTCGATGTGCACGCTCGGCGTGTTGATGCTTTTTTTGCTCTTGATCGTTCCGCCGTTCTGCACAACACACTTGAGGGTGTCATCGTGTTTCTCCAGAACCATAAATCCAAGGCTGGCATCATCGTATAGCACAAGGGATCCGACTGGTACCTCGTTGTGGAAGTTAGGATAGTCCACATGCACGACGTGCGCTCCTTCGCTTCGGTGCTCTAGGTTACCTGTAATGTAGAGGATGTCTCCGGCCTTTACCTCGAACGCCTCCTCGACGTTCTTTGTTCGAACTTCGGGACCCTTGGTATCGATCATGATACCTACGTTAGGGGCAACGGAACGGATTCGCTCGATAACCATTTTCGTATCCTCCACACCCTGGTGGGCGGTGTTGAGCCATGCCACGTCCACGCCTGCCTCGAATACTGACTCAAGGAAGGGGATCTCGGACTTGTTGTCCGCGATCTTACCCACGATCTTCGACTTTCTGAAGTTAATTTTCATAGTTTAGTTAGTGTTGCAATAAAAAATCCTCGGAGTTGCTGAGGAGCAGGCATTCTAACATGTTTTGGGTGGTTGGGCAAAAGGAAAACGTCTGTACGGAAGCTATGTATTAGATGATTATGGTAGAATCAACTCATGAATTCAGAGGCGTTTGATAAGGCATATGCCAATCTCAATAAGGAGCAGCGGGAGGCAGTCGACACCATCGAAGGGCCGGTTATGGTAAATGCGGGGCCGGGAACAGGCAAGACCCAGATCCTGACCTTGCGTATCGCGAACATCCTATCCAAGACGGATACCAAGCCGGAGCAGATCCTGGCACTGACCTTTACCAATGCAGGAAGTTTCACCATGAGGGAAAGACTGGCGACATACATCGGAGACCTGTCGTATCGCGTGAACATCTTCACCTTCCATGCGTTCTGCGAGCATGTGATCAAGAACAATACGGCGTACTTTCCGCAATTTGAATATGCACAGGTCATAGATGATCTACAAAAGGTGAAGATCATCGAACAGATTATCGATAGCAGTGATTTCGTCCATCTAATAACCGCACACGATGATTACATGAAGGTGCGCGACATCGCGCAGGCAATTAACTCGATCAAGAAGGAGGGATACAGTCCCGAGGAATTCAGAAACGTGATCCCGAAGTGGAAGGAGGAACTGTACGCTGACGAGGATCTTTTTTATAAAAGAAAGTACAAGGAGTTCAGTGTCGGTGACATCAAACCTGTGGAAGAAGCGAAAATCATAAAACGTCTCGAGCAGGCATACGAGGCCGTTGATGCGTATGAAAAGTATCAGGCAGAACTGACTCGACTCAAACTGTACGACTTCAGCGATATGATCCTGACCGTGCTGGCCAAGCTGCGCAGCGACGAGAACTTTGCCTTTGACTTGCAGGAACAGTACCAATATTTACTTGTAGACGAGCATCAGGATACCAATACCGGACAGAACGAGCTGATTGAGCTCCTGACAAGCGCGGAGCACCTGGACCGACACCCGAACGTTTTTACCGTGGGCGACGAGAAGCAGTCCATCTACAGGTTCCAGGGAGCAAGCGAGGAGACGTTTCGGCATTTCAATACTCTGTACGACGATATCAAGCACATCGCGCTCAAGGAGAACTACCGGTCAGTGCAAAATATTCTGTCCGCGTCGCACGCGTCGATCACAAACTCGATCGAGGATTCCGTCGAACTGCACGCTAACAAGTCAGAGAACCTGCCGATCACTGTCGGAGAATTTTCCAATTATAAGTTCGAGCTGCTGCATATCGGTGAAGACATCAAGCGGAAGCTGGATGCGGGAACTTCACCTGAGGAGATTGCCATCCTGTATCGTGCAAACAAACACCTGGGTGACGTGAAGCAGGTGCTTGCACACTTCGGCGTTCCATTCTCAGTCTATTCCAAGGACAGCGTGTTCGAGGATGTGGATATCGCGAACATCATTACGTTGCTGCGGGTCGTGCAGGATCCTCTGGACGAAGAAGCGCTGGGTCGCGCGCTCTTTGTACAGTTTGTTGGCATTAGTGGCTACGACGCCATCAAGATACTCAATGCACGAGGCTCGCATGCGCGCGAGGGCAGGAAGTTGTTTGATATTCTTTCCTCTTCTACATTACTTGCCGAGCTGCACATCGAGAATCAGGGTCCGATACTGGGTTTTGCAGAAAAAATTAATGCCGCGATTACCAACTCGCGTAATGAACATATCTTGGAATTCCTCAAGAACTTTTTAAATGACATCGGATATTTGCCATACATGCTGCAAAGTGATCTCAGTCGTGACAAAATGCTCAAGCTCGACAAGCTGTTTGACGAGATCAAGCGGCAAGATGCGAAGGGTGCGTTTACACTTTCTGATTTTATAAAACTGGTGGACTCGTATCACGCATATCATTTGGATATCCAGAGCGGTGGGACGGAATACGAGGCCGGCGTACAGCTCATGACTGCGCACGGATCCAAGGGAAAGGAGTTCGAGCACGTGTACATGATTAACACTACAAGGTCTAATTGGGAGAAAAGTAGATCGTTTGGTGGAATCACGCTGCCGATCAAGGACTACAAGGGTGACGTGCATGATGAGCGCCGACTGTTCTATGTTGCGATGACACGAGCCAAGAGGGAACTGAGCATCACATACTCCAAGTCAGACTGGGAAGGGAAGGAGCAGGAGAAGAGCCAGTTTATCAATGAGTTGCCTGCTGAGGTGCTTACCTCATTGGACACGGAAGGTTTTGAGAAATCCCATCTATCTGACCTGACGTTCTTCCTGCAACCGTTCAAGACGGAGCGAACCATTTACGAGCAATCGTTTATCAAGGATCTATTTATGCGGAAAGGACTGAACGCGACGGGATTAAATAACTACCTTTCTTGCCCGATCAAATATTTTTATAGAAACCTGGTGCAGATCCCGAGCGGATATTCAGCGCACATGCAGTACGGTAATGAGATGCACTGTGCACTCGAGAAGTTCTTTGCCGAAGGCAAGAAGAACGGTGAGATTGGTACCGCAGACAGACTGCTCGAATTATTCGACACGGTCATGAAGTTTTCATCATTGCATGAGTCCGACAAGAAAAAATATCTGAAGCGAGGACGCGAGGCACTGGCTGCGTGGCATGACAACCGTAAGGCTGACATGAAGTTCGACGTGCGAACTGAGCAAACCGTGAGCAAGGACTTTGCCCTCAGTTCAGGCGAGACACTGAGACTCAAGGGAATTATCGACAAGATAGAATACCTCGAGAACGAGATGGAGGGACCAATCAATATCGTCGATTACAAGACAGGTAGGCCGTACTCCAAAAAGAACAAAGAGCAGAAGGAGGACCTGGCACGTCAGTTGACGTTCTATCACATTCTGCAGGATGGCTATCATGACGGCAAGTATCGCATCAGCCAGACGATGCTCGACTTCGTGGAGCCTAATGAGAAGGGGCAGTCAGAACTGCAGACCCTGCAGGTGAGTGATGAGGATATTGCAGAACTCAAGACTGTCATCGACACAACCGCACACGAGATCATGTCGGCGGAATTTCTGAGCAACGGCTGCCAGAAGAAGGGTTGCGAGTGGTGTGCTCTACACGTCTCTATCCAGAAGAAATAACGTATTTATAGTCTGGTAATTTGACAAATTTTCCCTCAGGATTACAATATCCTTATCTTGGGGTGATATACTCTGAGGGAATTAGAAACGATGGCAGCCTTCCGAAAGGAGGGCTGTTTTTATTATTATTTCTCGAATTTGTTTCTCCATATATCTTCTTCTATTTTGAGTATGTCTATGTATCCGTTGCTCCCGGTTCTTAGTTCGGAAGATATGTTGTGTCTTGATGAGAACACGTGAACCTTTTTTTCTGATGATCTAATATAGGTAACAAGAGAAAGAAAATCGGAGTCACCGGTAAAAAAGACGGCAATGTCGTATTTTGTTATGTTGTGGACGGCATCAATCGTTATCTCAACATCCATGTTTCCTTTCTCGATGATTATAGGTTTATTATCTACATTTCTAGTCACTATTCTTTTAAGTGGCTTTTTTATTATCTTAAACCCAAGTTTTTTATTTAGGAATACGAAGAAACCATGCTGTGCACCAAGTTCATATCCTCTGGTCCCATCTGTAGGATACGCAGTATAGATAAAATATCTTGAGCTCCAAGGCGTCAAATTTCTTACCGAGGTACCCTTTTAATTTTTGGTAGTCAATATTCCGTTCCTTAGACTTCTGTACCTGCCACAAATTGGCAGCATCTATGAATACGTACACTCGGTGTTTGTTTGACAAGGCAGGTACACAATATCTAATAGGTAATGTTCACGACGTAAAATTTTAGTAAAGAAATTATATGTAAACAAAAAGGGCGCCGTTCGGCGCCCTCTTTCTTTTGTTAAACTAAACCCGATTCAAATTCTTACTGCGTCTCGCTTCCGGCCAGAATCGTATCGATTGTCTGCTTGACTGTCGCGTACGGCTGGTTTCCTCGGATAGGAGTCTGTACGCCACCCTTTGAGATCAGGATGTTGTACGGAGTTCCGAATTGCTTGTCGACCTTGGCAATCTCACTTCCGTCCTTCACGTCCTTGGCTACCTCAGTCTTTCCGTATCCAGACTCGATGCAGGCCTTGAACTCGTCCCCATTGATTCCGATCTTCGTAGCCTCGGCTAGAAGGTTCTCGTCAGAGAGTGAGTCAGGCGTACCTGCGATGATGTTGTCAGAGTACTCCCAGAACTTGTCGTTTCCTCCAAGCTTGGCAACACACTCAGACGCCTCGGCCGATGGCTGCGCGTCCGGGTGGATCTGGGTCAAAGGGAAGTGTCGGTACACCCAGGCAACCTTGCCTGTCGTTCCGTACTCCTCCAGGATTCGATTCATCGTTCCGTGGAATCCCTTACAGAATGGGCACTCGTAATCCGAGTACTCAACGATGACGATCTCCGCGTCAGGATTTCCCCTGATGTGGTCTGTCGAATCGACAGGTGAGATTGAAAGCTCGATATTGTTGTCAGCGGGCGCGTTGTTTGCTGCCTGCTGCTTGTTCGTGAGGTAGATCGCTCCTGCGATGATCAGACCGGAAACAACAATTGCGATAGGGATAAAAACTTTGTTCATGTCTATTACTAATTTATGATAATATGACCATTATATATGGTATCCGCATTTGATTCAATTTTGCTCGGTTTCGTCCAGGGAATAACCGAGTTCCTGCCTATTTCATCGTCTGGGCACCTTATCGTGGCCAGGGAGCTGCTGGGGATATCTCAGGAGGGTGGTTTGGCTTTTGACGCGGTGCTGCAGTTGGCGACTGCACTGGCCGTTCTGATCTATTTTAGAAAGGATATTGGTGATTTGATAAAAAACGTGTTCGCTAAGGTGAAGGATCCGGTAAAGACGAAGCTGACATGGTTCCTGATTGTCGGAACGATTCCTGCGGTAATTGCAGGACTCTTTTTGCAGGACTACATGGAAACGGTGTTCAGGAATCCACAGTTGGTTGCGCTGACGCTCGTAATCGGTGCTGTGATCATGTTTGCAGCGGATAAGGTTCTGGCCCAAAGAGCGCGAGCGCACAAGGCAGGGGATCTGACGCTCGGCAAGTCCATCGGTATCGGATTCTTTCAGGCGCTCGCGCTCGTCCCCGGCATGTCGCGCTCCGGCATGACCATCTCAGGAGGATACTTTCTCGGCATTCCCAAGGATCTCGCAGTGCGGTTCAGCTTCCTCCTTTCCATACCCATCATAGTTGGCTCAGGACTGTTCAAAATGCTCGATATCGTCCAGGACGGTCAGTTGGTAGGCAACGGTGCCTCAGGCCTCATTTTGGGCTTTATTTCAGCCTTTGTGTTCGGGTGGCTGGCGATCGACTTCCTCCTTAAGTTCCTCAAGTCCAATACGTTTACGTGGTTTGTAGTGTATCGGGTGGTTTTGGCGGTGGTTATACTGGTTTGGCTTGTTTAAAACCCCAGCGTCGGTGCCAGATTATTCTCTTCTATTATTTCCCAGTTGGTAGTGTCCAACTTGATTTTTTCCTTAACCCCGCGGTTGTTGTACTCGAGGTAGCCTTTCTTCATGGCAAAGTCATACACCTTTCGCGTTACGACAACGTCCTGCTTGCAGTATGAGACGACCTGGTCGATCTTGCCTTGTCGCCACCAGATGATTGACTGGAGACCGTCGGCAGATTTGGACTCGCCGAGCGTTGCGGTCGCGATGTCGTCCAACTTAACGCGTCGTCCTATCACATTCTTGACCTCCTTCATGAGGTCGAGACTTTTTATATTATTCAGATCACCTGCGTAGTACTTGTTGAGCAGGGGAATATCGAAGTGGTCACCGTTGTAGCTGATCAGCATGCTTGCTTCTTCGATAAGCGGCCATAGCTTGCCCAGGTCCTCCTTGAAGTAGTGCGTAATCTGGTCCGTGTAGCTGTCGTGCACACAGACAACTGCCAAATCAAGGTCAGCAGGGTTTGATGACCCGACCTCGTCAAAGGTATTAGTGGTCTCGATATCGAATGTAAGTATTTTCATAGTCTGATTATTGTACGTTACAGATTCTTTTTGACAAACTTCGAGATGTGCTTGAACTTGAGCTTCTTCTCCTTCTTGGATGCGAGGTGCTTGAGGACCAGCTTCTGCGAATGGATCTCGTCGTCACCAATCGCTGCAAAGTATGTGCAGTTCTTGTTAAGTGCCTTCTTGATCTGGTCTCCCATCTTTTTAGTAGAAAAGTCGAGCTGAACGCTGATGCCTTCCTTACGCAGGTCGTCCGCAAGCGTCATGGCCGAGTCGATAAAGTTCTCGTGCAGGGTACATAGGTATACATCCGTTCTGTCAGTGAATTGCGGGAGCAGGTCATACGTCTCTAAAACGTCTCGCAGGGTAACGTCGCCCATGCCGAATCCGATAGCGGGCACCGAGTCATTTGAAAAGATGTGCGTGAGGTTGTCATATCGTCCACCGCCGAATACGGAACGGTTGTTGGAAGGGCTCGTGTCGAAAATCTCGAAGATAAGCCCGTTGTAGTAATCAAAGCCGCGAACCATGTACGGATCGAACTCGATGTTGGAAATTCCTCGCTTCCTAAGCAAGTCGACGATTGCTGCAGTCTCCTCATCCATCTCAGGATCAAACTTGAATCCCTTACCTGCGATATCGCGTAGCTGCTCGTCAAAGTTATCGAGCTTGTTCTTCTTGTCGAGAAGCTTGATGACCTTGTGCTTCTGCTCATCGGATAGGGTAGTCGCGTCAAAGAATGAGTTGAGAAGCTTACGATTGTTTACCTTGATGACGAACTGAGAATCGTTCAGTCCAAAAGCAATTAGAATGTCATATGCAATTTGGATCGTCTCAACCTCTGCATAGATTGAATCAAGGCCGAACATGTCGACATTGAGCTGCCAGTGCTCTCGGAGACGTCCTTTCTGCGGGCGCTCATATCTGAATACGTTTGGAATTGAAAACCACCGTAGGGGATAGCTGACCTCGCGGTGCTTCTTAGCAACCATTCTGGCCACAGTCGGCGTCATCTCGGGTCGCAGACTGACCTCACGTCCGCCCTTGTCCGTAAAGGTATACGTCTGCTCGTTCACGATTTCCTCGCCGGACTTCTGTCGGTAGATTTCTGAGTACTCGAGCGGGCTGGCGTCGTACTGCTCGTAGCCGTATTTCTTGAGAACGCTTTTCCACGTATTAAAAATGTACTCGAGGACGCGGTAGTCCTCGGGATAAAAGTCACGCACACCCTTATAGTTGTCAGTTGAAAGTTTCATACTGTGATTTTAACAGATTTTTGGAAAAACTCATGTGCATGAAAATTTTTGAGATATAATACTCACATGGAAACCGCTGCGATCGCATCGACACTTACGCTGGCACTGCCGATTATTTTCGTGGTGCTTGTCGTCGTGTTCGTGTACTTCGCGTTTACGTTCGTGCATCACTGGGGATATTACGAGTTCAACGCGAACTTCAAGCGGGTAGCGCAGTGGCTGTATATGGGTGTGTCGATCCTGATCCTGCTGGCGTTAGGATTCTTTATTGGAATTTACCTCATTGGATAATGGCATTCAAGCTTGAAGAAAACGAAAACGTAGTATTGGTCGCACGCAGGCACTGGTTCAAGCCTATGCTTGAGACGCTGGCGCTGCTTTTCTCGTTGCTCATTCCGGTCATCATCTCGTCGATGGCGTATGCGGTGCCTGAGAGCATTTTTGCAGAAACAAATCTTGGAGCGTTGTCCATGATTCTGATACTGTGCTGGCTGTTTGTCGTCTGGACTGCAGGATTCGTCATCTGGACCAATCTCTACTTGGACATTCTCGTAATTACGGACAAGCACATCATCGACATCGAGCAGATCGGCCTGTGGAATAGGGAAATATCGACATTAGATTTGGACAAGGTGCAGGACATCTCATCCAGGGCAGACGGGATCATTGAAAGCATGCTGGTGTTCGGTGATTTGGACATCCAGACTGCCGGAAGCAACACGAACTTCATCGTAAAGGGAATCGAACAACCCGACATGATCAGGCAGAAGATAAACGAGCAGATTAGTTTGGGACAGGCGACGCAAAACTAGTTCGCCTTTCTGATTGGCGCGGCCTTGATCATATCTACTGCCGTCTCAATTGAGTCAGTGATAGTGAATAGGTCCAGGTCAGCCTGGTCGATTTTTCCATTCACTGCGAGCTGGTCTACAAGGAACTGCTTAAGCGGATTCCAGAAGTATGATCCGAAGAGGATCACAGGCACGCGCTCGATCTTGTTGGTCTGCACGAGCGTCAGGATCTCGAACAGCTCGTCCAACGTACCAAATCCTCCGGGGAAGTAGACATATGCCTCGGCTGCATAAGTAAGCACCACTTTTCGTGCAAAGAAGTACTTGAACCCGAGGTTGCGGTTCATATACGGATTGGTCATCTGTTCCATCGGGAGCTTGATGGTCAGGCCGAGCGACTCTCCTTTGTTCTCGAACGCGCCACGGTTGGCAGCTTCCATAATTCCTGGACCTCCTCCAGTCACGACAGCGTATCCGAGCTTGGAAACTTCCGCAGCAAGCATGTGCGCGTTCTTGTAATCGTCTTCTTCTGAGGTAGTTCGTGCAGAACCGAAGAAGCTCACGGTCTTCTCGCTGGCCTTAATGAAGTTGAATCCGTCAGTAAATTCATGGGTAATGGTCTCGACTCTCGTTTTGATTTGCGCGTCAAGTTCTGGTAATGTCAGTGGGTGAGGAGCCACTTCTTTTTCCGGTCGAATGACGTCACTCTTTTTCTTGAAAAATAACATGCCTCTAATTATACCCTAAACAATGTCTGGTAAAAAACCGCTACAATTCAACATCATCAAGGAGCATGCCAACGGGTATGCCAGAGTTGGTGAGATCGTTACGCCGCACGGGGTCATCAAGACGCCGGCGTTTATTCCTGTTGGAACGAAGGCGACCGTGAAGTCGCTGACACCTGAGCAGGTTGCGTCGCTTGGGGCGCAGGCAGTACTGGCGAACACATATCACCTCTATCTAGAGCCTGGCGAGGAAGTCATGCAAAAGGCAGGCGGGATCCAGCCGTTCATGAACTGGCATGGGCCGACTATTACGGACTCGGGCGGGTTCCAGGTATTTTCGCTCGGAGCGGCGTTCGGGCACTCTATTTCCAAAATCACCAAAGGAAACGAGGACGAGATCATGCTGCCGATGGAGCAAGACGTGAAGGAGGGCAAGAAACGCAGTAACGCAGGCAAGGCACGTATCGATGAGAACGGCGTGACGTTCAGATCACATATCGACGGGACTGCGCACTACTTTACTCCGGAGCGATCAATCGAGATCCAGCACAACATCGGTGCAGATATTATTTTCGCATTCGACGAATGCACTTCACCTATGGAGGGTGAGCATTATCAGAAGCGTTCGCTGGACCGAACTCATCGTTGGGCCAAGCGTTGCGTGGATTTTCATAAAAGTTCCCCGAATGCAGAACGTCAGGCACTGTATGCGGTTGTGCAGGGTGGACGATTCGAGCATTTGAGGAAAGAGAGCGCTGAGTTTCTTGCGACAATGGACTTTGACGGATTCGGGATCGGCGGTTCGTTTGCCAAGGAGGACATGAAGAGTTCCGTTCTGTGGACGAATGAGTATCTGCCCAAGGACAAG
>JAYTLZ010000020.1:0-13185 GCA_043728995.1 Minisyncoccota bacterium
ACAGGACCTGCTCGAGAAATATTTGCGTTCCAAAAAAAGTTCGATGGTAAGGTAACAATTCTCGGAGGCGTGTTCGAACGAAAGTTCATGGACAAGTCACAGATCGAGGAGGTTGCGAAGATCCCATCAATGCTTGTACTTCGAGGAATGTTCGTAAACGTGATCAACTCACCGATCCAGGGATTCGCAGTTGCCCTCAAGGCAATCGCGGACAAGAAGGCGGCTTAGTGATCTACTACACGTTCGCGTAAAAGTGAGCGCGCAGAAAATCGAGAAATTAAAATCAATTACTTAAAATTCTAAATTAGAAAATATGTCAGCAGAAGATACACAGGTACAGGACGTACAGGCAGAGGAGACTTCATTCGAGGTTCCTGCCAAGTTCAAGGCGCTTGTCGACTCAATTGAGACGATGTCAGTGCTTGAGCTTCACGAGCTCGTGAAGACTCTTGAGAAGAAGTTCGGAGTGTCTGCAGCAGCAGTTGCAGCTCCGGCAGCCGGAGGCGCAGCCGAGGCAGCAGAGGAGAAGTCAGACTTTACAATTCACCTAAAGGATGCCGGAGCTTCAAAGATCGGTGTCATCAAGGTTGTGAAGGAAGCGCTTGCTCTTGGACTTAAGGAAGCGAAGGATCTAGTAGATGCTGCTCCAACTGACATCAAGTCAGGAGTGAAGAAGGATCAGGCTGAAGAGATCAAGAAGAAGCTAGAAGATGTAGGTGCAACAGTCGAACTGAAATAACTAGGTTTTACTTAGTATTTCGTATCGATAGAAATTTCAGTCACAATGATTGAAGTGAGCAACTGAACGAACTAGCTAGGAAAACGGCGAACCCAAAAGGGTTCGCCGTTTTTCGTTTGTGATTCACAATCCATCTCTACAGCACGTGTTATCACATTACGTGAAAACAATCGGCATTGTTACTCAAAACATCTTGATTTGACTTTGAAAACGTCGTGTCAAGTTATCCACACAAACGTTTTTATGTGTGCTTGTAATTATATTTATGCTGCTATAATCAACGCATTGGTATGGGGCTCCACTGCGCGAAAGCGGGTGGGGCCCTTTGCCGTTTTAGAAGCAATCAACAACATTAAAAAAACTTACAAACCATTATGAAAAAATTATTACTTGCAGGATCATCACTCGTAGCGCTCGCACTCTTCGTACTCGGAGGGATCGAGGTTCCGAATCAGAACGCGGCAGTCGCGACCAACCCGGCCGAAGTCGTATCGACTCGAACGCTCGGAGCCACTGCAAAAAACTCGGAACAAATTCCGGATACCACGCCACTTGAAACGGGAGAGGTGCTCGGTGCGCAATCAGTTGCACCAGCCCAGTCTTTGTCCCTCAGTGCGTCACAGACATCCGGAGCTCGATCAGGCTCGGATGTTTTCAATAATGTTGTTGAATCTTCAAACGACTCACGAGAGGCTGCCTACGCAAATTCTTCGTCACGTAACTCAAACGTACTGAAGTCGGCATCTTCTGCCGATCTCTCTGTTTCGGCTCCGACTACTGTACGATCATTCGGTCCAAATGGAACTCACTGGCCAACACGAACTCCGTTCATGTATGACGAGTCAGTTGCCTCAATTGAGGTTGAGGCAAATTGGCAGGCGATCGAGACTGCAATCGGAAACGTGACAAAGGCACAGGCAGATGCTGGATTTAGAATTCTTGTAAAACCTGGAACGCTAGTTGGTCAAGGAAAAAATCCTTCAAGTGGTGGAGAAGCTGTTGCTAATGTCGGTTCTGCAGATTGGAACAAGAGAGTAGTTGTCGCACCACGAGATGGATTCGGTACCGTTACCTGGATAGGAGGTACTCGAATTCACAAAGTATTTAATGTTGCGTTCGCTGGATTTATTATTGAGGGTGGACTTAAGGCAACCGGTAACTCCGAGTCTGCATTTGCATGGACACTCAGCCGTGACGGTCAGCATGGATTTTATGGAACAAGCGGACAGACAACGACTGATATGGAAATCGTAGAGTTCGTAGTCCCAGACTCTCAGGGAGTAAGTGACGATACTGCTGATATTTATTCTGGAGGAGGAACACTCACTAACGTGAAAGTTATCGGAAGTTATCTCGCACCTCGCTTCTGGCTTTACAAAGACTGTGGTACAGACTGTCCTCATACTGACACTCTGCAGTACGCAAAGGGTTCAGGTGGTAGCTACTCTGATATGTACATTATTGACAGTGCACTCTTTGCATCAAACAACGCAACAGTTCAGACAGGAAACATTGATAAACTTGTAATTGACCACTCATACCTAATTGGAGGAGAGTCTTCACGAAGAAGATACAATTGGCTGCCAGGAGCTTCGTCTGAGGGATACCAGCAGGTATTCAATGGATCAGGTAAGAACTTTGAGGCGTATGACTCAATCATTATTGGTACAATGGGAATTAACTCAACTGATGCACAGTATCCTTGGAAGCACGTTTCTAATACAAAGACTAATAGTGTGTCAGCTAGATATGTACCAGCGACTGGAGCATGGACCGTTGATCCTACACTAACAAGCTGGGGCGCAACTCAGCATGATCTGTATGCTCCGCGACCGACTGAGAGCTCACTGCTTGCAATGTGGGGTAAGAACAATAGTCCTCGAACTTCCGCTCCGTCATTTAGTCCAGCCGAGGAAACACACAACACTTCAGTCTCTGTATCCCTTACCTCACCAACGGCAGGAGCATCAATTTATTACACAACAAACGGAAGCAACCCAACTACTGCATCAACACGATACACAGGACCGTTCACGCTTTCATCAACTGCAACCGTAAAGGCGATTGCGACATCGGCAGGAATCGACAATAGCTTCGTTCAGTCAAAGACATACACAATCATCGTTCCAGGTGCACCGACTATAACGACACAACCCCTATCTACATCAGCAGCAATCGGAGGAGTAGCAACATTCACTGTTCAGGCAACGGCGAACCCAGCAGTCTCTGGATACCAGTGGAAGAAGAACGGAACAAACATCGCAGGAGCAACATCAGCTTCATATACGACACCGTTGCTTTCCGCTGCCGACTCAGGATCAATCTATACAGTAGCAGTAACAAACTCATCAGGTACTACACTTTCGAACGGCGCAACACTTACTGTTGCCCAACTTACTTCATCAACTTCATTCCAGAACTACTCAGTCGGAACAAAGACAGGAACATTCACTGCAAGCTTTGATGTATCACCAGCAGCAAACGGTACAGACATGGCGACGGGACTTTCAGGATCGGCTGCTACCTCATACGGAAGCATGTCGGCAATCGTCCGAATGAAGGACGGAAAGTTTGACGTTCACTCAACATCAGGAACATACACGGCGGACACAATCGTGCCTTACGTAGCGGGACAGACATACCGAGTTGAGATTGACGCTAACGTTGATACTGACAGATACAGCGTTCGAGTTAACGGAATTACAATTGCAACTAACCGAACATTCCGAACTGCAGTATCATCAATTACACACCTTACATATGTGGCCGCGAGCGGACCTCACAGTATTGGAAACATCACATTCGGAAACGGGGGAGGAACAAACCAAACTCCAGTTGTGAACGTCGGAACGGACAAGATAATTACGCTTCCAACAAACAGCGTGACCCTTGACGCGACAGCGACAGATGACGGAGCAATCACGACTACATGGACAGAGGTTTCAGGAGCAGGAACCGTTACATTCGGTAGCGAGACTTCGATCGACACGACTGCGACATTCAGCGCAGCTGGATCATACGTACTTCGACTTACTGCAAACGACGGAGACCTGAGCGCATTTGATGAGCTTACGGTTATCGTGAATTCTCCAACAGGAGTAAACCAGGCACCAGTCGTAAGTGCAGGATCTGACAGGGCTATCACCCTTCCTGCCAACTCAGTAGCGCTCGACGCAACCGTGACTGACGACGGACTTCCAGCAGGATCAACAGTCTCATCATCATGGACAGAGGTTTCAGGAGCGGGAACAGTGACGTTCGCAAACGCGAACGCAGTCGACACGACTGCGACATTTAGCGCAGTAGGAACGTACGTACTTCGATTGACTTCAACCGACGGAACGCTCTTCGCAACCGACGAGGTTACGGTCATCGTGAACCAGGGCGGAGGAACAGGTACAGTAACTGTCTCTGGAGAGCTCAAGAAGTGGCACAAGGTAACTCTCTCGATGGAGGGACCTACGACAAGCGAGTCAGCAACACCAAACCCATTCAGGGACTATAAGGCTGACGTAACATTTACACATACAAGCGGACGAACATACACCGTGCCTGCATACTTCGCAGCTGACGGAAACGCCGGAGAATCAGACGTGAACTCTTCAACTCATGGAACAGGAAACATCTGGAGGGCGCACTTCGCACCAGACCTTACAGGAACATGGACATATGTTGCCTCATTCCGAGAAGGATCAAATATTGCTATCTCGACATCTGCGTCAGCAGGAACGAGCGCTGGTTACTTCAACGGAGCGACTGATACATTCAGCATTACAGATACAGACAAGTCAGGAAAAGACCTTCGAGGAAAGGGACGACTCGTATATGACGGGGAGCACTACCTCAAGTTCTCAGAGACAGGAGAGCGATTCATCAAGGCGGGAGTGGACTCACCAGAGAACCTTTTGGCCTACAATGACTTTGACAACACTCCAGATATTGGAAACGGAACAGTAAAGACATGGTCAGCACATGCTGGTGATTATGTAACCGGTGACCCATCATGGAAGGGAGGAAAGGGAACTGAGATCATCGGAGCAGTTAACTATCTTTCAAACCAGGGACTTAACGCATTCTCATTCCTTACATACAACGTAGGCGGAGATGACGGAAACGTGTACCCATTCACATCGGCTGGCGACGAGGTTCGATTCGACACCTCAAAGCTTGATCAGTGGGGAGAGGTATTCGACCACGCGACAAAGAAGGGAATGTACCTTCACTTCAAGATGATGGAGACAGAGAACGATGAGGTTCAGACAAACGATGAGTTCAAGCTGTATGCACGAGAGCTTGTAGCACGATACGGACACAACCTTGCACTCAACTGGAACCTCGGAGAGGAGAACGGACGAGCAGTAACTGATCTAAAGATTTGGGCAACATACCTTAAGGATGTTGACGCATACGACCACAACCGAGTGCTGCACCTAACATGTGGTACATGGCCTGGATGTAACAGCAAGTACTTTGGACTTATGGGAAATGCATCAGACCTAACAGGATTCTCAATGCAGGGAACTGACTCAAGCAACTTCGAGAACACATTTGCACACGTCAAGACATACGTTGACGAGTCTGCCTCACAGGGCAAGAAGTGGGTTATCGGAATGGACGAGCCGGGAGATTCTTCAACTGGAGTTCATCCTGATTCCACAAGTGGAAACAATCATGCAATCGTCCGAAAGCACGCGCTATGGGGAACCATCATGGCAGGAGGACAGGGAGTTGAATGGTATTACGGAGGAAGCAATCAGGGAGATATCACGCTTACAGACTTCCGATCACGAAACAACTTCTACACATATAACAAGTATGCAATCGACTTCCTAACTTCAAACGGACTTCCTGTTGCAGGACTTACAAACCAGAACAGCCTGATCTCAGGAAACAGCGCGACTGGAAACAAGGTACTCGCACAGACTAACCAGGTTTACCTCGTACAGCTTATCAACGGAGGAAACGCGACACTCAACCTCTCTGCGGCATCCGGATCGTTCGATGTTAAGTGGCTCAATCCACGAACGGGAGCTGTTACGACAGGAACGAGCGTAAGCGGAGGCGGAAGCGCAACGCTTTCATCACCAGACAGCAACGACTGGATCGTACTCGTGAAGAAGGGAACAACACCGCCTCCTCCATCAACAGCCGTATTCAACTCCGCAGGAGGAGTAGTTGTCATCGAGACAGAGAATACTTCATCGAACCTTGGTTCAGGTGCTGAATTCTGGGCTCTACGAACATCGGGTAATGCGGCATACGTTGCAAACGCTACAAACAACGCGCACCTTGAGTACCGAAGCACAGACGTAAATGACCTCTTTATCGACGACACCCCAGGTGACGTCCCACTTGAGTACACATTCAAGATCAACGACGGTGGACTTTACCAGCTTCACATCCGATCACACAAGAATATCGAGGACGCTACGCGACCAGACCTTAACAATGATGCCTTTGTTAAAATGGCTGGTGTGAACGGAAGCACGTTTACTGCAGGACCAAATGCAGGAGGTACCCACCTTAATGACGCGCCACTCTCAATGCTGCAGTCATACACAAAGATTGCCGGAGGTTCGTCCTCAGCATGGGCATGGGCAGACCAGCTTGATGCAGGAGGAGACGCTAATAAGCGATGGCCCGTATACAACTTCCAGACAGGTGGAACATACACACTGACAATGTCAGGACGATCGCGAGGATACGCACCGGACCGAATTGTGCTTCGAAGGGTAAGTACGATTCCAATGCCACTTGCAAAGAACTACGACATCCCACAGTCATCAAAGATTGACGGAGGAACAAATCCTAACATCACTCCAATTACATTCGGCTCGACACAGGTTAGAACGACAGAGCTCGTAAACGTACGACCAGGAGCTTCACTTACAAGCGGACTTGTCGGACAGATGCCGTTTGGATCAATCGGAACAATAATCGGAGGACCTACAGTTTCATCTGACAACATCACATGGTGGCAGGTAAACTTTGCCGGAGCAACTGACGGATGGACAGGACAGGATAACATTGAGGTTATCCCAGGAACAGGAGGAGGAACAAACCAGGCACCAGTAGTAAACGCAGGAGCAGACGTTTCAGTTACACTTCCAACTGCAACTGCAACACTAGCTGGAACAGCTACTGATTCTGATGGAACAATTGCGTCACGAGTTTGGACAAAGGTAAGTGGACCAGCCGCATCACTTTCAGGGCAGACTACGAACACGCTTTCACTCAGTGGACTTGTAGAGGGAACATACGTGTTCAGACTCACTGCAACTGACAATGATGGAGCAACAGGATTTGACGAGGCAAGTGTCACGGTCTCAACCGCTGGAACTCCTGGAGTATTACTACCGCTTCCGAGCTCTGCAGTGCAGGCTGCCATTGCAGTTCCTCTAATCGAATACAATAAGACGATTCCTGGAGGAGCGTTCACACTATTCGTATCAAACGGAGGTGCATCGATTACACTTGCCGCAAACTCATATGCAGGCGACACGACTTCTGACGCGCGACTGCTTGAGCAGATCAGGTACTCGATCCGAGGAGACAAGACGATTTATGCAAACGGAGGATATCCTGCGCAGCATGAAAAGCACGTAACTGGAATGTTCACGATGGCAAAGTACACGCCTCGAATCTGGAATCAAATTACTGCAGCAGAGAAAGAGAAGATCGATGCTATCATGACCGCGTCACTTATCGGTAATGCATTCACAACAAGTGATACTGGACCGAGCACACCACGAACCCTTGATGGTGACACAAACCTTAATCGAGACTGGAACCCGAACTACCGAGAGGGAATGATTGGAGGAGTGCTCGTTGCTATCGCGTACTTCGGACCAGATCAGGCACAGGCTATCATGAGTGCATATGACCATACCGTGTTCACACAAAAGCTCAACACACTCGGTCTTACAAACCCAGCAGGAATATTCGCGCAGGCTTCTGCAAGTTCAGTACATTCAGCTGTACGAAACTACAAGTACTACGGTAGAACAGTACAGGACTACATGGGATTGTATGACGTACTCGTCTCTGATACATTCGGACGAAATGTAACTTGTGCTTCTGCTGGAGGAAGCATTGACTCAGGATGTGCGGGAATCCCTAACTTGGGACAGCCGGGAATGCTTAAGGAGTTCAACTCGGTTGATGCCGGGGGAGGACGAAGCAGTATCGGATATGCATACGACGGATACCGACCTCACCTTACGAACCAGCTTGTTCTTATCGCTTCAGGATTGTGGGATCAGAGCTCAGCGACAGCAACCAAGACCAAGGGTAAGAACCTTGTAGCAGTCGGAACATCTGACCTGATCTACAAGCTTGAGAAGGGGTACACAGGATTCTCAAAGGGACTCGTAGAGCCATCTGAGAACATCACATCTCCTGATCGAGGATATCGATACACTCTTCCAATCTGGAACGACATACTTCGACCATTTCATGGTCTACCAAAGGCACCTAATCCCGATTACGGAACCGCACGACAAATCTGTGCATCACAGTGCGTGCCAGGAACCGAGATCGAGATCTTCAAGACGAACGTAAACGTACGAAGCGTCGCAACTACTGTAGGCAACACACCAATCGGACAGGTTCAGCCTGGCGACAAGGGAACCGTACTAGAGGGACCTGTTTCAGCAGGAGGAATCAACTGGTACCGAGTACAATACAGCACTAAGGCCCTGACAGGATGGAGTGGATCTGACAATATGTGGGTTTCGACACCGTCGGTGCCGGATACTGAAGACCCTTCAAACCCAGCAAACCTTAGAGTGAGCGGAGTGACTGCCAACACAGTTGTCCTAAACTGGAACGTTTCGACTGACAATATCGGAGTAACGGGATACGAGGTTCGACGGGATGGAAACGTTGTCTCTAACTCAAGCACAAACTCATTTACGGCTACTGGTCTTACAATCGGGCAGACATATGATTTTGATGTCCGAGCATTCGATGCAGCAGGTAACAAGTCTGGATACTCAAGCGCAGTAGCTACGACGACATACGGATTTGTCGATACATTGCCGCCTTCAGTACCTACTAATCTTGCACAGACAGGAGTGACAAACACGTCGGCAACGATCACATGGACAGCTTCAACGGACAATGTTGCAGTTACCTCATACGAGATCTTCCGAGGAACAACACCAGTTGGAACGTCAGCAGGACTATCGTTCACTGATAACGGTCTGACTCGAGACACTGCATACTCATACACCGTTAAGGCAAAGGATGCAGCAGGGAACACATCAGCTGCATCTGCATCACTGTCGGTACGGACAACGGACGTGACTTCAAAGATTCCAGTTCGAGTAGCATCATTTGGACCGAACGGAACACACTGGCCAGACAAGATTCCAACACCGTTCATGTATGACGAAACAGTTCCTTCGATCGTAATCAATCCGAGCTGGACTGAGCTAAAGACCGCACTGCAAAGCGTTACGAAGGCACAGGCAGATGCAGGACTCAGAATTCTTATCAAGGATGGGGAAATGGTTGGAAACGGAGCAGTAAATTATAGTCATAGCCTAGAGAATGTCGGATCTGCGGATTGGGCTAAGCGAGTTACAGTTGCTCCACTAAATGGATACGGAAGGGTAACTTGGACAAAGGGAGTGTCAATACTCAATGTTCAGGGAGTTGCCTTTGCTGGATTTAAGGTTGAAAAACCAGGAATCAGATTTAAGGGAAACAACAGGTCTGCACTCGCATGGATTAATATCTCAGGTGGAGCTTCGACCAATCCTATACAGCTTCTAGTAGGTGCTTCGACTCAACTGTCTGTAGCTGATACTGAAGTTGTCGAAGTGGTTATGCGAGATTCACAGGCAACTGACTCCGATACATTCGCAATCCAGGGTCTATCGAGCGGATCAAACTCAATCAAGAAGGTTACTGTTGCGGGATCGTACTTTGCTCCTCGCTTCGTTACTGGTAGCGGTCATACCGACACTATCCAGTTCGCTACTGGAAGCTATACGGATCAGACAGGATCGATAATCCAGGATACGGCAATCTTCGGTTCAAGTAACGGAGCTCTACAGGTGGGAAGCCTCAATGGTCTGACTCTTGATAACACAGTCATCATGTCAGGAAACGCATCGAAGTCGAGGTACCCAATCCTGAGTGGAGGAAGTGGGCCGGCAGAACTTGCATTCAACGGAGGATCGACCGGAATGAAGACCTATAATTCAATCTTCATCGGAGGAATGGGATCTCCAGATTGGGACGTTATCGAGAACACGAGAGTGGGAAGACTGCCATCAGTCAGCCCATCCCCAAAGTGGATCCTTCAGCCAAATCTGCTTAATTGGACAGACGATGCTGCGGGTTACGCAAACCTCATCCCTATGCCAACAGATGCATACCTTGCACAGATCTGGGCAAAGGACAGCACGCCGGTAACATACCGAACACTTACGACTTCGGTCACAGGATCAGGAACTGTTTCAGGAACATCAGTTCCAACACAGCAGTACGTTGACGGAACGAGCGTGACGCTTACCGCAACACCAGCGACAGGAGGTACGTTCCTAGGATGGGGAGGCGCATGTGCGTCAGCTGGAGGAAACCCTACATGTACAGTTCTCATGAACGCCAACAAGTCAGTCTCAGCTGCATTCTTAACTATTACAGCCCCAGAATTCCTTCTCACGATCACTAAGACCGGAACAGGAACTGGAACAGTGACAGGAAACCCAGTACTCACAAACGGAGTATCACAGCTCTACTTTGCGAATACGCCAGTAGTTCTTACTGCGACTCCAGCAGCAGGCTCAACGTTCGCAGGATGGAGCGGAGCATGTACGGGAACATCAGCAACATGTACAGTAACTATGACAGCAGCAAAGAACGTAACTGCAACATTCAACCTAGTAACAGTTACGCAGTACGCATTTACAGTCAACAACGCTGGAACTGGAGCAGGAACGGTGTCAGGTGCGACATCAGGACAGCTGTTCCCATCAGGAACGGTCGTGACCCTTACCGCGACTCCGTCAGCAGGATCGACGTTCGCAGGATGGACTGGAGCATGTACGGGAACTTCGGCAACATGTAACGTGACGATGAGCGCAAACAAGACTGCCACAGCTACATTCAACACTGTAACCGTGACCCAGTACACACTGACCGTTGCGAAGTCAGGAACGGGAACAGGAACTGTTTCAGGAAGCGCCGCGTCACAGGCATACAATTCCGGAACTGCCGTTACACTTACAGCGACACCAAACGCGGACTCAACGTTCGCAGGATGGAGCGGAGCATGTACGGGAACTTCGGCAACGTGTACGGTAACCATGAGCGCGAACAAGACTGCCACAGCTACATTCACACTCATCCCAGCAGGACAGGTTGCGACACCTACATTCTCACCGTCCTCAATGACATCAGCTACACCTGTATCCGTAACAATCACGACCGCAACACCAGGATCAACGATTCGATACACAACAAATGGTTCAACACCGACATCAAGCTCAACACTATACAGTGGACCTGTAAGCGTATCGTCAACGGCAACAATCAAGGCTATCGCGCTCAAGTCAGGAATGACGAACAGTGCGGTAGGAGATGCGACATATACCATCTCTTCAGGACCTGGTGGATCTCTAACATCATCTACAACGTGGGCAGCAAAGACCTTCACGGAACTTTCTGGAACAGCGACACGTAACGGAAAGTTTGAGGTACGATACACTGCGACACCACTTAGCAACAACATTGATTCGCTTATGGGACTTTCAAACGGAACTCCATCATCGACAAGTCAGAAGTTCACGGTGTTCGGACCAATCGTAAGGTTCAATGCTGATGGAAAGATCGACGCTCGAAACGGAGGAGCATACGCCGCAGCAAGTTCTGTGTCATACACAGCAAATACAAACTACGCGGTCCGAATGGAGATTGATGTTCCATCGCGAACATACTCAGCATGGGTAAACGGAGTACAGATCGCTACGAACTACGCGTTCCGAAGCGAGCAGTCAACCGTAACTCAGCTCACACACTTCGGATACGTAGCTGTTACAGGAGCTCACCGAATGACAAACGTAGTTATCGAAAACGATGCAGCGTCTGACACGACAGCTCCGACTGTGCCTACCGGACTTACGTCATCAAGCGTGACGCAGACATCGGCACAGATCAATTGGTCAGCTTCAACTGACGCAGTAGGAGTAACAGGATACGAGATCCTTCGAAATGGAACAGTGGTAGGAAATTCGGATACGACATCATATGCCGCATCCGGACTGACTGCAGGAACGTCATATCCGTTTACTGTTCGAGCGTTCGACGCCACAGGTAACAAGTCAGCAGTGTCTTCATCACTGAACGTGGTGACTGCATCTCCGATCACTGTTACATCTGCAGGAACATGGGCAGCAAAGACCTTCGCGGAGCTGTCGGGGACGGCAACGCGAACAGGATCGTTCGAGGTAACGTACACAGCAAAACCATCACGAGGTGATGCTGACGTACTTACAGGACTCTCAAACGTAGTACCAACGACTTCAGGTCAGAGGTTCACCGTGTTCGGTCCAATCGTCATCTTTGACACTGACGGAAAGATCAAGGCACGAAACGGAGGTGCGTATGTTGCAGACACATCTGTCTCATACGTAGCAAATGGAACGTACAACATCAAGATGCAGGTCAACGTGGCAACACGAACCTACTCGGTGTGGGTAGACGGAGTACAGATCGCTACGAACTACGCGTTCCGAAGTGAGCAGGCGACATTGTCGCAGCTCTCATACTTCGGGTACGTAGCGGTCAGTGGAAGCCATACGATGACGAACGTGGTCATCGGGCAACAGTAAAAACTGTTGCTTCGGAGGAGGGGCACTCCAAATCAAGCAAGGCAAACAAATATAAAGGGCGCGCCGTGAGGCGCGCCTTTTCTTTTTAGTTGTTGCCACTCTCGTAACTTTGGCTTATCCTAAGAGAGGAAAGGATTTTTATATGCCAAGAAAAGTTCAGAAAGAAGATAAGGGGACTGTTAAAGCCTCGAAAACTCATTCCGGGATTAGTTTGGATCCTGGTAGCATGAAAGAAGTCCTTGTGTTTTTACGCCGAATCGCTGACTGGGAACGGCAGTCACGAACGGCAAAATACACGGTTCGTGCCAGAGGCAGGGCTCCTGCAGTGCCCTAGGTACTGTGGAATTTGTATCAGGCCATCATGTAAGGCCGGCAGCGTCAGCTGCCGGCCTTTCCTCTATATATAAGGTAGGTCCCCAGCCGCCTGGTGAAGATACGGACTGTCAGAAAACGCTCCCTGGAAAAGGCTTACTGAGCGCGACGGCTTTCTAAATTATGGTTGTCCTCAGCCGCCAGGCGAGGCAAAACGCTAGAAAAACGGTCCTTCCGGACAGAGTCGCTTGGCAGGTTGTCCGGAAGGACCGTTTTTCAAAGCGTTGCCGGGAC